>JADZDP010000078.1 GCA_020850995.1 Deltaproteobacteria bacterium
AAGCTCGAGCAGATCATGGACCCCTTCGTGCAGCGCACGCTGGCGCCCGTGAAGAAGTGCCTGGAAGACGCCAAGATGAAGCCCGGCGACGTCGACGAGGTCATCCTGGTGGGCGGCTCCACGCGCATCCCCATGGTGCAAGAGGCCGTGAAGAAGCTCTTCGGCAAAGAGCCAAACCGCTCCGTCAACCCCGACGAGGTCGTGGCGCTCGGCGCCGCGGTGCAAGCCGGCGTGCTCGGCGGCGAGGTCAAGGACCTGCTGCTCCTCGACGTCACGCCGCTGAGCCTGGGCATCGAGACGTTGGGCGGCGTCAACACCGTGCTCATTCAGCGCAACACGACCATCCCCACCAAGAAGACCGAGGTGTTCTCCACGGCCAGCGACAGCCAGACCAGCGTCGAGGTCCACTGCCTGCAGGGCGAGCGCGAGATGGCGCGCGACAATCGCACCTTGGGCCGTTTCCACCTCGATGGCATCCCGCCGGCGCCGCGCGGCATCCCGCAGATCGAGGTCACCTTCGACATCGACGCCAACGGCATCGTCAACGTGTCGGCGAAGGATCGTGCCACCAACAAGGCGCAGCACATCACCATCACCGCGAGCTCGGGCCTGTCGGAGGGCGAGATCCAGAACATGGTGAAGGATGCAGAGGCCCACGCCGCCGAGGACAAGGCCAAGCGCGAGCTCATCGAGGAGCGCAACAAGCTCGACTCGATGATCTACAACCTCGAGAAGATGCTGAAGGAGAACGGCGAGAAGATCTCCGCTGGCGCCAAGGAGCCGGTGGAGGCCGCGCTCAAGGACGGCAAGGCCAAGCTCGACAGCCAAGAGCTCGCCGTGGTGAAAGCCGCGCTCGAGGCCCTGACCAAGGCGAGCCACAAGATGGCCGAAGAGCTCTACAAGACCGGCACGCCCAACGATCCTACGCAGGCCGCGCAGTCGGCGCCGCCCCCGCCTGGCGCGCCCAGCGAGGAGAAGAAGCCCGGCGACGACGTGGTCGACGCCGAGTACGAGGAAGCGCCACGCAACTGAGGCGCGCCCCCGTAGACGCGCGGCGACGGCAGCCACCCGCATCGGTGGCCTCGGCGCCCGCGTCCGGCGCGTGCATGGCTGCTGGTGCGGGCCGCGTCAGGCTGCTGCTGTGGGCGGGAGGCCGCGCGCCACCTCGCCGAGCGCATCGATGGCGGCGTCGAGCTGCGTGTCACTTAGGTAGGGCGCGGGGCCCAAGCGCAAGACGCTGCCGCGATGGTCGGTGTGCACGCCGCGTTCGCGCAGGCCCCGCTGCAGCGCGGCTGCGTGGGGTGAGCTGAGCGCCAGAAAGCCCGCCACTGCCGAGCGCGGCGCAGCGCGATCGCGGTCCACCATCGTGGGTGCCAGGCCGAGCGCATCGAAGCGCTCCATGAGGCGGCCCACCTGGTGTTGGCTGAGCGCACGCAAGAAGGGGGGTGCCAGGCCCTGCTCGTCGAAGAACTCGAAGACACGGGCGGCCCGGTAGTGGCTGGTGGGATCGTAGGTGGCCCCGGCCCAGCGCGCCGCCCCCGCGCCAAAGGGCACGGCGCCGGGCGGGCGATCTGCCAAGCGCTCGAACTCGCTGAACCAGCCCGTGATGACGGGCAAGAGCGAGCAGGACGGAGGCACGCGCAGCGCGCAGTTCCCCTCGCCGAGCTGCAGATACTTGTAGCCGCCGCCGAGCACGAAGGCGTTCGAGAGGCCATCGCTCGCCAGGTCCATGGGCACCACGCCGAGCTGGTGATAGGCGTCGACGATGAGCTCGACGCCCAGGCGCGCGCAGCGGCCGCCGAGGTGGCCGAGCCCGAGGACCCGCCGCCCGCTGCCGAACAGCACCGACGAGACCAGCACCGCGGCGGTGGCGTCGTTAGCGGCCGCGCCCAGGCGTTCGGCCAGCGTGTCGATGGGGTGGGCCGGCACCCGGAGCACCTCGACGAGGCTAGCCTCGGCCAGGCGATCGAGCTGCCGCCGGATGGTGTGAAACTCGCCGTCGGTGGTGACCAGGCGCGGGCGCGCCGACAGCGGCAGGGCCGAGAGCAGCCGCAGCACGAGCTCGTGGGTGTTGGCGCCGAGGGCCACCTCCTCGGGCGGCACGCCGAGCAGCCGCGCAAAGCCCTGGCGCACGCGCGCGGCCTGCGTGAAGGCGCGCGTCCACTTGTCGTCGACGTCGAGGGCGGCGTCGTCCCACGCCAGCAGGTGCGCCTCGCGCGCGACGTCGGGCCATGCCTGGTGGGAGTGCCCCGTGAGGAGCAGGCGCTTGGCGACGTCGAAGCGCGCGTAGTGCTGCGCCAGCGCGTTGGGCGAGGCGCAGAGCGACGCCAGCGTGGGCGGGTGAACCGGCACCGCGCTCACAGGCGTGTCCGGATCTCCCAAAGGTCGGGGAAGAGGCGTTGGTCCAAGGTGCCGCGCAGGTAGGCGGCGCCGCTCGAGCCCCCCGTGCCGGTGCGAGCGCCGATGGTGCGCTCCACCATGCGCACGTGGCGATAGCGCCACTCGAGCAGGCCCTCGTCGAGATCAACCAGGCGCTCGCACACCGCGCGCGCCTCGGTATCGCTGCGATAGAGGCGCACCAGGAGATCCTGCAGCGCGGCGTGAGGTGTGACGGCCTGCGTGACGTCGCGATCGAGGGTCCCGGCCGGCAGCGCGTGGCCCCGCTGCGCCAGCCAGTGGAGGAACGCGTCCCAAAGCGTCGGCGCCTCGAGGCGTCGCGCCAGCCGCGCCCGGTGCGCGCTGCCCTCCGGGTAGCGCGACAGCGCCTCGGCGTGCTTGTAGCCTAGGGCGAACTCGGTCTCGCGGAACTGGAACGACTGAAAGCCGCTGCCCGACTCGAGGCGATCGCGGAACGACAGAAACTCGAGCGGCGTCATGGTCTCGAGGATGTCCACCTGGTGGACCAGCACCTTGAGGATGGTGAGCACGCGCTTCAGGGTGTGGTGGGCGCGCGCCCCTTCTCCCTTGCGAAGCGCGGCGGCCAGGAAGTCGACCTCGTGGAGGATCTGCTTGAACCACAGCTCGTACACCTGGTGGATGACGATGAAGAGCAGCTCGTCGTGCTCGGGGCCATCGGAGCGCGGCTCCTGCAGCGCCAAGATCTCGTCTAGCTTGAGGTAGCTCGCGTAGGTCAAGGCCACAGCGGACTCCGTGCGCTCAGGTGAAGCGAGGGCGGTAGCGCTCGATGGCGTTGTAGGGGTCGGGCCAGCGCAAGGGGTAACCGAGCTCCACCGCGGCGTGGCGCGTCCAGTAGGGGTCGAAGAGGTGCGCCCGCGCCAGCAGGCACAGGTCGGCGCGTCCGGCGGCCAGGATGGTGTTGACGTCGGTGAACGACGTGATGTTGCCCACCGCCATGGTGCGTAGGCCGGACTCTTGCCGCACACGGTCGGCGAAAGGCGTTTGGAACAGGCGCCCGTACGCGGGCTGCTGGTGTGCCACGGTCTGGCCAGCAGAGACGTCGACGATGTCGCAGCCGTGCTGGCCGAGCGCGCGCGCGATCTCCACCGCGTCCTCGGGGCGCATACCGCCTTCGGCCCAGTCCACCGCGGAGACGCGCACGCTCATGGGCTTGCTCGCTGGCCAGCGATCGCGCACGGCGTCGAAGACCTCGAGCGGGAAACGCATGCGCCTGGTCAGGTCGCCGCCGTACTCGTCGGTGCGCTGGTTCGTGAGCGGCGACAGGAAGCTCGCCAGCAGGTAGCCGTGCGCCATGTGCAGCTCGAGCAGGTCGAAGCCCGCGTCGTCGGCCATGCGCGCCGCTCGCACGAAGTCCGCTACCACGAGCTTCATGCCGGCGGCGTCGAGCTCGCGCGGTACGGGGCTGTCCTGGAGGTACGGCACTGGCGAGGCGGCCACGATGGGCCAGCCGCCTACCTGCAGCGGGACGTTGTCGCCCTCCCACCCTCGATTGGTCGAGGCCTTGCGTCCGGCGTGACCGAGCTGCACCGCGATCTTGGCGCGCGAGTGCTGGTGCACGAAGTCGGTGATGCGGCGCCAGCCGACGACGTGCTCGGGCTGGTACAGGCCCGTGCACCCGGGAGAGATGCGACCGTCGGCGCTGACGTCGGTCATCTCTGTGAACAGGAGCCCGGCGCCGCCGACCGCGCGAGAGCCGTAGTGCACCAGGTGCCAGTCGTTGGGCATGCCGTCGACGGCCGAGTACTGGCACATGGGAGAGACGGCCACGCGGTTCTCCAAGAGCAGCGAGCGCAGCTTGAGCGGCGTGAACATCGGTGGCGTGGGCTCCTCGGAGGGCTCGGCCCCGGCGGCGCGCGCCGCGCGGGCGGCGAACCAGTCGTCGACGCGCTCGACGAAGGCGTGATCGCGCACCCTGAGGTTTTCGTGCGTGACACGCATGCTGCGCGTCAAGAGGCTGAAGGCGAACTGCAGTGGCTCGAGCGTCATGTAGCGCTCCGCGTCCTCGAACCACTGCATGCTGACCTGTGCCGCGCGCTGCAGGCTCTCCACCGCCGGACGTCGGGCCTCCTGGTACGCGGGCAGCGCGTCGGCAACGCTGCGATGCTCCTGCAGCGCCAGCACCAGCGCGATGGCGTCCTCCATGGCCAGCTTGGTGCCCGAGCCGACGGAGAAGTGCGCCGTGTGCGCCGCGTCGCCCAGGAGCACCACGTTGTTGTGGTGCCACCGCTCGTTCCTGATGACCGGGAAGCGCCGCCAGATGGAACGGTTGCCGATCAAGCGATGGCCCTCGAGCTCGGCGGCGAAGAGATGCTCGCAGTAGGCCAAGGTCTGCGCCTCGGTGGCGCTCTCGAGGCCGGCGGCGCGCCAGGCGGCATCGGTGGTCTCGACGATGAAGGTGGAGGCGCCTGGCTCGTACTGGTAGGCGTGCACCCGCCACATGCCGTGGTCGTTGTGCTTGAAATAGAACGTGAACGCGGGAAAGGGCCGGGTGGTGCCGAGCCAAACGAAGCGGTTTGGCCGCTCGTCGATGCTGGGCCGGAAGTGCTCGCGGTATCGCTCGCGCGTGCGTGATCCCACGCCATCGGCGGCCACCACCAGGTCCGCGTCGGTGAGCCCAGCCGGGTCGTCGACCTGGGAGCCGAAGACCAGCTCCACGTCCACCGCGCGGCAGTGTTCCTGCAAGAGCGCCAGCATGGTCTTGCGCGACAGGCCGGAGAAGCCGTGGCCCGACGAGATCAACGTGTCGCCGCCATAGTGGATCTCGATGTCATCCCAGCGGTGCGCGTGACGGCCCATGGCGTCGGTGATGAGCGGGTCAGCCTTGGCGATGGCCTCCTCGGTGGCGTCGGAGAACACCACGCCAAAGCCGAAGGCGTCGTCGGCGCGGTTCTGCTCATAGACCCTTACCTGGTGGCGTGGGTCGGCCTGCTTGAGCAACGCCGCCGTGAACAGGCCCGCGGGTCCACCGCCCAAACACACGACCTTCATGCGTCCCTACCCCGTAGCAGGAGCCCTGCGATGACCAGGTGTTGCACCTCGCTGGTGCCTTCGTAGATGCGCAGCGCCCGTACCGAGCGATAGAGGCGGTCCACCGGGTGCGCAGCCAGGACGCCAGCGCCACCGATGATCTGCACGGCGTCGTCGACGATGCGCTGGGCGGCCTCGGTGGCGAAGAGCTTGGCCATGGCGGCCTCGAGCGTGACGCGCTCGGCGCCGCCGTCGGCAACCTGGGCGGCGCGGTAGACCAACAGGCGCGCGGCGCACAGCTCCGTGGCCATGCGCGCGAGCTTCTGCTGCACCAATTGCTGCTCAGCCAAGGGCTTGCCGAATTGGTGGCGCACACGCGCGTGGGCGAGGGCCTCCTCGAGCGCGCGCGCGCCCATGCCGCAGGCGGCGGCGCCCACGGTGGCGCGCAGGCGGTCGAGCGTGCGCAGGCCGAGCGCGAAGCCTTTGCCCTCGTCGCCCAGGCGGTGGCTCGCGGGCACACGGCAGCCCTCGAACGCGAGCTCGCCCAGGGGGTGCGGCGACGACAGCAGCTGTGGCCGCACGAAGCGCAGGCCCACCGTATCGGCGGGAACCACGAACGCGCTGATGCCGCGGCCACCGGCGCTGGCGTCGGTGCTGGCGAAGACCGTGTAGTAGTCGGCCACGCCCGCGTTCGAGATCAGGTGCTTGCTGCCGTCGAGGACGTAGCTGTCGCCGTCGCGCACCGCGCGCGTAGTGATGGCAGCGACGTCGGAGCCCGCCTGTGGCTCGGTCATGGCGAACGCACCCATGGCCTGGCCCGCGAGGGAGGGCGCGAGCCAGCGCTCGCGCATGGCGGCGTTCCCCGAGAGGAGGATGGGCACGAGGCCCAGGCCCTGCACGGCGAACACCGCGTCGGCGAGCGGAGACGCGGCGGCGAGCGCCTCGCGCGTGAGGCAACAGGCGCGCCAATCCAGGGCGCCGATGGGCGCGAGCACGTCGTCGCTACCCATGTCGCGCAAGAGCTCCCGCGCCTCGCGGCGCGCGGCGTCGTCGGTGGGGGGCTCGCGCCGCGCGCGCAGCGTGCCCGCGAAGGCCGCGGCCGCGCGCGCCGACGCCTCATGCTGCGGCGCCAGGAAGGCGCGCACCGCCGCAAGCTCCGGCGCGCTCACTGAAAGACCGCCGGGCGCTTGGCCCGGAATGCCTCGTACGCCTCCCGGTAATCCGGGTGCAGCATGAGCTCGGCCTGCACGCGCGCCTCGTGCTCCAGCGCGTGGGTCATGGTCATGCTGGCCTCGGCCTCGATGGCCTGCTTGGTGACGGCGATGCTGTCTCGAGGGCCCTTGGCGAGCCGCTCTGCGAAGGCCTTTGCCTCGGGCAGGAGCTGCTCAACCGGCACGACGCGCTGGTACAGCCCCATCTCGTAGGCGCGCTGGGCGGTGATGAAGTCCCCCGTAAACAAGAGCTCGCTCGCGTTCCCCTGCCCCACCAGGCGCGGCAGCATCCACGCGACGCCCATATCGGCACCGGACAGGCCCACCTTGACGAACAGGAACGCGATGCGCGCGCTCTCGGAGGCGAAGCGGACATCGCTGGCGGTGGCCAGCACCGCGCCCGCGCCGGCCACGGTGCCGTTGAGCGCCGCGATGATCGGGCGGCGGCAGCGGCGCATGGCACCGATGAGGTCGCAGGTCATGCGGGTGAAGCGCAAGAGCTCGTCTGCGCTCTTGCCGAAGAGCTGGCCGATGATGTCTTCCACATCGCCGCCGCTGCAGAAGCCCTTGCCCGCGCCCGTGAGGACGACGACGCGCACGCCGGGCTCGGTGTCGAGCGCTACGAAGGTGTCGCGCAGCTCGGCATAGACCTCGAAGGTCAACGCGTTGAGGCGCTCGGGTCGGTGCAGCGTGAGCGTGGCGACGCCCGTGGCACTGTCGAGGTGGTAGAGGAAGGACTTCGGTTGCAGGGCCATGTCAGCGCTCTCCTGGAACAACGGCGGTGGTTTCGATCTCGACGAGGGCGTTTGGGTCGACGAGGCCCTTGACCTCCACCAACGCCATGGCGGGGTAGTGCTTGCCGAAGCGCTCGCGCCATGCCGCGCCCAGCGCTTTGAGGTTGGCTCGATAGGCGGCCAGGTCGGTGACATAGACCGTCATGCGCGCCACATCGGTGGGCGCGGCGCCGGCGGCACGGAGCACCTCGAGCGTTTGGTCGAGGCAGCTCCCGAACTGCTCGACCAAGGGGGGGAGCTTGCCGTCGGCGGCACCGCCGATGCCCGACATGCCGGCGATGAAGAGCGCTCGGCCACCCGGTGGACCGAGCACCCCGTGACTCCAACCGCGGGGCGCCGGCAGCGACGAGGGGTTCACGATTTCGAGAGGCACGACTCCCCCTGGGGCAAGAGGACGATGGCGCGTCCATTCATCTGCGCTGCGATGGGCTGGCAGAGATCGACGGCGGCAGCCGCGACCTCGTCGGCGCGCAACAGACGCTCCTGCCCGGCGGCCTCGAGCACCGCCGCCAGCGCCGCAGCCCTGCTGCGCCCCGTGCGGGCGACGACGTTGTCGAGGGTGCGCGCGGTCATGGGCGTGTCGACGTAGCCAGGGCACAACGTGTGCGCAGAGACGCCGCTGCCCTGGAGCTCGAGGGCGAGGGCGCGGACGAAGCCCACCACCGCGTGCTTGGCCGCGCAGTAGTGCGAGATGTAGCGTGCCCCCTCGAGGCCAGCCGTGGATGCCACCGCGATGAGCCGGCCGCGGCCGCGGTCCTTCATGGCGGGGACGAACGCGCGCGCGCACAAGAAGGTGCCGGTGGCGTGGGCATCCAGGGTGCTGCGCCACTGCGCCAGGGTGAGGCGCTCGATCGGCGCCGCGCTGCTGTCGCCGGCCGCCAAGGCGAGCACGTCCACCTCGCCCACCAGCTCGGCTGCTCGGCGGGCCAGCGCTGCCACGGCCTCCTCGTCGGACACGTCGCAGCGCACGGCGAAGGCGCGGTGGCCGCGGGCTACCAGAGACGCGGCCACGCCCTCGATCTCGCTCGTGCTACGCGCCGCCACCACCACGGCAGCGCCAGCCTCGGCGAGGCGTTGCGCGATGGCGGCGCCGATGCCGCGCCCGCCGCCCGTGACCACCGCCCCGCGTCCCGCCAGCAGGCTCGTCACGCGGCACCTCGGGCGGCGAGCGCGGCCCGCACGGCGTCGGCGACGAGCTCGCCCAAGGTCTGCACGGTGGCACGCCCCTCCTCGGCCGTGGCCTCGGCGGGGTGCCCGAAATAGGCACGCGGCCCGCCGGCCTCTTCGAAGGTGCGCGCGCCGGCACGAATGGCCGTGACCAAGGACGCCGTCACGGGCGGCAAGGCCTGGCGGACCTCGTCGTGCACCAGCTCGGGGCGCAGGGCCATGACCACGGATCCCTCGAAGGAGCCCGCATGGCAGGAGCCCGAGCGGAACTCGTCGCTCAGCCGGGCGGCCAGGGCGCGGCGCGTCAGGTCCGGGAACACCACCGGTCCGGCACCCCGGTCGTCGGCGAGCGCCGCGGCGCTCCTGAGGGCCTCGAGGTGCGCAGGGTCGAGGTGGGCATTGACCAGCACCAACGCGGCGAAGCCGTGGCGGTGCACCTCGGCCGCGATGTCTGCGATGAGCGCGGCATACGCCGATGGCGAGACCGAGATCGTCCCCGTGAAGCTCGCGGCGAAGGGCGCGGCCGCATAGGGCATGGCGGGCAAGAGCAGCGCGGCGATCCCGTGGCCCCGCAAGCGCGTGGCGGCGGCTTGGGCGGCGGCCTGGGCGATCAGGGTGTCGGTGCCAAGCGGCAGGTGCGGGCCGTGGGCCTCCACGGAGCCCACGGGCAACAGCGCCACGGTGCGGTCGCGCGGCAGGTCCCGCACCTGCTCCCAGGTCAGCTCGGCGAGCTCGCGGCTCATGCCGCCTCTCCCGCGCCGACGGCCGCGCTGGTGCATCCAAGCCCCGTCATGACCTCGCCCGCCTCCCACCCCGCCACCAGCCACCCCCCTGCACTCGACGAGCATTCGCTCCCAGAGCGCCTCAACATCGCCGAGCTCTTGCTCGACGCGCGCGTGCGCGAGGGGCGCGGTGAACGGCCAGCGATCCGCACCGACGCCGGCACCTTGACCTACCGGGAGGTGCAGGAGCTGGCCGAGCGCTGGGGCCGCCTCCTCGCGGAAGCGGGGGTTGGATGCGAGCAGCGCGTCCTCGTTGCGCTGCCAGACGGGCCCGACTTCGTGGCCGCGCTCTTTGGCACCCTCAAGCTCGGCGCCGTGGTGGTGATGGTGAACCCCGGCCTGCCGGCCGCGGACCTGGCGTGGTTCCTCGAGTACTCACGGGCGCGGGCAGTGGTGAGCTCGGCAGCGACGGCGCCCGCGTTCCGGACGGCGCTCGACCTCGCCGCAGCTCGACTGCCCCACGCGCCGGCCCTGGTGGTTGCCGACGACAACGCCGTGCGCGCGCGTCTCGCGGCGACCCCCGCCGGCCTGGCCACCTTCGCCACCCATCGTGACGACGTGGCCATGTGGCTCTTCTCCGGTGGCACCACGGGCAGGCCGAAGGGCGTCCTGCAATCTCACGGTGCCTTCGCGAACACCACGCGTCGCTATGGGCAGGAGGTGCTCGGCCTGCGTGAGGACGACCTCACGCTGGCCGTGCCCAAGCTCTATTTCGGCTACGCCACCGGCGCGAACTTGTTTTTCCCCTTCTCGGTGGGCGCGTGCACGGCGCTCTTCGCCGAGCCCGCCACCGCAGAGAGCGTGGTGGAGCGCATCCGTCGCTTCCGGCCCACGGTCCTCATCAACGTGCCCGCCATGATCCACAAGCTCGCCCTGCACCCCACGGCGACGCGCGAGGACCTGGCCTCGCTGCGCTTGGTGACGTCGGCGGGCGAGGCGCTGCCGGTGGAGCTCTATGAACGCTGGCGTGCGCGCTTCGGCGTGGACCTCCTCGATGGCCTGGGCACGGCGGAGATGTGGCACGTCTTCATCTCGAACCGACCGGGCGCCGTGCGGCCGGGCACGCTTGGTCAGGTGGTGCCCGGCTTCGAGGTGCGGGTGTGCGACGAGGAGGGTCACGAGCTGCCGCGCGGCGAGACCGGTTGGCTGTGGGTGCGCGGCGCGTCGCGGGCGCAGGGGTACTGGCAGCAGCTACCGCGCACCATGCAGGCCTTCCGCGGCGAGTGGTACGTGTCTGGCGACCTCATCAGCATGGACGCCGAGGGCTACGTCACCTACTGCGGCCGCGGCGATGAGCTGCTCAAGATCTCCGGTAAGTGGCTGGCCCCTGCCGAGGTGGAGGGCTGCCTGCTGCTGCACGAGGCGGTGGCCGAGGCGGCGGTGGTTGGCCGCGTCGACGCGAGCGGCCTGACCAAGCCGGTGGCCTTCGTGGTGGCGCGCGCGCGGCGCGTTGGGCTCGAGGCCGAGCTGCAGGAGTTCGTGCGCGCGCGGCTCGAGCCCTTCAAGGCCCCTCGCGTGGTCACGCTGGTCGACGCGCTGCCACGCACGCACCTCGGCAAGGTGGATCGCGCGCGTTTGCGCAGCTCGTAGCGGCTCGCTGCACGACCATCTGCGGCCGGGCGCGCGCCCACGCGCTGTTCGTAGAGCTTGGGGCTCGATGGGCCGCCATGAACGACGAGGGTGTCGGCGGTGCCGAGAGCCGACCTGGCCCTCGGCGAGCGCTACTCGCCGACGATGAACGAGGGCAGGCTCAGCTTGCCTTTGGCCGCCTCGGCCTTGTCGCGCTCCGCGAACGAGCCCACCCGTACGCGGTACACCGTGCGTCCACCCACCTCGCCCACGACGACACGGGCGTTGAGCCCTTGCCCCGCGAGCTTGTCCGCGAGCGCGTCTGCCGCGCCGCGCTCGGGGAGGGACGCCACCTGCAGCGCGAAGGTCTTCGGCTTTTGCGCCGGCGGCGTCGCTGCCGCGGGGGGGGCGCCGCCGAGGACCTTGGCCAGCGTGGCCTGGATGCTCGGACGCTCCTTGCTGTCGCTGTGCGCGGGCTCAGCTTCGGCCTCGAGCGGCTTGGCCAGGGCGGCCGCGTCCTCCTCTGGCCGCTCGGCCTTGGGCCGCTCGGCTTGGGGCTGCTTGACCGGCGCTGCGGTGGGCGCGGGCGTGAGGCTCACGGCCTTCTCTTGGGCGGGTGGAGCGCTCGCGGGCTTGTCGACGAGAACCGCGGCGGGTTTGGCGCTGGCCTCGGGCTCCGGCGCGAGCAGCTCCGCGGGGTAGGCCAGCCGCAGCTCGCCCTGGCGCTGCGCGAGCTGCTCGGCGCGGGCGCGGGCGGCCACCAACGGGTCCTGTCCGGCGGGGCTGGCGCCACGCGCCTCGCCGATCCCCCCAGCGAGCAAGCCGAGCCCGAAGGTGCCACCGAGCGCGGCGGCGGCGAGCACCGAGCGCGGCCAGGTGGTGCTCGCGCTGATCAGCGTGCGGCGGGCGCGGTCGAACTCTTCTCTCACGCAGGGCGCTCCTTCATTCGTCGTCGTCGGTGGCGCGGCTCATGCTCTCGGGCGCGTCGATGCCCAGGATGGCGAACGCGCTCTTGAGGGTCTGTTTGAGGGCGGCGATCAGGTACAGGCGCGCCTGGGTCTTTTCGCGGTCGTCGGAGACGACGGGGTCGCTGCGGTACTTGGTGTAGTAGGAGTGGAGCTCCGCGATCAGCTCCTGGCAGAAGTAGAGCACGCGGTGCGGCTCGAGCGCCTCGGCGGCGCCGCTGACGACGTCGGGGAGCGCGCTCAGCCGCTTGAGGATCGACTTCTCCTCGGGGAGCACCAGGCGCGCCACGTGCGCGTCGGTGATGGCGGCGACGCCCGCGAAGGGCTGCCCCTTGTCGGCGGCGAAGCGCAGGATCGACGCGCAGCGCGCGTGACCGTACTGGAAGTAGAAGACCGGGTTGTCCTTCGACTGCTTCTCGACGAGGGCCAGATCGAAGTCGAGCTGCGCGTTGGCCGTCTTCGACAGGAAGATGAAGCGGCAGGGGTCGGCGCCGGCCTCCTCGATGAGGTCGTCGAGCTCGAACACCGTGCCCTTGCGCTTGCTGACCTTGACCTCTTGGCCGTCGCGCGTGATGCGCACCATCTGGACCAGCAGGAACTCGAGCTTCTTGAGGTCGACGCCGAGGAGCTCGACGCCGGCCTTGATGCGCGGCACGTGCCCCGAGTGGTCGGCGCCGAACACGTCGATGATGCGGTCGAAGCCGCGGTCGAACTTGTCCTTGTGGTAGGCGAGATCGGCCGTGAGATACACGGGCGTGCCGTCGCGCCGCAGGATGATGCGGTCCTCGTCGTCGCCGTGGCGGGAGGTGATGAGGAAGGTGCCGCCGAGCTGACGGTCGGCGAACTGCGCGGCCTTGCTGTCTTCGCGGCGCACCTTCTCCTCGGTGCCTTGGGCGCGGTCGGCGTCGTAGGTGACGCCGCGCGCCTGGTAGTGCCGTGCCACGCCGAGCACCTTGCCGCCCTGATGCAGCGCCGCCTCCGACGAGAACACGTCGTGACGAATGTGCGCGTGCGCCAACGAGACCTTGATCGCGGCCATGTTCTCGTCGATGGCGAGCTGCATGCACACGGGCAACCATTGATCGGCCGCCGCGCGCAGCCACCGGTCGCCGTCTCTGTCCTTGAGCTTCTGCGCGATATCGACGACGTACTGCGCTGGGTACTCGCCCTCGGCCAAGGGTGCCTCGATGCCGAACAGCTGCTGGTAGCGCTTGTGCACGGTGCGCCCGAGCGTCTCCACCTGCTTGCCAAAGTCGTTGATGTAGAACTCGCGCGTGACGTCGTGGCCGGCGGCCTCGAGCAGCCGCGCCACGCCGTCGCCCAAGAAGGCACCGCGCGCGTGGCCGATGTGGATGGGGCCCGTGGGGTTGGCCGAGACGAATTCGACGAGCACGCGCTTGCCGGTGGAGGCGCGCGGGCGCCGGCCCCACCCCTCACCCGCCTGCAGGGCGCGCAGCCCCAGGCGCTGCACCACCAGGTCCCGGAGCGTGAGGTTGAGGAAGCCTGGCCCGGCGACCTCCACCTTGGCGACCACACCGTCGTGGTCGACCAGCCCGGCCACGATCGCCTCGGCGATCTTGCGCGGCGGCAGGCCCTCGGCCTTGGCCATGACCATGGCGACGTTGCACGACAGGTCGCCGTGCGTTGGGTTCTTCGGTGGCTCTACGACGTACTCGGGGCGCGCTTGCAGCTTGAGCGCGCCCTGCTCCTTGAGGGCGTTGAGCGTCGCGTCGACGATGGCAGCAACGAGGGTCCGCATGGCTCCGACTGGCTCCTTGGAGCGCCAGCGGTTCCAGCATGGAGGCGGCGCGCCGACCTTTCCAATTTTTCGCCGCCCTCGGGCGTCGAGCCTTCGTCGACCGGGGCGCAGGCCTTTGCGGTACCGGCTGGAAGCCTCGGGGGCAACGTGTCATGGCGCGCCCACCCCGGGAGGACCCCATGCCGAGCCGCCGCCTCGATGACGACGTCGCCTACGTGACCGGAGCCTCGTCGGGCATCGGGCTCGCGGTGTCGCTCGAGCTGGCGCGCGCCGGCGCGGCGCTGGCGTTGGGCGCACGCCGCGAGGCCAGGCTCGCCGAAGCGGCCGAGCGCCTGCGCGCCGAGGTGCCGGGTGCCCGCGTGTTCACCCACCCGCTCGACGTCAACGATGCCGGGAGCCGCGCGTCGTGGATCGCGGCCGCCGAGGCCGCGGCTGGTCCCTGTAGCATCCTCGTGCACAACGCCGGGCTCGCGCTCGGTCGCCGCGCCGTCGCCGACGAGGACCTGCGCGAGGCCGACACCATGCTCGACACCAACGTGCGCAGCGTGATCGCGCTCTCTCGCGCGCTCCTGCCCGGCATGATCGCGAGGAACAAGGGTGATGTGGTGCTCATCGGCTCGGTGGCGGGCAGCGAGCCCTATGCGCTGGGTGCCGCCTACTGCGCGTCGAAGGCCGCGGTGCAAGCCTTCGGGCGCGCGCTGCGCGCCGAGCTGCTCGGCAAAGATCTGCGCGTGCTCACCTTCGATCCCGGCCTGGTCAACACCGAGTTCTCCTTGGTGCGCTTCGCCGGCGAGCGCGGCGCCGCGGACAAGGTCTACGCCGGCATGCGCCCCCTGTCCGCCGCTGACGTCGCCGAGTGCGTGGCCTTCGCCCTCACCCGGCCGCGGCACGTCAGCATCGATCGCATGCTGATCCTCGCCACCGATCAGCTCGGCACCCAGGCCGTGCACCGTCGTTGACCCGCGCTCGTCGCCTACTGCCGCTTGAGCAGCTTGACGTCGATCTCGGACAAGCGCGCTCGGTCGTAGGGGTCGGCGAGGCTCGGCGCCCACGCGGCGAGCGCCGAGCGCGGCAGGACGTCGTCGCCACCGACCAGGATCTCGTTGAGCCCCCGCGGCGGCGTCACCACGCGCGAGACCGGGAACGCGTCGGCGAAGGCCTTGCGCGAGGCCACGCGCACGCTCTTGTGCTCGCCCGCGTCGGTGATCAGGTTGGCCACGAACAGCCCACCAGGTGCCACGCGCGCCCGCAGCAGCTTGAGGGTCTCGCCTTGGGGGACGCGCGTGCGCACCACGTCGTCGGGGCCGGTGAGGAACAGGTCGTCGAGCACCACGTCGAAGCGCTCGGTGGTGCGCGCCAGGTACCCGTAGGCGTCCTCGATGTGGATCTCGACCCGCTGCTCGTCGAGCGCCATGTAGGTGCGCGCCAGCTCGATGACCCCGGCGTCGATCTCCACGCCCACCAGGCGCACCTCGGGCAGCAGGGCGCGCAGCTGGCGCGTCACCGTGCCGCCGCCGAGGCCCAGCAGCAGCACCGATGTCGGCGGGCCCCCGGCGCGCAAGAGCGCCGCCGCCGCCAGCGCGTCCCACGAGTACCCGGTGAAGGCGTGGCGCGGGTGCCAAGTGGCGAAGGTGGCGCCCTCCACCTCGAGGTCCACGCGATCGCCGGCGCGGCGCACCGCCACGGTGTTGAACTGCGTGGTCAACGATGCCACGGGGACGCTGTCGCGGGTGAGGCGCGAGGCTTGGGTGAGGCTCGTGTCGGGGGCTGCGGCCAAGGGGTTTCCAGGTTCGGGCGAGAGTGTACTCGAGGGCAACCACGCATGGCGGCGAATCGACAGACCCTACGCGACGCGCTCCACCACACCCTCACCGGGGTCGACGACCCTGCCCCGGGCTACCGCGGCAAGGTGCGCGACGTCTTCGCGCGCGGCGACGAGCTCTTGCTCGTCGCTACCGACCGCGTCAGCGCCTTCGACGTCGTGCTCGGCACCATCCCGCTCAAGGGGCAGCTCCTCACCGAGCAGGCGGCCTTCTGGCTCGAGAAGGCCAAGGACGTGATCGAGACGCACCTGCTCGATCGGCCCGATGCGCAGGCCATGCGCGTCAAGAAGACCCAAGCCATCCCTGTCGAGCTGGTGGTGCGCGGCTACCTCGCAGGGTCGCTCCTACGCGAGCCGCGAGAGACCCGCGGCCACGCCTATGGTGTGCTCATCGACCCCGCCCTGGCCGACCATGCCGCCTTCCCGGCGCCGCTGATCACGCCCACCACCAAGGAGGCCGTGGGCGTGCACGACCAAGCGTGCTCGCTCGCCGAGATCGTCTCCTCGGGGCGCCTGCCGCAGCGCCACCTCGATCGTTGCGTGGAGGCCGCGCTGGCCCTGTTCCGCATGGGCCAGGCACATGCCGCCGCCCAGGGCCTCCTCCTCGTCGACACCAAGTACGAGATGGGCCTCATCGGCGACCGCGTGGTGCTCATCGACGAGATCCACACGGCCGATTCGTCGCGCTTCTGGGTGGCGGGTACCTACGCCGAGCGGCTGCGGGCCGGTCAGGCGCCGGACATGCTCGACAAGGAGCGCCTGCGCCGCTGGCTCATCAGCCGAGGCTTCTCCGGCCAAGGCGCGCCGCCGGCCCTCGATGACGACGTGCGCATCGACCTCGCGTTTCATTATTGGGAGCTCACCGAGCAGGTGATGGGCCGCTCGTTTTCGCCGGAATTGGGCGACGCCGCGCAGCGCGTGACTGGCGCCGTGCGCGCCTTCCTCGGTGACGCGCGCCGCGCCGGCTGACAAGCCGAGACAGCGCCTGTCGTTCTTTTGAGTTCCCGGCGCTCATGCGAGACGCTCGGCTCGTGGCGCAGCCCACCCTCCTCGTCGACCGCTCCGGCGCCATCGTGCGCGTGGAAGCGGAGGCGCGCGAGCTGCTCAAGGCCCTGCCCGGCCGCTACCGCCTCCATCGCGCCGGTGGCGTGGTGCTGCTCGTCAGCGACGACAACGCGGGGACCGCGGCGCAGCCGGGCGAGACCGTGGCGCTGGCCGGCGACGTGGCGGCCATGCCCCTGCTCAACCTCATGAACCTCCTCGGGCAGAGCCGCGAGACCGGCCGCGTGATGGTCAAGCACGGCGACGTGGAGCGCGTCATCCTGCTCAAGAACGGCGACGTCGCCAGCGTGGGCTCGAACCTGCCGCGCGATCGTATGGGCGAGTTCCTCATGCGCCTCGGCAAGATCGACGAGCGCCAACTGACCGCCGCCATGGAGCTGGCGCAGCTCTCGGGGCAGCGCATCGGGCAATGCTTGGTGCAGCTGAAGCTCTTGCAGCCACACGAGCTGTGGACCTGCATCCAAGAGCAGATGACCGAGATCTTCGCCGAGCTGTGCTCGTGGCAGGCGGGCTCGTTCGTGCTCTATCGCGTGCCCGCGGAGCATCCGTTCCCGCAGACACCTGCGCTCTCGATGCAGCATCTGCTCCTCGAGGCCGTGCGCCGCGCCGACGAGATGAGCGTGTTCCGCGAGCGCATCCCCAACGTGCAGGCGCGCCTGCGCCGCACCGCCAAGGAGGCCACTGAGCTCGAGGAGGAGGAGAACCGCATCACCTTCGAGTTCTTCGACGGCCAGGGTCAGATCGGCGCCACCGTGGCCGAGGTGGCGAGCTCGCTGCAAGTCGCCGAGTTCAACGCCACGCGCCTCTGCTACCAGCTGCTGCGCGCGGGGCTCATCGAGCTGGTCAAGGAGACGCGCCCGCCAGGCCCCCCGTTCATGCTCGCCGCCGCCGACCGCGAGCGCATCGAGATCTACAACCTCGCGTTCCGTGAGATCCGAGATGAGATGGTGCGCGCCGGCCACGGAGATGTGCTGGCGGACGGCGTCCGCAAGTACCTGGCCGACCCAAACGGCGCCTTCGCCGACCTGTTCCGCTACGTCGACGTCGACGACAGCGGCGCTCTGCTGGTGGATCCGCTGGTGAACAACCTCGCCCAGTTGCACGGCATGGGCCTCGACCCGGCCACCGCGCTCAGCGACGCGCTCAACGAGCTCACCTTCTTCATGCTGTTTCAGTGCGGCGAGCTCTTGTCGCCCAAGGCCGACGAGAACTTGGGCCGCCGCGTGCGCCTCATCCACGCGTCCTTGCCGTCGGCGGCGCGTTAGCCAAGCGCTTGTCTCAGCCGCGCTGCTGGCGCATGGCTTCGAACACCACCACCGCCGCCACCTGCGCCAGGTTGAGCGATCGCCCCGCGACCATGGGCAGGGTCAGCACGCGATCGTCAACGCGCGCCGGTGCGAGCACGGTGTCGTCGACGCTGCCGTTTTCGGGCCCGAGCACCACCACGCAGCCTTGCGGCAACGCCGCATCCCACGGCGCGCGCGCTGCTCCCACCTCGACCACGAAGGGCGCAGGCGCCAAGAGCGCCAGGCAGCGCGCCAGCGAGCGGTGGAAGTGCACGCGCGCGTGCACCCAATAGTCGAGCCCGGCGCGCCACAGCTCACGATCGCTCGGGCCGAGCGTGGCGCCGCACACGTGCAGCGCCGCGCCGCTAGCAGCCACCAAGCGCGCGCACGCGCCGATGTTGCCCGCGATGGCCGGGCGGTCGAGCACCACGTGCAGGAGCGGCTGGCCGTACACGCTAGCGCCCTGGATCCGAGGTGCTTTGATGAAGTCGCGCAGGCTTTTCGACGCAGCGTGCGTCGAAAGGGCCAAGCGAATTCGAGAAGAATCCTCGGTTCCAGGGCACTAGAGTTCCTCCATGTACGCCGCAGCCCGCCTCGCCGTCGCTATCGCCCTGCCCATGCTCGCCGTCGCCTGCAGCAAGGACAAGCAGGAAGGCGGCCAGGCGCCGAGCGCGCTGGTGCCGCGCCGCGTGCCCGACACCAACCTCGTGGTGGCCCTGCCCCAGGGCTGGCTCGCCGACATGCCCGATCCTGGTCCCCTGCCGCCCCCGCCGCCCGAGGGCGGCAAGCTCACGCTCTCGGGCCGAAAGCTCCTCGAGGCGCGGCCCGGTACGCCGGCGCCAGGCATGCTGATGACGCCCGTCTTGCACGTCTTCGAGGATCCCTGGCTGCCGCTCGGCACCACCGGCGTCGACTACCTCGTGGCGCAGCGCACGGCGAACCAGCAGGCGCTCGGCGCCAACATCCGCCACGTCGAGGCGGAGCCGGGGCGTCGCGCCGGCCGCCCGAGCTACCACGTGCGCGACGAGTGGACGGTGCTCGGCAAAGACGGCGATAGCCGCGACGTCAGCCAAGAGGCGCTCTTGATCCTCGAGAGCGTGACCACGCCCGACAAGCGCCAGATGCTCACCGGCTACACCCTGGTGGTCACCCTCGAAAAGGCCGAGTTCAAGACCCTGCAGCCGGTGGTGCGCGAGATCCTCGCCAGCGTGCGCTTCGAGGAGCGCACCAAGTAGCTTGCGGACGTACGGAGCCAGAGACGAACGAGGGCCGGCGTGCTGCCGGCCCTCGCGCGCTGCCAGGGAGCGTGCGTGTCAGAACGCCTGCGCGACCTGCGCGCCCTTCTCGCCGGGCGCCGCGGCCGACTTGGCCGGCTTGCCCGGCAGCGGCGACGCCTTGATGCGCACCAGGTCGCCCGTCAGCTTGTAGGAGCGCGGCGTGATGATGTTGAAGGTGCAGTAGCCGATGGCAAAGTCGAGGCAGCCGGTCTGCGCCTCGTAGGTGAGGTTCGCGACGCCGTCGGCGCCCTTGGCCTGACACTGCTTCTTGATCTCGGCGGCGAACACGTCCTCGGGTGGCGAACCCAGCAAGCCGCAGATGTAGAACCAGTTGGTGGTCTCGTGGGTGAGCGTGCCGACCTTCTCGGTCTGCGCCGCTGTGACGTCGGTGCGCAGGGTGCCGGGCATGGCCGCGTTCATGGTGAAGCAGCCGGTGGACGCCGCCAGAATGAGAGCGAGGGTGAGGATACGCAGCATGGCTCAGGTCCCGGCAGGAGGAGTGACGTCGGTGGGGGGCGGGGGCGGTTCGTCGGGAGATGGTGGTGCCGGCTCGATGGCGGCGCCGCCGCCGCCGCTCTGGATGCGGGTGCCCGAGACGTTGAGCGTCATGCGGGGAGCGAGGTTGATGAGGCCCACAAAATTCACGATGGGGATCCACGACACCAGGCTCGGCGCGAGGGCGAGGATGACGTCGGTGCCGACCAAGCCGTCGCCGACCTTGACCCCGCGCATGGCCGTGCCCTTCGGCAACGCGGCGTACTCCCCTGCGCCCATGTCGTTGAAGGCGGGGAAAAGGCCGATGATGTGCCATTGGCGATCTTCGATGACCACCTTGTCACCGGCGATCTTGAGCCCCTCGCCGGTAAGCCAGCCGCCGATGCCGTCACGGGTGACCTCGGGCGTGGTCTTGACCGCGTCGTTCGCTGGTGCGGCGCCGGAGCCATCGGAGCGCAGATCGAGCACGCCCGGCAGCTTGCTGGTGGTGTGCATGCAGCCGCTCCCGAGAGCGAGCGCGAGCACGAGAGGGATCGCGAGGTTCTTCATGGGAGCGATATCTAAAACGAAGAACGCCCCAGACGCAAGCGCGCGCAGAGAGCTACTCCCCGCGCGCGCTGGTGCGCTCCGCAGTGAAGAGCGTTAGGAGATGATCTCGTTCTCGGCGAAGAACCAGCCAATTTCGAACTTGGCCGTCTCCGGGGCATCGGAGCCGTGCACGGTGTTCTCACCGATGGACGAGGCGTAGAGCTTGCGGATGGTCCCCGCCGCGGCCTTGGCCGGGTCAGTGGCGCCCATGATCTCGCGGTTCTTGGCGATGGCGTCCTCGCCCTCGAGCACCATGAGCATGACCGGGCCCGACACCATGAAGGTGACCAGCTCGCCAAAGAAGGGACGCTGCCGGTGCACGGCGTAGAAGCCCTCGGCTTCGGCCTTGGTGAGCTGCACGCGCTTGGCGGCCACCACCCGCAGGCCCTTCTCTTCGAACATCGCGATGATCTTGCCCGTCACGTTCTTCTTGATGCCGTCGGGCTTGATGATCGAGAGCGTACGCTGCGTTGCCATGGCTTTCTCCTAGGTGATCAGGTGGTTGGCTGTGGTTTCTCTTGCAGTACATGAAGGGCGGCTAGGCCCGCGCGGATGCGGGTACGCACCCGCTCTCGGCCGAGCACGGCCATGGTGTCGTGCAAGGGCGGCGTCGCCTTCTTGCCGGTGACCAGCCAGCGCAGGGGCATGAAGAGCTCCTTGGCGCTCAGGCCCTTCTCGGCCAGGAACGCGTTCAAGAGCTCCTCGACGCGCGGGCCGCTGAAGTCCTGCTGCGTGTCGACCTTCTCCGCCAGGGCCTCCCAGATGGCCATGGACTCCTTCTTCGACCTGCTCTTGACCAGCAGATCCTCGGGCGCCGGGCTCACCGTCCCCGTGAAGAAATAGGGCGCGTACTCGATGAGGTCCTCGGACTTCTCGAAGCGCTCCTTGACCACCGACACCACGCGCTTGAGGTAGTCGGCGGAGAACAAGCGCTCTTGCAGGTAGCCCACCAGCTCCTCGTCGCTGCGCTGCTCGCGCAGATAGCGGCCGTTGAGCCACAAGAGCTTCTTCAGGTCGAAGACCGGGCCGCCGAGCACCACGCGCTCGAGCTTGAAGCCCTGCACGAAGTCCGCGAGGGTGAAGATCTCGCGGCCGTCCTCGAAGGTGAAGGCCATCATGCCGAGGAAGTTGATCATGGCGTCGGGGAAGTAGCCGGCCTCCTTGAACCACGAGAGCGACACCGGGTTCTTGCGCTTGCTCACCTTCGACTTGTCGGCGTTGCGCAAGAGCGGCAGGTGCGCGAACGCGGGCGCCTGCCAGCCGTAGGCCTGGTAGAGCAGCACGTGCTTGGGCGTGGAGCTGATCCACTCCTCGCCGCGCATGACGTGCGTGACGCCCATGAGGTGGTCGTCGACGATGTTGGCCAGGTGGTAGGTGGGGAAGCCGTCGCTCTTCAACAGCACCTGGTCGTCGATCTCGCGGGTATCGAACTCGAGCTCGCCGCGCAGCAGATCGGTGAAGCGCACCTTGACCGGCTCGGCCTTGCCGTCGTTGCCCTTCTTCGGGTCGTCGCCGCCGCGGGGCACCTTGAGGCGCACCACCGCAGCCACGCCGCGCTCCCGCTCCGCCTTGATCTCGGCCGGGTCGCGGAAGCGGCAGCGCCCGTCGTAGCCGGGGTTCTCTTTGCGCGCCATCTGCTCCTTGCGCACGCCGTCCAAGCGCTCGGCGGCGCAGGTGCACCAGTAGGCCTCGCCCCGGGCCACCAACGTGTCCACGTGGTGGCGGTAGATGTCGAGGCGCTCGCTCTGGCGGTAGGACGCGTTGGGGCCGCCCACATCAGGCCCTTCGTCCCACGAGAAGCCGAGCCAGCGCAGCGAGGCCAGGATCATGTCCTCGCTGGCCTTGGTGGAGCGCGTGCGATCGGTGTCTTCGATGCGCAGGATGAACTTGCCGCCGCGCTGCTTGGCGAAGGCGTAGTTGAAGAGCGCGATGTACGCGGTGCCGACGTGCGGATCGCCGGTGGGCGACGGCGCGATGCGGACTACGACGGGGCGGTCGGCCATGCGCGGCCCTTACGGGCCTTTTCTTGGCGCCACAAGGCCCGGGGTGGCGATCAGTAGCCGTACGAGGACGGTGGGGTGCCGCCCTCGGGAGGGGGCGGCGGCGCGTTCGTGCCCTTGTCGAGCACCACGACCACACGATCGGGGAGCTGACGGGCCCAGAACAGCCCCACCAGCGGCACCGCGCCCACCAGGGTGGCCGGCGTGCCGAGCAGCAGGCTGCACACCCCAGCCGTGATGGTGACGGGCATGTTCCATTCGCTCTGCTTGAGCTGCTTGCGCGTGCTCTTGTAGCCGGCCTTGCTGGCCTCGATGTCGTAGACCTTCTCCCAGCCGGTGGTCTCGTTGTAGCTGACGGGTCCCACGCCAACGGTCTCGCCGTTGATCTTGATGTCGGCGCCGCTCGGGTCGCTGTCGACGATGACGGTGTGGCCGCACGCGGTCGAGAGCAGCACAACGGTGGTGAACAGCGCGAGCGCGCGGCGCATCGGGGACTCCTCGCTTGGACGCGCCCTCATTAGTGGCGTTGCTGCTCGACGGCAAGCCCTCGCGCGCGCGCGGCGTCCAGCAGCGACGAGGGCGGCGGCGCCTCGACGCGCGCGCGACCGGGGAGCAGGAGCGACAACGCGTGCAACAGCGGCCACGCGACGCCGGCGCGCGCGGGCGCGCCATAGAGCTCATCGCCGACGATGGGGTGCCCGATGGACGCCAGGTGCACGCGCAGCTGGTGCCGCCGCCCACCACCAAGCACCAGCTCCACCAAGGTGGCATCCCTGCCCTGGGCGAGCGGCAACACCACGCTGCTGGCGGGCCGCCCCTCGGGGCCGCAGCGCATGCGGCGCGCGTCGCTCGGGTCGTGGGCGATGGGCGCGCTGATGGTGCGTGGGGCGGCGAGCACGCCCTCCACCAGCGCCAGGTAGCGCTTGTCCGCCTGGTCCGACGCCACGGCGGCGCGCAGCGCGCGCCAGGCGCCCTCGGTGCGCGCCACGGCCAGGCAGCCGCTCGTGCCGGTGTCGAGCCGGTGCACCAGCCCGGCTTCGCGCGGCGCCTCCGGCGAGGCGCGCTCGATCTCGGGGAACAGCGCTGCGAGCGCATCGACCACCGTGCCGCCCTCCCCCGGCACCAAGGGGTGGCAGGGCATGCCCGCGGGCTTGTCGACGACCACGAGCTCCTCGTCGGTATGGACCAGCGTCAGGCGTGGCGCGGCGGCAGGGGTGAGCCACCGAGCACCGCCTTCGAGCGCGATGCTCTGGTGCGAACGCACGGGGTCGCCCTTGGCGCCGCGCTTGCCGTCGAGCCGCACGCGGCCCAGCGCGAGCAGGCGCCGCGCCGTCGCCACGGGGAGCTCGAAGAGCTGCGCCGTGGCGCGATCGAGGCGCGCGCCATGAAGGGCCGGCGGCACCACACGCGGTCCTTCGACGACGGGCGCGGGCTCGCTCACGGCAGAAACACCTCGGCGCCGCCGCGGTGCACCGTTTCGGTGAGCGCGAGCTCGGGATCCGGCTCGCGCGCCGCGCGCCGCAAGAGCGCGAGCAAACACCGCATTTCCTCCCGACACGACTCGAATGCCTCTTGGTACACGCGGCGGCGCAGCGTGTAGATGCCGTACGACGACAGCTCGGCGTTGTTGTTTGGCAGGTGCGCGCGCCGATAGCGGAGGCTCGTGAGCGTGGGCGCCACCTCCTCTTCCCAGTGACGCTGGTGCTCCACGAAGATGCGGTCCTTGCGCGCCAACAGCTCGGCCTCGCGCACGGAGCCGCCTTGCGCGAACAGCACGCGCAGGTCGAAGGCGAGGGCGCCCACACCGCGCAGGTAGGCCTCGTCGTCGCGGTCGCGGCTGTCCATGCGGGTGCGGATGGCCGAGCCGGCGCCCCAGTGCTTGAGCACGAAGCGGCGGCGCCCCTCGCGGCCGATGAAGGTGGCGAAGCCCTCGTTGAACGCGGCCTGCCCGGGCACGAACAGGGTGGCGTGGGCCAGCTCATGGATCACGGTCTCCACCAGCGCCAGCTCGTCGCTGCTGAAGAGCATCGTCGAGAGCACCGGATCGGGTGCCGCGCCGAGCAACGAGAAGGTGGTCACCGGCCGCACGTCCACGTCGAGGCCGCGGGCGGCGAGATCGGCGGCCGCTTGCTCGGCGTCGTCGATGGAGAAGAAGCCCCGGTAGGGCAGCTCGCCGAGCACCGGGTAGCTCCACGCGTAGGGCTCGAGCGAGGTGCGCGGCGCCGCCGACACCACGTACACCACGGCCGGCGCGTCGAGGAACACGGCGCTGCGGTACTGGAAGCCCACGTCGAGCCCGAGCTCTTCCTTGGCGAAGGTGCGGGCCGCCACGGCGAGCGCGAGCCGGCGCTTCACCTTCGCGGGCACGCGCGCGTCACGCACCAGCGGCCCGATCGGGCGCGCGCTCAAGAGCACCTCTGCTTGGCCGACGCCCTGCTCGACGAGCCACGCCGTATCGGTGCTGCATGCGAGCGTGGCCGCCACGAGCGCGGCGAGCGCCCCACATCCCTTCGTCACGACGACGGCAATGCCAGCGTGGCCAGCGGCAGCGAGGGTGCGTCGTGGCGCGCCGTCGGCGCGGGCGGCGCCACCGTCGGTGGCCGGCGCCAGCTCGGGTCGATGGCGTACCCCTGCTTGGCCGTGGCCGAGGCTGCCAGCGCCCACGCGCCGAGCACCGCGGGCACGCCCACCAGCGCGATACCGCCGACCACCACCGCCGGCAGCGATCCGAGCAGCGTGAAGACGCCGATGGCCTGGAGCCCGGCCGAGCCCGTGAACTCCAAGATGAGGTTGAGCCCACCGAACAAGAGGCCGCCGATGCCGAAGGTGAGGCCAGAGACGCCGGCGCCCACGATGGCGCCGCCCACGTGCCCGGCGATCGCCGCGAGGTAGTCGCCCTCGTAGATGTCGCTGGTGCTGCTGAACGCGAACGCGGCGGCGCCGGCGGCCAGCGCGGATTGGGCCAGCAGGTACACGCTGCCGGCGCCGATCAGCACTGGCAGGAAGGCGGCCGGCGCCGAGATCGCGAGCGGTGACAGCACGAATGACGAGAAGACCAGCGCCGGCAGCCCCACCAACACGTGGGTGCCGAGCGCCACCACGGCGGAGGCGCCGGCGGCGTACCAGAAGGGCCGAGCGTCATCGAGCACCCACGCGTAGCGCGGCGGCACCGCCACCGTCGTGGTGCTCAGGAACAGGTCGCTGGCCGACGCCTCCAGCGCCAGCGACGACGGAGAGAGCGCGGCCAGCGATGCATCGAGCACCGGCATCCGCAAACGCGGCACGTCGAGGCTGAGGGCGTGCGCGGTGGTGGCATACGACGATGTCACCGTGAGCGCAGCGGCGAGCGCGATGGCGTGGCGCATGGGCCCCACGCTAGCACCAGCGAGGCCGGTGGTGCTGCAGGAGCGCGGCGACGATCTCAGCCCCGATAGACCGACGCGAGGGTCTTGCCGATATCTGCTGGCGTGGGCGCCACCTTGATGCCGCAGGCCTCGAGCGCCTTCACCTTCTCCGACGCCGTGCCCTTGCCGCCAGAGATGATGGCCCCCGCGTGACCCATGCGTCGGCCAGGCGGCGCAGTGCGACCCGCGATGAAGCCGACCACGGGCTTGCCCATGTTCGCCTTGACCCAGGCGGCGGCCTCTTCCTCGGCGCTGCCGCCGATCTCTCCGATCAGCACCACGGCGTGGGTGTCGGGGTCCTGGTTGAAGAGCTTGAGCACGTCGATGAAGTTGGTGCCCGCCACCGGGTCGCCGCCGATGCCGACGCAGGTGGACTGCCCAATGCCGAGCGCCGAGAGCTGCCCCACGGCCTCGTAGGTGAGCGTGCCAGACTTCGACACCACGCCCACGTGACCGGGCTTGTGGATGTGTCCCGGCATGATGCCGAGCTTGCAGCCCACGCCGGCAGCGCCGGGCGTGATCACGCCCGGGCAGTTCGGGCCCACCAGACGCGTCGTGGCCTGGCTCTCGAGGACGCGCCGCACGCGCACCATGTCGAGCACCGGGATGCCCTCGGTGATGGTGATGATGAGCTCGAGCCCGGCGGCGATGCCCTCGAGGATGGCGTCGGCCGCGAAGGGCGGCGGCACATAGATGATCGACACCGTCGCGCCGGTGGCGCGCACCGCGTCTTTCACGGTGTCGAAGATGGGCACGCGCTTGTCGCCGTGCTCGAAGCTCTGCCCGCCCTTGCCGGGCGTGACGCCACCGACGATGCGGGTGCCGTAGTCGAGCATCTGCTGCGCGTGGAAGGTGCCCGCCTCGCCGGTGATGCCCTGCACGATGGCCTTGCTGTTGCCGTTGATGAGGATGCTCATGGCTCGCCTTTGCGGTCCCGCTTGGGGGCGTCTGGGATGCGGTCGGCCGGCACCACCTGGTCGGCGGTGGGCTCGTCGAAGAGCAGCGCGTCGTCGTGCTCGCTGAGCTCGTAGGGCGCACGCTCGTCGGAGGACAGGCGCTCGCCCAGGCGCGCGATGACGCCGAGCTTGGTCTTCGGGCGGGCGGTGGATCGCGGGGGATCGGCCATCGGCTACGCTCCCCTGGTCGCGGCGACGACCTTGGTGGCGCCGTCGAGCATGTCGTCGGCGGCGGTGATGGCCAGCCCCGACTCACGCAGGATCTTCTTGCCCAGGTCGACGTTGGTGCCCTCGAGGCGCACGACCAGCGGCACCTTGAGGCCCACCTGCTTGGCCGCGGCCACCACGCCGTTGGCGATGACGTCGCACTTGGCGATGCCGCCGAAGATGTTGACGAACACCGCGCGTACCGCGGGATCCTTCAGGATGATCTTGAACGCCGCCGTCACCTTGGGCTCGTCGGCGCCGCCGCCCACGTCGAGGAAGTTGGCGGGCTCGCCGCCGACGTGCTTGATGATGTCCATGGTGGCCATGGCCAGGCCCGCGCCGTTCACCATGCAGCCGATGTTGCCCGAGAGCGCGATGTAGGAGAGGTCGAAGGCCTTGGCCTCTTGCTCGCGCGGGTCCTCCTCGTGCGGGTCGCGCAGCTCGTGCAGCTCGGGGTGACGGAACAGCGCGTTGTCGTCGAAGTTGAACTTGGCGTCGAGCGCCAGCACCTCCCCGTCTTTGGTGACGATGAGGGGGTTGATCTCGGCCAGGCTCGCGTCGGTGCCGATGAAGGCTTGATAGAGGCCCGAGAGGAAGGCCACGCCCTTGCCCACCTGCTTGCCCGTGAGGCCGAGGCCAAAGGCGAGGTTGCGCGCTTGATACGACGACAGGCCCACCACCGGATCGATCCACTCCTTGAGGATCTTGTCCGGGTGCTCCTCGGCGACCTTCTCGATCTCGACGCCGCCCTCGGTGGAGGCCATCACGCACACCCGCGAGCACGCGCGATCGATCACCATGCCGACGTAGAGCTCGCGCGCGATGGCGCAGCCCTGCTCCACCAGCACCTTGCGCACGCGCTGGCCCTCGGGTCCGGTCTGGTGCGTGACGAGCTGCATGCCGACGATGCGCTCGGCGGTCTCGCGCGCCTCGGCCTTGCTCTTGACGAGCTTGACGCCGCCGCCCTTGCCACGGCCGCCGGCGTGGATCTGCGCCTTGATGACACAGGGGTACCCGAGCTGCTCGGCGGCGGCCTCGACCTCGTGCACGCTCTCGCACACCACGCCCTTGAGCGTGGCCACGCCGAACTTCCGCAGGATGTGTTTGCCCTGGTACTCGTGGATCTTCACGGCTGCTCCTCGGAAGGGCCGGTCGGATACCACCCGGATCGGTGGTCCTCAAGGCGGGATGTCCGAACGGTCGGCGCGGCGCCACGCGCCGATCAGGATTGCAGCCGACCCTTGCCTTGGGTCTTGGCCTTGGCCAGGCGCTGGCGAGTCAGCGACATGAGCGACTCGCACAACGCATGGAAGCGGTCGTGGATCTCGCCCGAGCCGGTCCGCGAGCCGGGGTCCGCGCCCGACTCGGTGGCTCCATGGGTGCTGGTCTGCGAGGCGAACGCGTCCCCGCCGGGCGAGGTGCCGGCGCCCACCGCGCGCACGCCTGGCGCGGTGGTGGGATCACCCTCGGCCTCGATGACCTCGTCGAGCGACGCGGCGCCGAGCGAGAGCGTGACCGGGATCTGCACCTCGTCGAAGCCAAACGCGGTCTCGCCGATGATGCGCAAGAGCCGCTGGCCGAGGTGGACGGCGCCGGCCTTGTCGACCTCGGGGACCAGGATGGCGAACTCGCCGCCGCCCGTGCGCGCGAAGATGTCCTCGCGACGGATGCGACGCGCCAGGCGCTTGCCAAGCTGCGCCAGCACGGCGTCACCGGCCAAGTGGCCGAACTCCTCGTTGATGCGGGCGAAGTCGTCGACGTCGAACATCAACAACGACAGCGGTCGCTTGTAGCGCGAGGCGCGGCTGACTTCGCGCACCAGCGCCTCGCGCGCATAGCGCCCGTTGAAGCAGCGCGTCAGGCCGTCGATGGTAGTGAGGCGATAGATCTCCTCGTAGTACGCGGCCTCGATGTTGTCGGTGGAGAGGTACTTGAGGATGGTGCGGCCGACCTTGAGCAGGTCGCCGTTGCCCAGGGCACGCTCGGTGATGGCCTCGTCGTTGACGTAGGTGCCGTTGGTGCTGCCGAGGTCCGAGAGCACCACGCCGTTGTCGGAGAGCACGATGCGCGCGTGACGACGGGAAACGCTCTCGTGATCGATCTGGATCTGCGCTTGGCTCGAGCGCCCGATGAGGATCTCACCGGGCTTGAGCAGGTGCTTGTGGCCAATGGATTGGCCATAGATGACCACCAGGCAAGCATCTGCCTTCGGCTTCCTGTCGCCGATCTTGGAGATGACGGTGACGACGGTCTTCCGCCGGATGTTCACACCCGCTCCGCTCCCCCATACCGCACGGTCGACACTAGCACGGGACGTCCTGCGTGGGCCAAGTTGCCTTGCGCTGGTAGCGATCGCGTTCTCGACGACGATCCGAAGCGGACGGCGTTCAAGATCTCGGCCTGCCCTGCCGATGCTAGGACGGGCGGGGTGCGCGCGGCGTGATCGAGGGTGCCGCGCGTCGTCAGATTCCGACCAGCAGGCGCGCGCCGAAGTTGTAGGCGAGGCCGGCCGCGATGATCTTCTTCATCTGCGCCTCGATGTTGTAGTCGCTGCGCAGGTAGCGGAACTGGCAGGTCTCGGTGTCGAACACCGCGCAGCACGAGCGCGGGTCATAGTCGCGCGGCTGACCGACGCTGCCGACGGTGATGATGTACTTGAAGTCTTTGCGGACGACGAATTCGGGGCCCTTGACGTTGTAGGCCTCGTCGGTGCCGATGGCGAAGCTGCGCGTGAGGTGCGAGTGACCGATGAAAGTCACCCACGCGAGCTGGTCGCGGAACTTCAAGAGCTCCTTGGCCTTCTCCTTGGTGAAGATGTACTCGAACTCCTCGGGCTGCACGGGGCTGCCGTGGCAGAACTCGATGTCACCCTCGCGCTTGGAGTAGGGGAGGCCCTTGAGCCACTCGAGGGTCTCTGGGCTCACCTGCTTGCGGCACCAGTCCAGGGCGTGGCGCGCAGCGTCGTAGTAGTAGCTGTAGTCCATGCGCCCAGACACCGCCGCATCGTGGTTCCCCACGATGCAGGTCTGGACGAGCTTCTTGACGATCTGCGCGCACTCTTCGGGATTGGCGCCATAGCCCACGACGTCGCCGAGGCAGATGTAGCGGTCGATACGCTCCTTCGACAACGCCTTGACGCTCTCTTGGAGCGCCTCCAGGTTGCCATGGATGTCGGAGATGATGCCGTACCGCACGCGCGCTCTACCCTCGCCGCCGCTTGACCCCTGCCCGGTGGAAGGGAAGCAGCAGGATGGCAAGGGTGAGGCCCGCAAGCAAGCGCGGAGCGCCCGGAGTTGCGGCGTGCTGGCACGCGCACGCCTCGCCGACCACGGTCACCGGCGCGGGGGCATAGGCCACCACGCGGCCTCCGGACCAGTCGAGCACGCCATACAGGTGGGCCACCCCGGGCGCCGTCCCCGTGAGCAGCGGATCCCAGAGGAAGGCGCGCGGCCCCTCGGGACCGGCCGCAAGGTCGCCCATGAGTGGCTCGCCGTCGGCGCCCTCGTCGTCGTCATCGACGAACAGGCTGACGGTGCCGGCCGCGCCGGCGGGGAGCTCGACGCGCCACTGCACGCCGAAGGTGCCATCCGCTTGGCTGTCGTCGACCCCGTCGGGCTCTACGATCTCGAATTGCGGCTCTACCGGGCCACCCTCGCCCACCTCGACCGTTCCTGGGGCGTAGGAGAAGGCCATGGCCCCGCGCGTGTCGCGGGCGCGCCCGAAGACGTGCCAGGTGCCTACCGGCAGGGCGGCGGTATCGAGCGTCGCGCTCATGCCGGCCCCGCCTGGCAGCCCGCGCGCGAAGCGCACCCCGTCAGCGCCGCTGGTGTCGGCCGACCAGAACAGCTCGACGGTCACGGCGTCGCCGGGGTCATCATCGGAGGCGCTGTAGGTGACCTGCACGGTGGCGCCCGTGGTGCTGCCGTTGGGCTCAGTGACGACGATGGAGGGGTCGTCGTTCGGGCCTGCGTCGGGCTCGGGCTCGCCTGCATCGGGCTGACCTGCGTCGCTCGGCGGCGGGCCGGCGTCGACCGGCGCGCAGGCGTCGAGGCTACCGGGCGTGCCGCCAAAGGGGGCCGTGAGCGGCGAGGCGGGCGCGCCGTCGGCCCACGAGGCATCGAGCGCGCCGTCGTTGGTGGGATCGAGCCGCTCCATGGTCTTGCGTGAGCCGGGCGTGGATGAGCCCGCGAACCAGGCGGCGACTGCGGGGTTGGCGATGTCGCAGGTGGCGTCGCAGGCGGTGGTGCCGACGGGGCACAGGCACAGCGCTTCGCCGCCGTCCGTGAGGGTGAGGCTCGCGTCGAAGGCGTGGGTCGCATCGACGGGTGGGACGTTCGGCTTGTCTTGGATGATGAAAAAGTCGTTGCTCGCGAGGCCCACCGCTGGCAGCGCCACGACGGCGCCGCTGCCAGCCCCCACCAAGACGAACTGCGAGAGGTCGCAGATGGCGCCGGCGTCCGGGTTGAAGATTTCAATCCACTCGTCGCGGTAGTCGTCGGAGGTCGGGTCACCGGCCCATGCAACCTCACTGATGACCGGCCGGGCAGACGCGGGCACCGCCCACACCGCCATGACCAACACCAGGACCGTGAGGGGCGATCGCTTCATGCGCCGGCGACTCTATCAGCCGCCGGAGGCCGGTGGGACGGCCTCCGTGGGCGGGCCCGCGTCGCCCCCCGGTGGCACGCCTTTGGCGTTGATCGGCTTGCCCTTGTCGTCGAGCAAGGTGGCGAAGGTGCCCTCGTAGATCATGCCCTCGCCCACGCCCATGGCGAGCGCGCGTAGGTCCTTGATGAGAAAGGCCCCGTTCTCGCAGGCGAAGGCCTTGAGCGTGGCGATGGCGCCCTCGGGCCCCTGCTCCTCGATCTTCTTTTGCGGCCAGTCGAGCGCCACGGTGCCGATGACGGCGTGCGGGCGCTGCACCTCTTCGCCGTCTTGGTACACGTCCACGTGGCAGCCATCGGCGCGCTTGTCCACCGCCGGCGCGCTGGCGCTGGCGATGAGCTTCGGCTTGTTGACGGTGGTCAGGCACGCCGAGGCGCCGAGCGTCAGGGCCAGTGCAAGGGGCAACGCGAGGACACGAGGGGCCGAGGCGATCATGGGTGCTCCCGAAGCGACGGGCTCGCCGAGGCAGCGCGGTGCGCGAGGTGCGCCTCGCGCGCGTGGTACGACGAGCGGACGAAGGGCCCTGCGAACACGTGCGACAGGCCGATGGCGCGGCCGTGGGCAACGAAGCGCTGCCAGCTCGGCTCCTCGAGGTAGCGCGCCACGGTCCAGTGCGTCCGCGTAGGCCGCAGGTACTGACCCACGGTGGCGATGTGCACGCCGAGCTCGCGCATGCGATCGAGCGTGGCCACCACCTCGTCGTCATCTTCGCCCAGCCCCACCATGATGCCGCTCTTGACGGCGCGGTGTCCGGCGCGCGCCACGTGCGCCAGCAGGCCCGTGGTGTGCTGCCAGCTCGATTGCGGGCGCACCTGGCGATAGAGGCGCTCGACCGTCTCCAGGTTGTGGTTGAAAACGTCGGGCGCGGCGGCGAGCACGACGTCGATGTGGCGGGCGTCGCCGCCAAAATCCGGCGTCAGTACCTCGATGGTGGCGCCGGGAACGCCGGTGCGCACGGCGGCGATGCAGGCGGCGAAGTGGGCGGCGCCGCGATCTTCCAGGTCGTCGCGATCGACGCTGGTGATGACCACATGCCTCAGGCCGAGCTGCGCCGCGGCGTCGGCGAGGCGCTGCGGCTCCTCGACGTCCGGCGGCGCCCCTCTGCCCGTGCGCACGTTGCAGAAGTGGCAGCGGCGCGTGCAGCGGTCGCCGAGGATCATGAAGGTGGCCGTGGCCGCGCCGAAGCACTCGCCGAGGTTAGGGCAACGCGCCTCCTCGCAGACCGTGCTCAAGCCCTGGGCGCGCATGAGGGCGCGCACGGGATCGGTGTGCTGCGCGAGGCCCCGTTGCTTGCGCAGGGCGGGCGGCAGGCGCAGCGGTGCGTTCTCGGTTGCGGGCACGGTCCCTCGGCGATCGGACGCCTAGTCGTCGGCGCCACGATGCCGTGTGCCGCAGCTGGGGCAGCGCGGCAAGCGGTGAATGGTGCCGCACTGGCAGGTGATGGCGGGGAGCTCGTCGGTGCCCTTGCCGCGGCGCCCGGCCTTGGCGCCCGCGGGCGTGCGGGCCGCGCGCGGGCTCGCTTCGAGGCCCTCGATGGTCCCGGGTGCCAAGGCCAGGTCGGGGGCGCGCAGGAAGTCGGAGTGAAACAGGCCGGGGACGTCCTCGGTGGGCACGGCGCCAACCTGGTCGCGGCCGGTGGCCTCGAGGCCCGGCACCGCCGCGACGCGCACGGCACCCACGTCGTCGGCGCGGCCGGGGTCGAGCCCGCTCACGGGGGCCACATCGACGTGCTTGGGCGTGAAGGCGGCGTAGAGCGAGGAGTCGATGAAGCCGGGGATGTCGTCGGCGAGCACCGCGCCCACCTGCTCGAAGCGACCCGTCTCGAGCCCCGCCAGCGCCGGGGCGTCACGGACCGGCGCGCCCGACGGGATGGAGCGCGGGTGCGGCGCCGGCGCGGCTGGCGCGCCGCGGTTCGGCGCTTGCGATGGAGGCGGCGCGGGCGCATGCGGGCCGGGCCCAGCGTGGCCCGCCGCGCGCAGCGCCTCAGCGATCTCGGCGGCGCTCGGCTCCGGCGGGTTGCGCGTGCCGTAGTTGAAGGGCTGCCTGCACCCTCGGCAGGTCCGCTCACCAAAGACCAAGGGGCGCTGGCAGCGCGGACACGGAGCGACGCGCAGCGGCACTAGTGCTGTCCCATGTCCTTGCGCAGCCGGGTCATGAAGTCCTCGAACGACCCCGGCTGCTGCACCGGGACGTGCATCGCGTACCAGTACTTGTTGCCGTTCACGTCGGTGAACGAGATGCGCCACACCTGCCCCGTGGAGCGGTTGAGCAGGTAGGTCGAACCAGGCGTGTCCACGATGTCGAAGGGCACGGAGGGATCGGTGAGCGGCTCGGCCTTCTTGGCTTGGGCGAGCAGCGCGCCCGCCGTGGTGAGCGTGCCGAGCAGCAGACCGGCGGCGAGCGCGGCGAGAGGTGAGCGGAGGCGAGCCATGCGACCGCAATAGCACAATGACGTGGGCGCCGCCGGGCGGGGCCAGGCACACGGCGGTCCCCGCGTCGTTGGGTCGGAGGATCGCGGAGGGGCTTGCCACGAGGGCCAGGAGCAGCGGAGGCGCGCGCCGAGCACGCGACGCTGCCATCGGGACAAGGACAGAGCGAGGAGCGAATCAGCGGGCGCCGGAAGCGCTGTCGTCCTTGATCTGCGCGTAGAACTTGCGCTGGATGTCGGGCTCGACCGCGTAGTTCCGCTTGAGCTCGTCGGCGAGGTAGGTCTCGGCGATCTTGCCCACGATGGGGATCTTGACGTGGATGTTGCCCTCGATGACCCGGCGCGTGCCGGTCTTGGCGCCAAAGGTGTGGGGCGTGAGCTTCCAGATGCCCTTGGCGTCGAGGATCTCGCGGAACTTCGGGCTGAGCGGGATGATGTTCCAGTAGATGGTGTGCTCGCTCGGCACGAAGCGGGTGTCCTCGTGCCAGGTCAGCATCTCGTCGGTGACCACGCGTCGCGCCGCCAACGGGACGTCGCCGCCAGCGACCACCTTGAAGCGCCAGCCCACCGCGCCGCCGCCGAGATCGGTCTTCTCCACGAGATCGCGACTGCGGAAGGCCGGCATGGCGGCGAGCATCGCGATCAGGTCGGGGTGGTTGAGGTGCTTCTCGAACAGCTCGATGGGGATGTCGGGGAAGTCGTGCTCGAGGCGGAAGGTGGTGGCCATGATCGCGCGATCCTCGCGGGCGTGGGCGGACGATGGGCGGACGATGGGCAGACGATGGGCGGACGGCCCTACGAGCGTCAGACCGGAGCTTCGTCCAACTTGAAGAGCAGGTCGAGCACCGCCTTCGGCAACGACGACGAGAGGCGATAATAGGTCTGCTTGCCCGCGTGGCGCACCGCGAGCCAGCCGAGCCCACGCAGCTGTTTGAGCATGGTGGAGGTCGCAGAGAGCGAGAGGCCGAGCACGGCTGCCACGTCGCCCACGCACAGCTCGCTCGCGGCCAGCGCGCACACGGCCTGCACGCGCGACGGGTGCGCCAGGCCGCCCAGGCGATCGGCGGCGCGCAGCACGCGATCCGCTGACGGCATGGCGTCGAGCACACGCTCGACGTTCTCGGGGTCGAAGACCGCGATCTCTTTGGGCTCGTCGCGGAAGCGGTCGGCGCCCGCCGGTCGTCGCCGCGCCTTGATGCGGGGGCGCTCATCGTCGCGCTCATCGGCGCGCTTTGCGGCGCCCTTGCCCTTGCTGGCGTCCTTCGATGCGTCCCTTTTGCGGTCCTTCTTGCCCATGTCTTGACGCTTTCACGGCTCTGGAAGCGCAGCAAGTTCCTGCGCTCGGCACGGTAAGACACGGTGAGGGCACGGCGGAGCACGACCACGCAGCGGACCCGCGCACCGCGAGCGCCGGTCGGACTACAGTGGCCAACAATGACGACGCTCGACGACAAGCTGGTGGACCAGGCGCTGGCGGCGGGAGGTGCCATCGATCTCGCCGACTGCGTCTACGGGCCGAGCCACACCGTTCGCGGCGCCTTCGCCGCGGAGGTGCAACCCTATTACGCGCTGCTAGCCGGCCTGGTGCGCGTGCTCAACGCTCGCACCGTGCTGGAGCTCGGCACGCATTTCGGCGGCGCGACCTTGGCAATGGCGCGCGGCCTGGCGGATCCGCGCCAGGGTTTGGTGGTCACCGTCGACGTGACCGCCCTGCCAAACGAGGCGCTCGATCGCGAGCCGGTGGTGCGCCGCGTCCATGGGGACCTGTTCGCGCCGCGCTGTCTGCGCAAGGTCGAGCGCGCGCTCGACGGCCGGCCCGTCGACCTCTTGTTCATCGACATCGTGCACGGCTACCACCAGACGCGGCGCGCGCTCGGCTGGTACGCGAACCGGGTGCAGCCGGCGCTCATCGCGCTCGACGACGTGCGCCTGAACGGGGGCATGCGGCTTTTGTGGGACGAGCTGCGAGCGCGCTACCCCGCGCTGGACGCGAGCGAGCGCGTAGAGCGCGCCGAGGCGGGCTTCGGCTTGCTCCAGCCGCACCGTCCCATGCGCCTCGACGAAGGCGACGCCTGGCGCGCGCTGCTGTGGTCGGCGCGACGCGCCATGGCGCTGCGGACCCCCGCGCGGGTCAAGCGCGGCGTCAACGCCATGCTCGACCGCATGCCCGCCCCGCTGCGCAAGCGGATCGACCCGAGCTGAGCGGCACGGCGCTGCGCAGGGCGGGCGACGAGGCGCACGGGCGCGCGCGGCGCTCGACCCTGTTGCGGTCTCGCGGGGCTTCGAGGAAAGCCACGCCATGGCGAAGGTCTTGGTCACCCCCGCGCTCCCCTACGCGAATGGCTCGATCCACATCGGGCACCTGGTCGAGCACCTGCAGGTGAACACCTACGTGCGCGCGCTGCGCATGGCGGGCGACGAGGTGCTGTGCGTGTGTGGCGCCGACTGCCACGGCGCGCCCATCGAGATCGCGGCGCTCAAGGCGGGCAAGAAGCCCGAGGAGCTGGCGCGAGAGAACCAGGAGAGCCACGGGCGCACCTTCGCGCGCTTCCACATCGAGTACGACGGCGGCTACGGCTCCACGCACACCGACGAGAACCGCCGCCACGCCGAGCGCATCTACCAGGCGCTGAAAGACGGCGGGCACCTGCGCACCGGCGAGGTCGAGCAGCTGCAGGATCCCACCGATGGGCGCTTCCTCGCCGATCGCTTCGTCAAGGGCACCTGCCCGAAGTGCAAGACGCCGGACCAGTACGGCGACTCCTGCGAGGCCTGCGGCTCCACCTACCGCGCCACCGAGCTCATCGATCCGAAGAGCGTCATCACCGGCGCTACGCCGGTCTTGGCCAAGAGCACGCACATCTTCGTCAAGCTCGGCGACTTCGCCGACCGGCTGAAGGCCTTGCTGGCGCGAGAGGGCGTGCTGCACGCCTCGCAGCGCCACTTCCTCGATACCTGGTTCGCGGATGGGCTGAAGGACTGGGACGTGTCGCGCGACGGCCCCTACTTCGGCTTCCCCATCCCGGGCGAGACCAACAAGTTCTTCTACGTGTGGCTGGATGCGCCCATCGGCTACGTGTCGCTGACCGAGCGGGCCTTGGCGCAGAACATCAGCTCGCACGTCGTGGTGGGCGGCGGCCTCGGCGGTGGGCTCGGCGCCTTCACCGGCGCGCTCTACGACGGCACCAAGAGCACGTGGCAGGACTACTGGAAGGACCCGTCGACGCGCATCGAGCACTTCATCGGCAAAGACATCCTGTACTTCCACACGCTGTTCTGGCCCGCGATGCTCATGGCCGCCGGCGACACGCTGCCCTCGGCCGTGCACGTGCACGGCATGCTGACGGTCAACGGCACCAAGATGTCGAAGTCGCGCGGCACCTTCATCAACGCCGACGATCTCGCCGAGCTGTGCGACCCGCAAGCGCTCCGTTACTACTACGCCGCCAAGCTCGGCGCGGAGCCGAACGACATCGATCTGTCGTTCGAGGACTTCGTCAACCGCGTCAACGCGGACCTGGTCAACAACGTCGTCAACCTGGTGTCGCGCACGGTGCCACAGCTGCACAAGGTTGCGGGCGGGCGGCCGGCCCCGCTCGACGAGAACGACCCGGTGGTGCGCGAGACGCGCGCGCGCCTCGCCGGCATCGCCGCGCACTATCGCGCGCTCGACTTCGCGGCTGCCGTGCGCACCGTGGTGGAGGTGGGCAGCGTCGCCAACAAGCTCCTGCAAGACACGGCGCCCTGGGACCTCGCCAAGAGCGACCCCGAGGCCGCGCGCAAGGTGCTGACGACGGCGCTGTGGGTAGGCAAGTGCTGTTTGGCATGCCTCAAGCCGGTGGTGCCCGCGCTAGTCGAGAAGCTCGAGGGCATGCTGAAGCTGCCGCCGCTCACCTTCGGAAACGCCCTGGCACCGCTCCCGCCCGACCTCGCCATCGGCGAGTACGTGCGCCTGTTCGAGCGCCTCGATCTGAAGAAGGTGGCGAGCGTGGTGAAGCCCACGGACGCCGCCGCGCCGACCAGCGCGCCCTCGAGCGCTGTCGCGCAAAGCGCCAAGCCCGACAAGAAGAAGGCGCCGCCCGCCGAGGCTGCGCCGCCCGCCGAGATCAGCATCGACGAGTTCATGAAGGTCGAGCTGCGCGCGGCCAAGGTGCTCTCGGCCACGGCCGTCGAGGGGAGCGACAAGCTCATCGCGGTCAAGCTCGACGTGGGGGAGCTCGGCGCGCGCGATATCTTCGCGGGCCTGCGTCCGCACGTAGCGCCTGAGGCGCTCGTCGGTCGCATGGTGGTGGTGGTGGCCAACCTGGCCCCACGCAAGATGAAGTTCGGCACCTCGTTCGGCATGATGCTGGCCGCCGGCGAGGTGCCGGTGCCGTTGTCCGCCGAGGGCGCCAAACCCGGCGAGCGCATTCGCTAACCCAGGAGCTCTGCCATGGGCCTGTTCTCCGGCAAGGTCGTCATCGTCACCGGCTCCGGCAACGGCATCGGCCGCGCCCACGCACTCGCCTTCGCCAAGGCCGGCGCCTGCGTGGTGGTGAACGACGTGGGCGGCGCGCGCGACGGCGCGGGCAAGGACCAGCGCGCGGCCGACGCCATGGTCGATGAGATCAAGGCCGCGGGCGGCGAGGCCATCGCCACCCATACCTCGGTGTCCGACCTCGACGGCGCCGACATGATCTTGTGGAGCGCGCTCAATCGCTTCAGGAAGGTCGACGTCTTGGTGAACAACGCGGGCATCCTGCGGGATCGCGCGCTCACGAACATGAGCACCGCCGAGTGGGACTCGGTGATCGACGTGCACCTGAAGGGCTCGTTCCTGATGTCGCGCGCCTTCGCCCGCGCCATCAAAACCCAGGGCGGCGGCGGCTACGCCATCGTCAACACCACGTCGGTGAGCGGGCTGCGCGGCAACTTCGGTCAGGCCAACTACGCCGCCGCCAAGGCGGGCATCTACGGGCTCACGCGCGTGTGCAGCATCGAGCTCGAGAAGCTCGGCTGCCGCGTCAACGCCATCGCGCCGGTGGCGCTCACGCGCATGACCGAGGACGTACCGCGCCTGCAGCAGATGGGCATCGAGCAGCTCGGGCCGCAGCACATCTCGCCGGTGGCGCTGTGGCTCGCCTCCGACCTCGCCAAAGACGTGAACGGCCGCGTCTTCGGCGTGCACGGGCCCAAGGTCTTCGAGTACCGCATGTCGCAGTCCGAGGGGCTCGACGCACCGCCAGGCGGCGGCGAGTGGACGCCCGAGCAGCTCGCGGCGGAGCTGCCACGCTTCGCCCTCACCTGAAGAGGCACCCATGAGCACCACCGCACGCACCACGGCCCCTGCTCCCGGCGCTGCCAAGGCACGAGACCTGTTCCCCCCGCCGCCGGCCTTCGCGGCGCGCGCCCGCATCAACCCGAGCAGCTGGACGGCCCAGCGCCTCGACGACGCGGCCGCGGATCCCCTGGGCTACTGGGAAGCAGCGGCGGACGCCCTCGAGTGGCGCACGCGCTGGACCAAGGTGCTCGACTGGCAGGCGCCGCGCGCCAAGTGGTTCGTCGGCGGCACGCTCAACGCCACCGAGAGCTGCCTCGATCGGCACGCGCGCACCTGGCGTCGCACCAAGGCCGCGCTCATCTGGGAGGGCGAGCCCGGCGAGGTGCGCACGCTCACCTACGGCCAGCTCCACGACGAGGTCTGCCGCTTCGCCGGCGCGCTGCGCGCGCTCGGGCTCGACAAGGGTGATCGCGCCGCCATCTACCTGCCGCTCGTGCCCGAGGCGGTCATCGCCATGCTGGCGTGCGCGCGCCTCGGGGTCACACACAGCGTGGTGTTCGGCGGCTTCTCCGCCGAGGCGCTCGGCTCGCGCATCAACGACGCCAGCTGCAAGGTGGTCATCACCGCCGACGGCGGCGCGCGTCGTGGGCAGGTGGTGCGCCTCAAGGAGACCGTCGACAAGGCGCTCGCCGACGGCGCCTGTCCGACCGTGACCAACGTGGTGGTGGTGCGGCGCACGGGACACGAGGTGCAGATGGCGCCGGGCCGCGACCTGTGGTGGCACGACGTGACGCGCGAGGCGCAACCGGTCACCGAGGCCGTCGCCGTCGACGCCGAGCACCCGCTCTACATCCTGTACACCTCGGGGACCACGGGCAAGCCCAAGGGCGTGGTGCACTCCACGGGCGGCTATCTCGTGGGCGTGGCGCGCACCATGCGTTGGGTGTTCGACCTCAAAGACGAAGACATCTTTTGGTGCAGCGCCGACGTCGGCTGGGTCACGGGTCATTCGTACGTCGTGTACGGACCGCTGGCGAACGGCGCCACCGTGTTTCTCTACGAGGGGGCGCCCACCTATCCGGGGCCCGATCGCTTCTGGTCGATGATCGCGCGCCACAAAATCTCGATCCTCTATACGGCGCCCACGGCGATCCGCACCTTCATGCGCCTGGGCGACCAGCACGTGAAGCGCCACGACCTCTCGTCGTTGCGCCTGCTCGGCAGCGTGGGCGAGCCCATCAACCCCGAGGCCTGGCGCTGGTACCACCAGACGGTGGGCGGTGCCCGCTGCCCGGTCGTCGACACCTGGTGGCAGACCGAGACCGGCGCCATCATGGCCTCGCCCTTCCCCGGCATGACGCCGCAGAAGCCCGGCTCGTGCACCAAGCCCCTGCCCGGCCTGGCCATGGACGTGGTGCATCAGGACGGCAGCCGCTGCGCCGACGACGAGCAGGGCTTCCTCGTCATTCAGGCGCCGTGGCCGTCGATGATGCGCACCGTGTGGGGCGACGACGAGCGCTTTCGCCAGACCTACTGGGTGCAGGTGAAGGATCCTGCCACGGGCGCCCCTTGGTACTTCACCGGCGACGGCGCGCGCCGCGACAAAGATGGCTACCTGTGGGTCATCGGCCGCGTCGACGACGTGGTGAACGTGGCCGGCCATCGCTTGGGTACTGCCGAGGTCGAGAGCGCGCTGGTGTTGCACAGCGCCGTCGCCGAGGCGGCGGTGGTGGGGCGGCCCGATGAGGTCAAGGGCCAGGGCATCGTCGCCTTCGTCACGCTCAAAGATGGTCGCCAGCCGAGCGAGGCGCTCGTCGAGGAGCTCAAGCGCCAGGTGGTGGGTGAGATCGGTTCCTTCGCGCGCCCCGACGACATCCGCTGGGCCAACGCGCTGCCGAAGACGCGCTCGGGCAAGATCATGCGGCGCTTGTTGCGCGAGCTCGCCACCACCGGCCGCGTCACGGGCGACATGACCTCGCTCGAAGATTTCGGCGCCATCGCCGCGCTGCGGCCGAGCGAGGAGTGATCCCGCGGAGTCGCCTCATCCCTGCTGGTCGCTCATCATCGATTAATCGGGATCAGTAGGTGAACAGCGCTTCGATCGGCGTCTTGCCGAGCTTGGCCCGGCCGCCGAGCTCGACGAGCTCGATGACGAACGAGAAGCCCGCGACCTTGCCGCCCACGCGCTCCACCAGTTGCGCCGTGGCCGCGGCGGTGCCGCCGGTGGCGATCAGGTCGTCACAGATGAGCACGCGCTCGCCGCTGGCGCAGGCGTCGACGTGGATCTCGAGCGTGTCGTGCCCGTACTCGAGGCCGTAGCGCATGCTCTCGGTCTTGTAGGGCAGCTTGCCGCTCTTGCGCACCGGGATGAAGCCCACGCCGAGCTCGACGGCCAGGGCGGCGCCGAAGATGAAGCCGCGGCTCTCCATGCCCGCGATGACGTCGACGCGGCCGCGCCAGCTGTCGGCCAACGCGCGTGTGATGGCGGCCAGCGACGGGCCGTGCTTGAGCAGCGGCGTCACGTCGCGAAAGAGGATGCCCTTCTTCGGGAAGTCCGGCACGTCGCGCACCAGCGCCTTGGCACGGATCAGATCGTCGTCGAGCACCTGGGGCTTCTGCACGGTTCCTCCGGGGGGTTACTCGGGCGGCAAGAGCGGCGTCGGGTCGATGGCAGTACGACCGCGCCGGAGCTGGAAGTGCAACCGGGGCGCCTCTGCCTGGCCGCTGGTGCCGACGACGCCCAGCGTCTGCCCGCGCCCCACGGTCTGGCCGGCGCTGACCGCGGCGCTCTCGAGGTGGCCGTAGATCGATGCCAGCTCGTCGTCGTGCTTGACGATGACGAGGAGCCCGAGGGCGGTCTTGTCGTCGCCCACGAAGGCCACCTCGCCGGCGCTGACCGCGCGCACCGGGGTACCAGCGGGGGCCGCGATCAACAGCCCCTCGAAGGCGCGCTTGCCACTGGCGAACGAGCGCAGCACTACACCGTCGGCGGGCCACACCAGCGACGCCGTGCCCAAAGGCGCCGCCGGCGAGGGCTCCACGCGCTCGGCCGACGGCGGCACGTCGATCGACGGTAAAGCACCGGCCGGCAGGTAGAGCACCTGACCCGCGGCGATCTCATCGGCCGAGCGCAGACCGTTGACCTCGACGATCTCCTCCACGCTGAGCCCGCTTTGGCGCGCGATATCCCAGACGGTCTCGCCTGCTGCCACCGTGTGCATGCGCCCCGGCGCGGACGGTGCGTCGCGCGCGGCGGGCCCGGTGGTGCTGCAGGCGACGAGCGCCACCGTCATCAGCAAGGGCAAAGGGACGAATCGGGGCATCAGGACGTGGCCGGAAAAAAACGCGGCGCCCGCGAAGACTCGCGGGCGCCGCTGGTCGGAGCGACAGGATTTGAACCTGCGACCCCTAGACCCCCAGTCTAGTGCGCTACCAAGCTGCGCCACGCTCCGCCAAGTACCCAGCTAGCCAGGCTGAGGCTATGCTGTCAACGACCCGGCGAACCTCGGAGCGAGCCACAATGCGCGCGGAAGCTCATGGAACCCTCAAGAAGTTCGTCTGGATTGTCGTGGCCGTTGTCGTGGCGCTGGTGGTGCTGACCTGGCTGACGCCGTTTCTGCAGGGCTACGAGGTGAAAACAGCCTGCAAGCTGCTGTGCACCGACATGATCCGGGTCAAGGCCGAGCGTGAGATGGCCGAGCGCAACGGTAACACGCCCGCCTTCGGCGACCCGCAGGCCCGCGAGGCCTTCATCCGGCGCACCCGTCAGGCAACGGTGCGCTTCGACATGGGCGACTACGACGCAGACTGCGGCGCCTACCTCGACAAGGACCAGCCGCACTGCTTCAGCCACTCGTACTCGTACGACCCCCAGAACAAGCAGCACATCTGCAAGATCGACGTGCGCTACCGCTCCGATACGGCGCCGGCGCTGGTGGGGGACGTGCTCCAGGAGCTGCCCCACCTCGAGATGCAGCACCACATCGACATCACTCAGCGCGTCAACGCCACCTACTGAGACCTGCGGCGCGCGCGCCTTGCGCTGCGCGCCGGTTGACACGGCCGGCGCCTCCTCTTACGAGCCTTTGCTCGTGGGTCCCGTCGACGCCGAACCCGTCGTCTGCCGCCGTGTCCTCGACCGCGGCGATGTACAGCGCGTCACGGCGCGCTTGGCGCACGAGATCGTGGATCGCGCCGCGCGTGACGCCCGCGGACCCCTGGGGCTCGATCCTGGCACGCTCGCCATCGTGGGCATCCGTACCGGCGGCGCGCACCTGGCGGCGCGCCTGGCCACGCTCATCGGTGACATCAGCGGGCGCGCACCGCCCGTCGGCCTGCTCGACATCACCCTGTACCGCGACGATGTGCTGCTGGCAGGCAACCCGGTGCCGCTCTTGCGCGGCACCGAGGTGAGCTTCGACGTGGCTGGGCGCACCGTCATCCTCGTCGACGACGTGCTCTACACCGGGCGCACCGTGCGCGCCGCCCTCGAGGCCCTGCTCGAGCTCGGGCGCCCGGCGTGCGTGCGGCTGGCGGTGCTGGTGGACCGGGGCCTGCGCGAGCTGCCGGTGGCGGCCGACTTCGTCGGCCGCAGCCTCGAGACGCGCCGCGACGAACGCGTGCGCGTGCGGCTCACCGAGAGCGGCGTCGATGAGGACGAGGTGGTGGTGGAAGCGCGCGGCGACGGGAGCGGCGCATGAGCGAGCGCGTGCTTTCGGTGCGTCACGTGCTCGGCATCGACGGCCTCACGCGCGCCGACGCCGAGCTCATCCTCGAGACCGCGCGCTCGTTTCACGAGGTCAACACGCGCGCGCTCAAGAAGGTGCCAGTGCTGCGCGGGCGCACGGTGGCGCTGTTGTTCTTCGAGAACAGCACGCGCACGCGCCTGTCCTTCGAGCTCGCGGCCAAGCGCCTGTCCGCCGACACGCTCTCGTTCTCGGCCTCGGGCAGCTCGGTGCAGAAGGGCGAGACGCTCATCGACACCGCGCGCAACATTGAGGCCATGGGCCCCGACCTGGTGGTCATGCGCCACGAGCAATCGGGCTCGCACCACCTCTTGCTGCGCGCCATGTCGGGCGCCGTGGTCAACGCCGGCGACGGCCAGCACGAGCACCCCACGCAGGCGCTGCTCGACGCCTTCACCTTGCTCGAGCGCTTCGGGCGCACGCCCAAAGACGGCCTGGTCGGCAAGACCATCGCTATCGTCGGCGACATCGCGCACAGCCGGGTGGCGCGCAGCAACATGCTCTTGCTCCCCTTGCTCGGCGCCAAGGTGCGCGTGTGCGGCCCGCGCACCATGCTCCCGCTCGGCCTCGAGCAGTACGGCGTCGAGGCCACCGACGACGTCGATGCCGCGCTGGCGGGGGTCGATGCGGTCATGACCCTGCGTATTCAGAAAGAGCGCATCTCCGGCGCGCGCATGGCGTCGGATCGTGACTACTTCCACCGCTTCGGGCTCACCAAGGAGCGCTTCGCCGGGCTGCCCGAGCACGCGCTCGTCATGCACCCGGGGCCCATCAACCGCGGCGTCGAGATTGACCACGACGTGGCCGACCACCCGCGCGCCGTCATCCTCGAGCAGGCGGAGAATGGCGTGGCCGTACGCATGGCGGTGCTCTACTTGTTGGCGGTGGTGCACGCCAAGGCGGAGCGCGCATGAGCGCCGTCGCTGACCTCGTCATCAGCGGTGGGCGGGTGGTGTGCGCGGTCACCGGCACCGATCGCGTCGCCGACGTGCACGTGGCGGGCGAGCACGTGCTCGGCGTGCATCCGCCGGGCACCCCCATCCCCGACGGCGCGCGCGAGCTCGACGCGCGCGCGCGCGTGGTGTTGCCCGGCCTGGTGGACCTGGCGGTGCACCTGCGCGCGCCCGGCCGCGAGGACGACGAGACGCTCGATGTCACCTTGGCCGCGGCTCTGGCCGGCGGCGTCACCACCTTGGTCGCGCTCTCGGACACCCTGCCCGCCGTGGACGGCGCCGACGACGTGCAACAGCGCCTGGCGGCCGCGCGTGACGCCGTGCCCCATGGCCCCGACGTGGTGGTGGCGGGCTGCCTCACCCGCCGCCGCGAGGGCCTGGAGATCGCGGACCACGCGGACATGACCGGCGCCGGCGCGCGCGTGCTCACCGACGTCGCCACGGTGGTCGACACCGAGGTGCTGCGCCGCGCCCTCGAGTACGCCAAAAGCGCCGGCGCGCGCGTGGTCATGCTCGACCCCGTCGACGCCGCGCTCGGCAAGGGCGCGGTGGCCACCGAGAGCCCCCTGTCGACGCGCCTGGGCTTGCGCGCCGTGCCCTTGGCCGCGCAGAGCATCGGCGCGGCCCGCGATCGGGCGCTCTCGACGCTCACGGGCATGGCGGTGCACCACCACGCCGTCACCACAGCCGCGGCCGTGTCGCAGGCGGGCGGCCCCACGGCGTCCACCACCATGTGGCACCTGCTCTTCGACGAAGAGAGCTTGCGCGAGCGCCCCTACGACACCGCGCTGCGCCTGTGGCCGCCGCTGGCGCCGGCCGCCGAGCGCAAGGCGCTGCTCGACCTGGTGCGCCGCGGGGTGGTGGCGGTGTCCTCGGGGCATCGGCCGGTGCCGAACCGCACCAAGGACCTCGAGTTCTCCCTGGCCGAGCCGGGCGCCACGGGCCTGGCGCTGGCGCTGCCACTCTTGTGGAGCGCGCTCTCGCCCATCGAGATCGCCAAGGCCATGAGCGCACTGCCGGCCGCCATCCTCGGCCTCGCCGATCGCGGGCGCGTGGAGCCTGGGGCGCGCGCGGACATCGTGGTGGTGGACCCCACCGCCACCGACCTCGTCGACGAGGCGCTCGCGGTCTCGCGCTCGTGGGCCAACCCGGCCAAGGGCATGCGCACGAGCGCACGTGTGGTCGCCACGATTGCGGCCGGACGCATCGCATACCAGCGGGGGACATCGTGAGAGCCTTGCTCGTGCTCGCCGACGGCACCGCGTTCTCGGGCACCGGCTTTGGCGCCGTGGGCACCGCCGAGGGCGAGGTGGTCTTCAACACCTCGATGACGGGCTACCCCGAGCTGCTCACCGACCCGTCCTATCGCCGCCAGATCCTCACGCTCAGCTACCCCGAGATCGGCAACTACGGCATTTGTCGGCGCGACGCCGAGAGCGAGCGCGTGCAACCGGCGGCGCTGGTGGTGCGCGCGCTCTCGCCGGTGGTGTCCAACTGGCGCAGCGACGTCGACCTCTCGACCTACCTGCGCGACGCGGGCGTCCCGGGCATCGCGGGCATCGACACGCGCGCGCTCGTGCGGCGCTTGCGTGACGGTGGCACGGTCATGGGCGTGGTCAGCACCGACGCCGGTGTCGACGTGCGCGTGCTGCGCGAGCGCGCGGCCGCGCTGCCGGGCATGGGGGGCTGCGAGCTCATCTCGCAGGTGACCTGCCAGGCGCCCTGGGAGATGACCGAGGGCCTCGTCGACGACGAGGGCCGGGCCCTGCCCCGCCCGGCGCCCAGCCGGCACGTGGTGGCCTACGACTTCGGCATCAAGCACAACATGGCGCGCATGCTGGTGCAGCGTGGCTGCAGGGTGACCATGGTGCCTGCGAGCACCGGCGCCGACGCCGTGCTCGCGCTCACGCCCGACGGCGTGCTCTTGTCGAACGGCCCCGGCGACCCCTCGACCGTGCCCCACGTGGTGGCCGCGGTGCGCGCGCTGCTCGGTCGCGTTCCGATCTTCGGCATCTGCATGGGACACCAGATCCTCGGCCAAGCGCTCGGCGCCAGCACCTACAAGACCCCGTTCGGCCACCGCGGCGCCAACCAGCCCGTGCTCCTCGAGGTGGGCGACCCGCCGAAGGCACCCGCCGGCCGCGTGCTCATCACCTCGCAGAACCACGGCTTTGCCGTGCGCCCGGGCGGGCTGAGCACGGGCCGCGCCAGCGAGACCAACGTCTCCGACGGCACCAATGAGGGCATCGACGCGCGCGAGCGCTTCGCCTTCTCGGTGCAGTACCACCCCGAGGCCGCGCCAGGCCCCCACGACGCCGACGTGCACTTCGATCGCTTCGTGTCGATGATGGACGCGTTCCGCGCGCAGGGAAGCGCCGAGGGCGGCGCGTCGCGGAGGGCATCATGAGCAAGCGCAAGCTCTTCGTCGCCATGGCCGGCAACATCGGCGCCGGCAAGACCACGGCGGCGAAGATGATCTCGGCGAGCTTCGGCTACGAGCTGTTCGACGAGCCCGTGGTCGATAACCGCTTCCTCGCCCGGTACTACGGGGAGATGAAGCGCTGGAGCTTCACGCTGCAGCTCGAGTTCCTCATCAAGCGCGTGCAGCACCACGAGCTCATCCATCAGGTGCCCAAGTCCTGCATCCAGGATCGCACGCTGTACGAGGACCCCGAGGTGTTCGCCAAGTACCTGCACGGCCTCGGCAACATGTCGAACGACGAGCTCGACCTGTACCACGAGTATTTCGAACGCCTGAACCGCGGCTTGCACAAGCCGGACAAGACCATCTGCTTCGTGGTGCCCACGGTCGACACGCTGATCGAGCGCATCAAGATGCGGGGCCGCGCCGAGGAGAAGGACATCCCGCCCGCCTTCCTCGAGGGCCTGAACGGCTACTACTCCGCGTTCCCGAGCATCTTGGCGCAGAAGTACGGCGTCGACGTGCTCAAGGTGGACGTCACCAACACCGACATCAGAAACGGCGAGGGCAAGACCCGCTTCCTCGACGAGGTGAGCGCGTTCCTGGCTCGGTGAGCCGGGCCGCGCGTCAGTCGGGGGTGACGATGAGCGAGCTCCCCGGCGCCGCGAACAGCACCTCGTAGTCGCCGCGCCCGCTCGTGCTGTAGGCGCTCACCACCACCTGCAGCACCTCGCCCGAGGCGATGGGCTGGCTCACCTCGCTGCAGTGAAACGCGGTACCACCGTCGTCGTCGCCCACGCGACACCCGGTCGTCGCGTTCGCGGGATCGAACCCGTCGGCGAAGACGTGGACGAAGGTGTCGGGGACACAGCTCGCCGAGAACCCCAGGTCGCCCGGCTCGCGCGTCATCACGATCAGCGTCGAGTCTGAGCCGCTGTTGGTCACCGTGTAGCTGTGGAAGGGCACGTTGGTGGTCGTCGTGGTGCACGTGGCGCTGGCGCGATTCCAGAAGGCGTCGCCGTCGGCGAGCGTGCCGGTTTGGCTCTGGGTCGCGGTGCACACGTCGGTGGTGGTCTGGTCGATGCACAGCAAGCCGGGCCCGCACGCCGAGCTGGGCAAGGTCGTGCCACCGGTGTAGGGGACGCAGGTCTCGCCGTCGCCGAGGATCGCGACCGCCGTGGCGGTCGCGGTGACCTGCACGGCGGCGTCCGCCGTCCCCTCGACGAACAGGAAGATGTCGGCGCCGCCCTCGACCAAGGGGAGCGAGATGGAGCCGTTGGTCGAGCTGGTGCAGCGCACCTGGGTGGCCGGCAGCTCGCAGCTCGTGCGCGCGTACAGCCCGCCCACGCCACCGACTCCCTGGAACACCAGGTTCTGCAGCGGGATGCCGCTGTCGGCCACGTAGTGCACCACCGTCTCTGGGCGCGAGGTGTAGGTGCAGGAGCCGTCGGTCAGGTCGATGGTCCCGACAGTGATGTCGAAGGTGGTGCCGCTCACCTCCGTCACCGACAAGCAAGCCTCGGCGTCGGGGTTGATGCAGCTCGCGCTGCCATCGCCGTCGGGATCGAGGCACTGGAGCCCCTGCGCGCCGTCGCACACGGACGCAGTGACGCCGGGCGTACAAGGGTCACCCGGGTTCAGCGTGACGGGCAGCGCGCACGCCATGGTGCTCGGCGGCGTGACGACGAGGCACTGCAGCTCCTGGTTCGGATCGCACACCGCGGCGATGGACCCGGGCACGCAGGTCTCGCCCGTGCCGAGCAGCACCGGCTGGGTGAGCACGACGTCGAGGGTGACCTCGGAGATGGTGCCGTTGTCGCCCCACTCGTGCATGCAGATGATCCAGTCGCCGGCCTTCAGCACACTCTCGAGACGCGCACAGAAGCCGTCGCCGCTGTCACTGTCGCTGTCGTACTGGACGCTCAGGTCGGCTGCATCGAAGAGGTCGATCTCCGGATCGGTGGCGTTGGTGGCGCAATCGGCGTCGATGGCGGTGGCGACGAGCACGTCGCCCTCGTTGGCCGAGAACGACCAACAGTCGCGATCGCCAGTGGGCTGGAGGTTCGACGTGACGGTGAAGGGCGCGCCGCTGGTGCTCGCGGGGTCGTGCTCGTCGCCGGCCTCGTCGTTCGGATCTGGCGGCTCGCCCTCGCCCTCGCCCTCGCCGGGGTCGCCCTCGCCCTCGCCCTCGCCGGGGTCGCCCTCGCCCTCGCCCTCGCCCTCGCCCTCGGTGCCGGCGTCGCGGTGCTCGCCCTCACCCTCACCCTCCATGGCCGTGGGGCAGCCTGCCAGGCCGGCGAGGATCGCGATGGACGAGGACACGAGCACGAGATGGCGCAACATGAGTAGGCTCCGCGGTGGCGGGAGGCTGCTCGACGGAAACTGGGTTCGCAACGGTATCCTCGGCTGACAAGCATCCCCATGTTGACGCACGCCGCCGACCTCGAGCTCGCCACCCGCCTCGCCCACGAGGCCGGCCGCGCCATCCTCGCGGTCGACGACGAGGCGCGCGCCAGACCGACCACCAAGTCGGATGAGAGTCCGGTTACCGCGGCAGACCTGGCCTCGGACCGGGTGATCCGCGAGGGCCTGGCCCACCTCGGCGATCCCATCATCACCGAGGAGACCTGGCGCGGTGCGTCGGTGGGCCCGCACCCGCGCGCCTGGTTCGTCGACCCCATCGACGGCACCGAGGACTTCATCGCCGGGCGGGCCGACTATTGTGTGCAGATCGGCCTCTGCGTCGACGGCGTGCCCGCGCTCGGGGTCATCCACCAACCCTCCACCGGCGCCACCTGGCGCGGCGTGGTCACCTCGGGCTTGTGTGAGGCCATCGACGGCCATGGCCGCGTCCACCGTCGCCGCGTCGACACGCGGGGTTTGCCCCAGCGACCGCGCATCGCCATCTCGGTGAGCCACCCGAGCCAGGTGGTCGACTACATCGTCGAGGAGCTCGGCGGCGTGCCGGTGCCCAAGGGCTCGGTGGGGCTCAAGATCGGCCTCATCGTCGACGGCGAGGCCGACGCGTACCTGACGGCGAGCAAGCGCATCAAGGTCTGGGACACCTGTGCGCCTGCCGCCGTGTTGCTCGCCGCCGGCGGCCTCGTCACCTCGCTCGTCGAGACCTCGCTGCGCTTCGACGGGCCCGCGGCGCACGACGCCGGCGTGTGCGCCTGGACGCCGGCGGCCCGGGCGGCGCTCAACCCGAAGGTGCAAGAGGCCGTGGTGCGCTTTTCGCTGGTGGGGCCTTCGCGCTAAGACGCCGCATGGCAAACGTCCTGCTCCCCCGTCTCGGCGTCAACGTCGATCACGTCGCCACCGTGCGCCAGGCCCGCAAGGCGCAGTACCCCGACCCGGTGCACGCCGCCGTGCTCGCCGAGCTTGGCGGCGCCGCGCAGATCACCATCCACGTGCGCGAGGACCGGCGCCACATCCAGGATCGCGACCTGGAGATCCTGAAGCGCACGGTCACCACCAAGCTCAACCTCGAGATGGCGGCCACGCCCGAGATGTTGCGCGTGGCCTTCGACGCGCGCCCGCACACGGTCACCCTGGTGCCCGAGCGGCGCCAGGAGGTCACCACCGAGGGAGGCCTCGACGTCAACGCCAACAAGGACGCGCTCAAGCGCTTCGTGGCCGAGCTCAAGGGCGCCGACATCCTGGTGAGCCTGTTCGTCGACCCCGACGTAGAGCAGGTGCAGACCGCCGCGCGCATCGGCGCCGACGCCGTGGAGCTGCACACCGGGCGCTTCTGCGACGCCCCGACGCGCGAGGTGCGCGAGGAAGAGCACCGGCGCTTGGTCAACGCGGCCAAGGCCGCCAGCAAGCTCAAGTTGCGCTGCTATGCGGGGCACGGCATCCACTACGACAACGTGGGCCCCGTAGCCGCCATCCTCGAGATCGAGGAGCTCAACATCGGTCACGCCATCGTGGCGCGCGCCATCCTGGTGGGGATGCAGGCCGCGGTGAAGGAGATGCGCGACCTCGCCTGGCAGGCGCGCCGCGACGCCGTGGCGACGCCGAGCTGAGCTACAGGAGCAGCGCTGGCTCGAGGGCGCGCAGCGCCTCGAGCGTGCCGAACAGCGGTAGGCCGAGCACCGCGTGTAGGCCGCCGTCGACGCGCTCGATGAGCTGCGCGCCCTGGTGCTCGCTCTCATAGCCGCCACAGCACCAGGCGCCCTCGCCCGTGGCCACGTAGGCGCGCGCGGCCGCCTCGCCGAAGCTGCGGAAGTGCACCGTGGCGCCCTCGTCGACGACGGCGAGGACCTGCTCCGCCCGCACCAGCGCGGCCGCGCTATGGAAGGTGTGCGCGCGGCCCGCCATCGACAGCAGCATGCGCACCTGGTCGGCCGGGTCCGTGGGTTTCTCCAGGAAGCTGCCGTCGTCGAGCACGCCCACCTGGTCGGCGCCGATGACGATGGCGTCGGGATGGTGCCTCGCGACGGCGAGCGCCTTCGCGGACGCGAGGCGCCGGGCGCGTTCGGCGGCGTCGAGCGTGGCAGCACCGAGGGCGCGCTCATCGACGTCAGCGACGTCAACCGTGAGGGTTAGCCCGGCGTTCTCGAGCAGCGCGCGCCGGATCGCCGAGCGCGACGCGAGCACCAGGGCGCCCATCAGGGAGCCATCAGGGCGCGCGCACCAGGTGCGGCCCCTCGTCGTCGCCGAAGAGGGTATGCAGCGCCACCGCCAGCTCGCCCGCGAGGCGCGCGTTGCTCTCGGCCAGCGCGATGTTGGCGTCGACGCTCTTGCCCTCGGTGATCTCGTCGAGACGCTTGAGCAAGAACGGTGTCAGCGCTTTGCCGCGCGCCCCCACGTCGCGTGCGTCGGCCAAGGCGCGCGCGATGGCGTCGTCGATGAGCGGCTGGGGCAGCGCGTGCTCCTCGGGGATTGGGTTCGCAACCAAGATGCCCATCTGCGGGTGCACGCGCCAATGGGCATGCACCACACGCGCGAGGGTCTGCACGTCGTTGACGGTGAGGGCCAGCTTGATGCCCGAGCTTCGCGTGTAGAAGGCCGGCAGCTCGGCGGTCTGAAAGCCGATGACCGGTACGCCGAGGGTCTCGAGGCGCTCCACGGTCTTCTCCAGATCGAGGATGGCCTTGGCGCCCGCCGACACCACCGCCACGGGGAAGCGGGCCAGGGCCGTGAGGTCCTGGCTCTCGTCGTAGGTCTGGTCGGCGTCGCGGTGGACGCCGCCGATACCGCCGGTGGCGAACACGCGCAGGCCGGCGCCGCGCGCCAGCGCCATGGTGGCCGACACCGTGGTGGCCCCCGTCAGGCCGAGCGCCATGGCGGGCCCGAGATCGCTGGCGGCAAGCTTGACCACGCCGCCCTCGGCGCCACGCGCGATGCGGTCGAGCTCGTGGTCGGTGAGGCCCGCGCGCAGCTCGCCGTCGACGACGGCGAAGGTTTTGGCCTCGGCGCCGGTGGCGGCGATGGTGCGCGCGAGCTTCCAGCCGAGCTCGACGTTCCGAGGGTACGGCAGGCCGAACGCGTAGATGGTGGATTCTAGCGCGACGCCGGGGCGCCGCCGTTCCTTGGCCATGGTACGACCATCGCCAATCGCGGGCCGGCTGCAAAGTGCCGTTCGCTCGGCCAAGCCCGCTCAGGGCTGGATCGCGTTGCCGGGCTCCTGCAGCCAGTCGACGAAGTACTGCGGCGAGCGCCGCTCGTCGCCCGGCGTGGCCACGCCGTCGCGGTGGCTGCCGCCGGCCACCACGGCGCGGCCAAAGAGGTCGATGAAGCGCACGTCGCTGCGCGCGTACGACAACGGCACGTCGGGGAGCTCTTCGAAGGTCCCGGTGCCGTCGGGACCCACCAGGTACAGCTCGGAGCTCTGGTTGCTGCGCGTGGGCACGCCCGGCACGCTCGGGTTGTTGCGCGTGCCCCCGGCCACCAACACGTTGCCGTCGGCGAGGAGGAAGGCGGCGGGTGCCGCGCGCTCCTCCTCCATGTCACCCACCGGGAGGAAGGCCCCGGCCGCGCGCACGTACACCTCGGCGCTGCGGGTGGCCCCGATCACCGTGTCGAACACCTCGCCCCCGACCAGGAGCACGCGTCCGCTGCCGAGGAACACCGCGGCATGCCCGCGGCGCGCCCGGTTCGGCTGTCCGGTGCGCACCAGGTACGGCTCGGCGTCGTCGGGCACGAACAGGTCCGCCTGGACCAGGTCGACGCTGATGTCGCCGCCGCCGGCCAAGAGCACCTCGCCGCTGTCGAGCAGCGTGGCGCTATGGCCAAAGCGTCGAGCCGCCATGCGCCCGAGCACCGGCACCACCGCGGCCTCGTCGAAGGTGCCTGGATCGAGCGGGTTCGAGGGCGGCACCACCACCTCGCAGGAGTCGAGCGCCTCGCCGCCCGCGCCCTGTCCGCCGCACAAGAGCACGGCGCCGTCACCGAGCGGGTTGCCCTCGGCCAGGCGCGTGGCGCTGTGACCGTAGCGCGCGGTGCGCAGGGTCACCGGCAAGAGCCGATCGCTCAGGTTCACGGGGTCGAGCACCGACAAGGACGCGAGCGCCACGCCGTTCTCGTCGCGCCCGCCGGCCACCAGGAGCGCGTTGGCCGGGGCGTCGAACATGCGCGTGAGCGAGTGATCGCGGCGCGCATCGAGGAGCTCGCCGGCCTCCACGTAGGTGCCGGTGAGGGCGTCGAAGGCGCGCACCGCGGCGCTGGTGCTGCCCGTGGTGGGATCGACGCCGCCGGCGGCGATGAGCGCGGCGCCCGAGCCCTGCACCACGCCCGCCTCGAGCCCGGCGCCGGGGCCCATGAGCCCGGCCCCCGTGAAGCGGTTGTCGGAGAGCTCGTAGTGCTCCACCTGGGGATGGGGGGTGAGCCGCGGGCTCGTCGCCACGCCGCCCAAGAACACCGCACGATCGCTGGCGGCACCGATCACGAAGGCCTGGTGGTGCAGGCGGCCCACCGCGAGGGAGTTGTCGGGCGCGAAGCGCAGCAGGTCGCCGGCGCCGAACGGGATGAGCATGTCGGCGTCGCGCTCGGGGATCACGCTGGCGTCGACGTCGAGGTTGTCGGTGCGGCGCCGGGTACCGCCGGCGTAGAGCAGGATGTCGTCGTCGAGGGCGAGCAGCGAGGCGCCCACGCGCGCCGGCAGCGTCAGATCGATGGCCTCGACGGCGGCGGCGCCGAAGGCGGCGGTGATGCGCTCGGCGCTCGTGATCCCCGAGCCATCGCCCGAGAACCCGCCCGCCACCACCACGTCGCCGGCGGACAAGAGCACCGCCGACGCCTGCGCGCGTGGCGTGGCCAGGTCACCCACGCCGAGGGCGCCGGTGGCCGCGGTGACGCGCACGATGTCGCCGAGCATCGACCCGTTCGGCGCGCGCCCGCCGACGATGAGGATGGCGCCGTCGGCGGCCACCACCCGCGTGTCGAAGGTGCGGGCGCTCAGGGGCCCGTCGGGCGCGATCGCGCTAGAGCTCAGGGGGCCGAAGCTCAGCACCTCGCCGCCCGCCACGGGCACCTCGTTGCCGTCGACGTCGAGGGTGCGGCCGAGCGCCACCACCACCTGCCCCGCGGCGGTGGCCGAGGCCACCGCGCCGATGCGGCCGATAGGCATGGCGGCGCCGTCTTGCACGTCGAGCCCGCAGCCGGCGGTGTCGAGGCAGGTCACAGCGTTCGCTGCCGGGTCGAACACCTCCACCGTGCGCAAGACGAAGCCGCTCGAGGCGGCGCTGCGCCCGCCCACGATGACCACGCGCCCGTCGGGCAGCCGTGCGGCCGCCGGCTCGGCGCGCGGCACTGCCATGTGCGCCACCACGCGGGCGATGCCCGTGGTCCCGTCGATGCGCTCGATGCTGTCGATGGCCACGCCGCCCTCGCCGTAGCCGCCAATGACGAGGATGTCGTCGCTGCCGTCGGCCAACGGCACCGCCGCGAAGCGCGCCCGCGCGTCCTCGAAGGCACCATAGGCGAACCAGCGCGAGTCGGGCCCGAGCGTGGCCCCCCCGTCGGGCGGATCGACGGTGCCGCCGTCGCTGATGCCGCCGTCGAGCGGCGGGCCCGCGTCCTCGGGGCCCGCGTCCTCGGGGCCCGCGTCGACGATCTGCTCTTCGAAGCCGGCGCCGCGCACGAACACCGTGGCGGTGGGACAGATCGAGCTGCCCTGGTTTGGGTGGCTGACGACGAAGCGGCTCGCCAGGTCGGCCTCGGCCAGCGGGTGGAACACGACGAGGAAGGTCTCGTCGTCGCCGGGGCCGATGCTGGTGCCCTCGGGGACCTCCGCGTCGTAGTGCTCGGCGTTGACGGTCTCGAAGGTGACGGTGAGCTCGTCGAGCACCATGCCGCGGCCGGTGTTGGTGACGCGCCAGCTCCGCTCTGCGCTCTCTCCTATCTCCGTGGCGTTGAATTGGATGACGCTAGCATCGCCCGAGGGGCTGACCTCGAAGTCGCACACGACGTCTTGCACCTGCTCATCGCAGCGACAGGCCCACGAGCCCGCGAGCGCCAGGAGCGCTGCGGACCGGGCCAGACCAGGGGAGCGAGCTGCGCGGGGCGTGCGACGCGGATGCGACATGTGGACGTGTTGCCACACCGGCCCCTCACCGTCGACCGGCCGCCCACTTGCCGGCTCCTGACCAGTGCCTACCCTGTGCCCATGTTTGGCGGCCGCTCCTTCCACCTCTTCACCGTGCTCGGCTTCCGCGTGGGTGCGCATTGGACCCTGCCGTTGGCCCTCATCCTGGCCGGCGTCAGCTACGGTGGCGTGGTCGGGGTGCTGTTGTCGGCGCTGCTGTTCGCCTCGATCCTCGCGCATGAGCTCGGTCACTCGGTGGTGGCCCGCGCGCGCGGCGTGCCCATCGCCGGCATCGACCTGCACCTGTTTGGTGGCGTGGCCAAGATGGCCGCGCCACCGAGGTCACCGAGCGACGAGATCGCCATCGCGCTCGCGGGCCCCGCGGTGAGCTTGCTCATCGGCGGCGCGGCCATCGCGCTCAACGCCGCGCTGCCCCAGAGCCTGCTCGTGTGGCTCGGCGGCGCCAACTTGATGCTCGGCCTCTTCAACCTCTTGCCGGCCCTGCCGCTCGATGGTGGACGCGTATTGCGCGCCATGCTCGCCAAGCGGCGCGGACTGCTCGGCGGCACACGGGTCGCCGTCACCGTCAGCCGCGTCATCGCGGTGCTGCTCGGCGTGGCTGCGCTCGCGTCGGGCAACTACTGGGTGGTGGCGTTGGCCCTCATGGTGTGGCTCATGGCCGGCGCCGAGCTGGTGCAGGTCCAGCGCCACGAGGTGCTCACGCGCATGGGCGCCTGGCACCCCGCCGACGTTCCGTGGGCCAGCTACGACCACGCCGCCGACCGTGAGCGCTTCCGGGGCCGCTCAGGCAGCGGTGCGCCCATCGAGCCCGACGAGGTAGCGCCGCGCGTCGGGTGGCGCCGCCTGGGGTAACGGCGAGGATGGTCGACGAGGCGCGCCATGAGCGCCCATGGCAGCACCAGCGCGAGCACGAGCGGCCACGCGAGCGCGAGCAGCACGAACGAGATGCGCTCCATGTCGGCTAGCCCGGCTTATCGCCCTTGCGGAACAGCTCGAGCTGGGGCCGGCGCTTCTTGGCCGGACGCTTGGGCGCGCCCTCGGTGCCCACCGGCGGAGGTGTGCCTGCCTCCCCCGGCGTGAGGCTCTCGGCCTCGTCGATGGGGTCGAGGATGTCGACGAAGAGCCCGTGGCGCGCGGCGGCGTCGAGCAAGCGGTGGTGTCCGGCGCGGCGCAGGTGCGCGGGGATGCGCTTGTGCACCTCACGCTGGCCCCCTTCGGGGTCGGGCTTCTGCCACGGCTCGTCGGCGAACACGCCCTGCAGGAGCGCGCGCTGCATGCCGGCCAGGCGCGAGGCCACCGCGCGCGCCCGCTCGCGCGTCAGCACGATGTAGCGCGCGCCGAGCTTGCGCACGCCCGCCTCGGCGAAGGCCGAGGCCAGCGCCTCGAGGTTCTGCTGCTGGTCGGTGAGCAGCGGTACCAGCGGATCGATGAGGCCGCGCACGGTGACGCCGCGGGCCTCGAGCGCGGCCGCCAGGCGCAGGCGGTGCTCCGGCGCCACCGCCGCGCCGCCCTCGAGCGCGGCGCAGAGCTCGGCGTCCATGGCGGGTACGCCGAGCTCGACCACCGCGAGGCGCCCGGCGTCGACCAGCGCCTGCGCGAGCGCGTGGGGCGCAGGGCCGTCGATGCCGCCGCGGGTGCGCCACACGAAGGGCAGCTTGGCCGCCACCAGCGCCTCGATGAGCTCGACGATGGCCGCGATCGCGAGCTCGTGCCCCGGGGCGCGCGCCGCCTCCGGATCGAGGATCGCGTCGGTGCCCACCAGCACGGCGCGCTCGACCACGGTGCCCTCGCGATCAGCCGCCTCGAGGGCAGCCCGCAACGCGGCTGCCGGCGCGGGCAGCACCGCGACGCGCCGCTCGCCGTCCTCACCGGTGCCAGCGGGTGCCGCCAGGCGCAGATACACCACGCGCGGCTCGTGGTCGGGGCGCACCACGCTCGGCACCCCGAGGGGCTCCATCGCGAATGCCACGTCCGCCACCAGCTCCCCTCCCCCCGGCGCCCGCGCCACCCGACCAAGGGGGCGCGCACCCGAGCCTTTCGCGATCCTACGCAGGGTGGCGCGCACGCCGCTCGGGCCGGCGCCACCGCCACCAGGGCTCACTCGGTAGATCGTAGCGAACATAGGCACATCCCTCTGCCCGGATATCCGCAGCCGCCGGCGCCCTTTGCGACCACGGATCAGGCGTTCAGGTAGGGGGGCGGGCGCCGCCTTTGGCCGTTGGCAGGGAGCCGCAGGGTTGGCAGACCCCGGCCCCATGAACCAGCGTTTGGCTCGCGCCTCCAGCGCCCTCGCCGTCCTGATCATCGGGGCCTGCCCCGCTGTGGGCGCTGGCGAGTGCGCCGGCCCCGCCGACTGCGCCTCGCCAGCGGAGCCGCCCTGCGAAGCCTGCGCAGCGCCGAGCGTCGAGCTCTGCCTCGAAGGGAGCTGCGCAGCGCGCCCCGCCGACGAGGTGGACCTGAGCGCCACCTTCCTCATCGATCGCGACGTCGATGGCGCGCAGGGCCTCGTGTTCGCGGTCGCGCCGGGGACCACGTGCGCGGCGCTGGGCGACACCTTCCCCGAGGAGCTCAACGTGCTCTTGGCGGGCCAGCGCTCGCTCTCGGGCGGCGATCTGCACCAAGACGTGGGCCTCGGCCGCGTGCCGGCGGGCTCGAGCCTCTTGTACGCCCTCGTGACCGACGCGCCCGCTGGCGACGGCGCCGTCATCGCAGGCGGCTGCGTCGCGTTCGCCGCCGCCGCGCCGTCCACCTCGGCGCCGCAGCTCACGCTCGAGCCCTGAGCCGATGAACCGCCGCCTGCTCCTCGTCATCCAGGACAAGCGCGTGCGGCGCATGGCGCTCTTGATCGCGCTCTGGGTGCCGGCGCTGTTCGCGCTCGTGCTGGTGCGCGGCGTGCTCCTGCCCTTCTTGCTCGCGTTCCTGCTGGCCTACGTGATCGCCCCGCTCGTGAGGCGCCTGGCCGCGCTGCCCTTGCCCGGCGGGCGGCGGCTGCCGCGCTGGGGGGCGGTCATCGTGCTGTACGCGGCCTTCGCGGGGCTCGTGTGGCTCGCCGGCTCGACCGTGGTCCCGCGCCTCTACCGCGAGGCGGGCAACGTGCTCAAGGAGGGCTCGGCGCTCCTCGAGCAGGTCGACGACGACAACTTGGCGGTCAACATCGCCCGCCTGGAGGCGTGGCTGCAGCGCATGGATGTGCCGGTGCAGCTGCAGGCCCCCGGTGACGAGGAGCTGGCAGAGGACTCCGGCGCCTTCACCGTCGACGTCGCCGAGCTCGTGCAAGGCCTGGTGCGCGACGCCAAGGCGGCGGCGCGGTCGGGCGCGGCTCGCGCCTTCGCGGAGCTGCAGTCGTGGGTGACGGCGCTCATCGGCTTCGTGTTCAAGACCTTCCTCGTGTTGATGCTCACGGCCTTCATCGCCGCCGACACCGAGCGCCTCTTGAGCTTCCTGTTCACCATCACGCCGGTGCGCGATCGTTCGCAGCTCTCGGATCTGCTGCAGCGCATCGATAACGGGCTCTCGGGGGTGGTGCGCGGGCAGCTCACCATCTGCGTCATCAACGGTGCGCTGACGCTGGTGGGCCTGCTGATCCTCAAGGTGAAGTTCGCCTACCTGTTGGCCACTGTCGCCGCCGTGTTCTCGCTGGTGCCGGTGTTCGGCAGCATCTTGTCCACGCTGCCCATCGTCGCCGTGGCGCTCTCGTCGGGCGTGGGCACGGCGCTCGGCGCGCTCGCCTGGATCATCGGCATCCACGCGCTCGAGGCCTACCTGCTGAACCCGAAGATCATGGGCGACGCCGCGCGCATCCACCCGGTCTTGGTGGTGCTGGCGCTGGTGGTGGGCGAGCACTACGGCGGCATCGTGGGCGCGCTCCTGGCGGTGCCGCTCATGAGCATCCTCGCCACCATCTTCAAGGCGGTGCGCACGCGCGCCATGGTGCTCGACGAGGAGATCGGCGAGCAAGGCGAGCTTGGCGATCGACCGGACGGCGCCGGCATGCGCGCCTCGCGCCGGGTCCGCCTGCGCGGCGAGCACACCTCGCCCTGACGCCTCCGCGCGTGCCTCCCCTTCCGTCGGCGCCAGGCTTTGCTAGGACGCACCCATGGCAGACAAGGAGAAGCCCGATCGGCTCGCGCAATCGGACTTCCACAACCAGCGTGGCATCGAGCTCGCCGATCGCGGGTGGCTCGACGAGTCCATCAAGGAATTCAAGAAGGCCATCGACCTCGATCCCGACAGCGCGCATGCGCACGACAACCTGGCCACCGTGTTCGCCGAGAAAGGCCTGCTGCGCGAGGCGCTGCGCGAGTACATGCTGGCCATCGACCTCGAGCCGCAGTCGCCCACGGCGCATTACAACCTGGCCTGCTTCCTGGCCTCGCACGGCCACGACCTGGCGGTGCGCGAGTACAAGGACACCATCGACCTCGAGTGGGACTACCCCGACGCGCACCTCAACCTGGGCTTGACGTTGGCCGAGAAGGGCCAGCTCCCCGAGGCGCTCAAGGAGTACCAAGTGGCCCTCGAGCTCGACCCGAAAGACCCCGTGGCGCGCCACGAGCTCGCGACGGTGGTGATGGACTTGGGCAAGCCCGGCGAGGCCATCCCGCACCTGCGCGAGGTGGTGAAGGCCGAGCCCGACAACCTCGACGCCTGGGTAGACCTGGGCAACTGCTACGCCTCCAAGGGCTTCTACGAGCAAAGCGAGAAGGCATTGGTGCGCGCGCTCGAGATCGACGGCGCCGACATCATGGCCAACTACCACATGGCCGCGTTGCGCGCGGCGCAAGGGCGCGCGCCCGAGTGCCTGGAGGCGCTCACCAAGGCGGCGCAGGTCGATCGCGATCGCGTGCGGCAGTGGGTGGAGGGCGATCGCTTCTTCGACGTCGTGCGCGAGAGCGATGGCTTCCGGGCCTTGTTTGCCGACGACGTCGATGATCGAGAGAACTGAGGGTGGGGCGGGGGCGTAGCGTCGTGGGGCCGGCCGGCCCGCGTGACGACGTCACCGGAGGAACGAAGGGCCCTCGTCTCGAGCGTCCCTCCGTGGGACGGTGGTAAGGGCCCGCGAACGGACAACTCAATCGTCCTCGCGAGCGATCCATCGTCGCTGGCGGTGTCGTGTCCTCGGTCCGTGGCGACGGCCACGGCCCTGCGGGGCTCCTTGCCATCGACGCGCCTCGCTCGCGATCACCGATCGACTTGTCCGTTCGCGGGCCCTAAGCGTTTCGGGTTCGCCGCCGTTGCGCGGAGCACCCACCTCCACCCGCGCTCAGCGCACGTACAGCTCGAGTCCCGTCACCACCACGTCCTCGTCGGCTTCGTCGTTCATGATGCGGATCTCGATGTGCGTGTCGATGCGCGCGCCCACGCTGGCCACGAAGTGCGGCGTCGTACCGAAGCTCGGCGCGCACATGCCCGTAAGCTCGTTCCACAGGCGATTGGATGGCCCGAACTCGGGCTCGCCCGCCACCTCTACCTCGTCGGGCGCGGTCTCGCAGCCAAAGGCGTCATCGACGAATGCGGGCGGCGTTTGGCCACCGTCGCAGGGGCAGGCCCCCTCGGCCTTGGTGGGGTGCGCGGCCGCGTAGGTGAACAGGTGCTGGCGCGTCTCGCCCACGCTGATGCTGACGCCGTCGACGTAGGGAGAGTCGATGGTGGCGTCGGCGATCAGCGGCTGATCGAAGAAGGCCTCGCTGCCGCCGTAGCCAACGGCGATGACCCGGCCCATCACCTCGCGGTAGGGGTAATAGGTGTCCGCGTACACGCTGGTGGCGCCGGCCGCGTCGACGCCACGGCGGCAACCCACGAAGCCGAGCGCGAGGTCTTGGTCTTCGAGCTGCCACCCGCTCGGGCAGCCACCGCCGAGGATGCGGTCGTGGTCCATGAAGGCGATGTTGATCCAGCCGCCGCCCGCGATGTCCATGTTGCAGTAGATGCCGTCGCCGACGTCGGTGACGCTGCCGTCGCTGTTGCGGTCATCGAGCGCGCCGTCGTGGTCGAGGTCGAGGGCGTAGGGCCCGCTCGGCAAGGTGGCGTTGAGCGCGTGCACATGCGCGCAGGTCTGGGGCACATCGGGGATCTCGCCCTCGCCCTCGCCCTCACCCTCACCCTCGCCCTCGCCCTCGCCCTCGCCCTCGCCCTCGCCCTCGCCCTCGCCCTCGCCCTCGCCTTCGCCCTCGGTGGGGACGTCGCTGGCGTCCACACAGCCACCCAGGCGGCAGACGACCCCATCGCTCACGCAATCGGCGTCGACGTCGCAGGGGCGCCCGATGGCCGATGGCCGCGGGCACGCCAGCAGCATCGCCCCCGAAGCGAGAGCGAGAGCTATGGCTAGCTCAAGGGCAGGTCGCGAGCGCCGGCGCACGCCTCGAGCCTACCAGCGCCGCTGGCCCGTTGCCTCGCGTCCGGACCGCTGCTACCGCGCCGCCATGTCGCTCTTCAACACGTGCTCCCTCCTCCTCGTCGTCACCGCGGTCGGTTGCGCTACTGCCGCGCCGCCCGCCGAGCGCCCCGCGCGCACCGTGGGGCTCTCCGCCGCCGAGGCCGCGGCGCTCGTGGCCAGCTTCGAGGCCAAGCAGGTGCCGCCAGGCAAGAAGCCGGCGCCGCCGACCACGCTCGAGGAGTGTTTGGCGGTGCTCAAGAGCGACCGCGTCGATCTCTTCCCCGAGGCCATCGCCTTCCTCGACACCCAGAGCACGCCCGAGGCGGCGGCGCTGCGCGCGCAGCTGCAGCTCGCGTGGGGCGAGGCGGAGCTCACTGTCGCCGAAGTGCTGGCTTCCCTCGCCGATGGTCTCGACGATCGGGTGCGCGCCCTGATGGTGCGCAAGCTGGCCGGCGCCGACCGCGCGACCCTCGAGACCGACGCCGCCAAGCTGCGCCTGTATCGCAACACCGATGAGGCGCTGCGCCTGCTCGCCGCCGAGCACGTGGCGCTCGGCATGGAGGGCGCGCAGAAGGTGATCGCCGAGCGCCCCGACGACTACGTAGGCTACCGCGTGGCCGCCGATGGCCACCGGCTGAGGAACGAGTGGCGCGAGTTCTCGGCCATGATCGTCAAGGTCGAGGAGTCGAACCCAGACTCGAACGGGCTCGTGTTCCTGCGCGGCGTGGCAGCCCAGCTCCGAGACGGCGACGCCGTCGAGGCGAGCAAGCTCTATCGCCAGGCGCTGGAGCGCGACCCGCAGTTCGTGCGCGCGCAGGCGCAGCTCGTGCTCGTGCAGACCAACATCTTCGAGCAGAAGAAGGAGCTCGAGCGGCTGCGCGCCATCGCGCCCGATCACCAGATCGTGCGGTGGGCGGGCCCCGGCATCGACGAGGCGCACCAGGCCGCGCTCGAGCGTCAGGAGGCCGTCAAAGCGGCCACGGCGGCGCGGGCCGCCGCGGGGCCAAAGTAGCTCGCGCGTAAAGATCTGGCCCGCCGGGAACAGCGGGCCAGCACCGATGGTCGTGCGTGGGTGCCCACCGCGCTCATCGCCGCGCTGCTTGTGGCGGCTCCTCTCGAGTCAAGCGACGCCTCGATGTTGATCATCGTGCCGCGCGCCACCTGGGACCCGGCGCCGCTCGTGGCGGGCGATCGCTACTCGGGCCCGCTCACGCGCACCCTGCGCAGCATCGTGGTGCACCACTCGGACTTCCTTGAGCCCGCCGGGCCGCTCGGCATCAAGCAGTACCACCTCGAGGTGAGCGGCTTCGCCGACATCGGCTACCACTTCGTCATCGAGCCCGACGGCACGGTGTACGAGGGGCGCTCCCTGGAACGCATGGGCGCCCACGCCGGCGTCGCGCGGGAGGCCACGCGTGGGCATCGCGACCGCGACCCCGATTGGGGCGCCATCGGCATCGTGCTCGACGGCTACTTCGGCGAGGATCTGCCCCCGCCCGCGCAGCGCGAGGCCCTGCTCGGCCTCATCGACCACCTGCGCGCACGCTTCCCGCGCATCGAGCGCGTCATCGGGCACCGCGAGGTGCGCCGCGAGCTGGTTGTGGCTAAGGAGCTCACGCCCGTGGGTCCGCCCACGGTGTGCCCGGGCGACGCGCTCTTCCTCTGGCTCGACGCCGAGCGCCGCGAGCACCGCTTCACGAAGGACCTTCAGCCAAGCTCGTTTGCCGACGGCAGCCGCCGCGCCAGCGGCACCCGATCGGCGGCCACGAAGCCGAGCCTGCGATAGAAGGCCTGGGCCTCGGCGTTGTCGCGCTCCACCACGAGCTCGACGCAGCTCGCGCCCGCCTCGCGCAAGAGCTCGTCGATGAACGCGAACACCTGGCGCCCACGCCCCTGCCCGCGCTCGGAAGGCAGCAGGTACAGGTCGGTGAGCCAGCCGTGGCGGCCGCCGAACTCGAGGTCGAAGCCCCAGGTGAAGATGAAGTAGCCCACGGCCTCGGCGCTGCGCTCGATGAGATAGGCGCCGCCGAGCTCGGGGTGCGCGCAGAGCTCGGCGAGCCCGCGATGCACCTCGGCCTCGCGGTACTCGATGCCGTCGTACTCCCAGTAGGCGCGCAAGAGCGGCAGCAGGGTGGGCAGGTCGGGCGCGCCCGCGCGCCGAATCGTGGCCGCTTCCGGCATAGGACACGGTACGTGGAAATGCCGCAGTCGGATACGACTTTTGTTCCGCCTGGTTATGCGACGAACTTCCGTCCGCGTCGAGATCCGAGCGGGAGCGCGCGCGCGCTCGGCGGGCGTTGCATCGGCGTCACCGACCGTGCACACCCGCACGACCCATGCGCCTCGAAAAGCTCGACATCGTTGGCTTCAAGTCCTTCGCAGACAAGACCACCATCCGCTTCGGCCACGGCGTCACCGGCGTGGTGGGGCCAAACGGGTGTGGCAAGTCGAACATCGTCGACGCCATTCGCTGGGTGATGGGCGAGATGAGCGCGCGCACGCTGCGCGGCGGCTCCATGCAGGACGTCATCTTCAACGGCTCCGAGCGCCGCGCCCCCCTCGGCATGGCCGAGGTGTGCCTGACCTTCGAGAACGACGGCAAGGGCGTGCCGCCCGAATACCAGTCGTACTCGCAGATCCAGGTGACGCGGCGGCTCTTCCGCGACGGCGACAGCGAGTACGAGATCAACAAGACGCCCTGCCGCCTGAAAGACGTGCACGAGCTCTTCCTCGGCACCGGCGTGGGCTCGAAGGCCTACTCGATCATCCAGCAGGGCCAGGTCTCCGACATCATGCGGGTCAAGCCCGAGGACCGGCGGCGCATCATCGAGGAGGCCGCGGGCATCACCAAGTACAAGGCCCGCAAAGACGCGGCCGTGCGCAAGATGGACGCCACGCGCCAGAACCTCCAGCGCATCGACGACGTCACGCGCGAGATCGGGCGCCGCTTGGGCTCCCTCAAGCGCCAGGCGAAGAAGGCGGAGAAGTTCAAGGAGCTGCGCGCCATCGTGCGCGAGATCGAGCTGCACCGCGCGAGCTTCCGCTACCTCGAGCTGACCAACGCCATCGCCTTCGATCGCGAGCTGTACCAGACGCTGACCGACAGCGTGCAGGGTGACGTCGAGCGCGTGGCGCGGCTCGAGGACGAGATCGAGGCGCGCCGGGCGAGCCTGACGGTCGACGAGCGCGCGCTCTCGGAGATGCAGGCGCGCGTCTACGAGATCGATAACGGCCTGGCGCTCAACGATGCCACGGCCGAGCATGCCCGCCGCGAGCACGAGCGCAGCAAGGAGCGCGACGCCGAGGCCGCTATCGAGGTCGAGCGCCTCAAGGAGCAGCGCGCGCTGCTCGATCGAGCGCTGGTTGAGCTCAAGAAGGGCCGCCAGCAGCTCGAGCTCGAGTTCTCGAGCGACGAGCGGGATCTGGACGCGGCGCTCGCCGACCTCGAGGCCCACAAGGCCCGTCGCGCCGACGAGAGCGCGCGCGTGGATGGCCTGCGGGGCGACATGATCGCGCGCTCCACCGACGCCGCCAAGGCCGCCGCCGACGTGCACCACCTCAAGGTGCAGTTGCCCTCGCTGCACGAGCGGAAGGAGCGCGTGGTGGCCGAGCGCGCGCCGCTCGCCGACGAGGAGGCAGGCGCGCGCACGGCCGTGGCGGGGGCCGAGAGCGAGCGCGTGCGCCTCGACGACGACAAGGCGGCGGCCGAGCTGGAGCGCGCCGAGGGCGCGCGCGCGCTGCAGGCGCTGCGCCTCGACCTCGAGACCAAGCGCAAAGAGGCGCAGCGCCGCGCCGACGAGCTGCACAAGAAGAAGGCGCGCCTGCACTCGCTCGAAGAGCTGCACGCGCGCTACGAGGCGAGCCCCGAGGCGGTGCGCGCGCTCCTGAAGCGCGGCGGGCCGCTCGAGGGCAAGGGTCGCCTGGTGGTGGACCTGTTCGAGGCGCCCTCGGAGCTCGAGCTGCCCATCGAGGCCGCGCTCGGCGCGCGCCTGCAGGCCGTGGTGGTGCCCGACGAGGACGCCGCCGCCGCCGCGCTCGATCATCTCGCGGCCGACAGCAAGGCCAAGGGCCGCGCCGAGCTCATCGTCGAGAGCGCCGTCGACGCCGCCACCAGCGCGGTGCGCCCCTCGCTCGGCGACGCGCGCTGCGTGCTCGATGCGGTCAGTCTCGCGAGCAAGGGCGAAGGCGCCGCGGGAGCGGCCGCGCTCTTGTCGCGCGTGTTCCTCGTCGAGGATCGCGCGCAGGCGCGGGCCGCGTGGCCGGCCGCGCGCGTCGCCGGCGTCACCTTGGTGACCCGCGCGGGCGAGGTGTATGAGCCCACCGGCGCGCTCAAGGGCGGTGCCGCTGCCGGCGCCGATAGCGGCGTCTTGCGCCAGAAGCGTGAGATGCGCGAGCTGTCGGACGAGGTGAAGGCCCTCGATGTCGAGCTGGCCGAGCGCGACCTTGAGATTGGCCGCCTGACGGCCGCTGCCACCGATCTCGACGAGTCACTGCGCGCCATCGGCGACCGCATCCAGGCCCTGGTGGTGCAGCTCGTCGAGGTGCGCGCGGCGCACAAGCGCCACCAAGAAGAGCTCTCGCGCCTCGAGCAGCGCGGCGCTCGCCTCAAAGCCGAAGAGGACCAGGCGACCGCCGAGCTTCTCGCCGCCGAGACCGATCTGGCCTCGCGCCAGGCGCGCCTCGTCGAGGCCGAGAGCGCTCGCGCCGCCATCGAGGCGGAGCTGCACGAGCGCGGCCAGGCGCTGCTCACCCTCGAGCAGCAGATCGCGCTCAAGCAAGAGACGGTCACGGGCATGAAGGTGCGCGCGGCGTCCATCGCCGAGCGGCGCGAGATGCTGTCGAAGAACCTCGAGGCGAGCGAGCAGCAAGCAGAAGACATCGGCGCACGTCTGGTGCGCCTGCAGAAGCAGATCGAGAACGGCCACGGCGAGCGCGAGGAGCTCATCAAGTCCGAGGCCGACGCGCGCGCCCAGCTCGCGGTGCTCGGCGAGGAGCGCGTGGTCATCAAGGAGCGCCTCGAGGGCGCGCGGGCCGCGTTCGAGCAACACAACGAGAGCGTGCGCGTAATGGAGCACGAGACGCGCGCGGCGCGCAGCGCGCTCGACAACGCGCGCAGCAGCCACGCCGATCTGCAGGTGCGCATCCGTGAGCGCGAGCTCGAGCTCGACGCCGTGGTTGATCGCTGCATCGAGCACCACCGCATCACGCCGGCGGAGGCGCTCTTCGACTACCACATGCGCGAGGCACCGCCGGCCGACGCCGACGAGCAACTGGCGACGTTGGAGAAGCAGATCGAGTCGCTCGGCGCCATCAACCTCACGGCCATCGACGAGTGCGCCGAGCTCGAGAAGCGCCACGACTTCCTGCGCACCCAGGCCGACGATCTGACGCACGCCTTGAACCAGCTCGAGAAGGCCATCGTCAAGATCAACCGCACCACCAAGAAGCGTTTTCAGGAGACCTTCGAGGGGGTCAACGAGCGCTTCCAGCAGGTGTTCCCGCGCCTGTTCCGCGGCGGCAAGGCGTGGCTCGCGCTCACCGACCCGAACGATCTGCTGGCCACGGGTGTCGAGATCTACGCGCAACCGCCGGGCAAGAAGCTCGCCGCCATCACCATGATGTCGGGCGGCGAGCAGGCGCTCACCGCCGTGTCGCTCATCTTCGCCATCTTCCTGCTCAAGCCCTCGCCCTTCTGTGTGCTCGACGAGGTCGACGCGCCGCTCGACGAGGCCAACGTGGGTCGCTTCAACGACATGGTGCGCGACGTCGCCAACCTGTCGCAGTTCATCGTGATCACGCACAACAAGCGCACCATGGAGGTGGTGGACCAGCTCTATGGCGTGACCATGGAAGAGGCGGGCATCTCGAAGACCGTGAACGTGCGCATCCAGTAGCTCCCGCCGGCGCGCTGGAGGGCAGTCACGGACGGCCGGAATGCCTAAAGCACGGGCGCAGCGCGACTGCTGCGTTGACGCGCATGGAGGAGCTACCGGCGGCGGTCGCAGCCACGTCGCGGTCATCGGGTGTTCCCCTGCGTTTGCCGCCGCATCGGCCGTCGAGTACCGTTCTTCTTCAGATGGCCGAGCAAGCGACGAGCGCCAGCGCGGAGTCTCGAGCGGTGGCACGCAGGCAGCCCGTGCCTCTCCGGGAAACGCTGGGTGGGCTCGCCATCGCGTTCGTCATGATCACCATCGGCGGCATCGCCTCGTCTTTCGGCATGACGCGAGCGCTGCTGTATGGCGCGCCCGTCGTCTCCGCGTCGGTTGTCAACGTGACTCCCGGGAGAGGTTGTCACGGCTGCATGAACGCCACTGTCGCGTTCGTTCTTGGCGGCGAGGAGGTCACCCTCGAGGTAGACACTCCGCGCGAGACCAAACGGGGCGACCGGCTCGAACTGCGGGCGCGCCGGTTCGGCGACCGCGCGAAAGCCATGCACCCCGCGTTCAACTCGCTCGACCGCGTCGTAGCGGGCTTCTTCCCGGCTATCATCCTCTTCATGGGTGTCTGGGTGATGCTGATCGCCATTGCCTACGCGATTCGTGGACGTGACACGCAGGACGAAATCGCAGAGCTTCGCGATAGCAGGCTGGGCGCGTTGTTCCCGCGTATTGCACAGGCCGCAGAGGACGCGCTCAAGAAGCGCGAGTGAGCTGCGCGTGTCCTGGCACTGCTGCCGTGGCGCGAGGCGCGTGGCGACGCCGCGCTAGCCACCCGCCCGACGATCGGTGGAGGTCTCCACGGCGCCCGTCGGCCGCCAGTGCCGGCGACGCTCCCCGAGCCCGCGTTCGCGGACTAACGCTCTGCCCCGGGCACGACCCTTGCGTGTGGTGCTGCCGGCGAACACCCGGAGGCCCCATGCACCCGCGCGCCGAATCCGATCGAACACTACCGCGCCGCCTGCGCGCCCGCCGCTGGGCCTACGACGGTACCCGCGAGGCCTTCGCGAGCACGGCGCACGCGGGCTTCGAGATCGGCTGGCTCGACGCGGGCGCGCTGCGCTACCGCGTGGGCACCCGGGTGCTCGAGGCAACGCCGGGCGCGGCGGTGCTCATCCCCGTGGGTGTCGAGCACGCCACCGAGTTCGTCGGGCCCATGCGCGGCGCCTCGGTGCACCTCGACGACGGGCTCGTGCTCGCCGTGGCCGAGGCCGCGGGCGTGGACCTGCCCGCGATCCCCATGCTGCTCGACGACGGCGCCGCGCTCATCGCGCTCGGGCGCCTCGTGCACGAGGAGCTGGCGCGCGACGCGCCCGAGGCTCGCCTGTGCGCCGACGCCCTGGCCGAGGCGCTGGCGGCGCGCCTCCTCTCGGTCGCGGCCCCCGCGCGCGCGCCGCTCGACGCGCGCGTGCGTCGCGCCGTCGAGCACATCCACGCGTCCTTCGCCGAGCCCTTGGACGTCGACGAGATCGCGGCCGCGGCGGGTACCAGCCGCTTCCACTTGAGCCGGCTGTTCGTGTCGGCACTGGGCACGAGCCCCTACCAGTATCTGCTCGACCTGCGCCTCGACGAGGCCGCACGTCGCCTGCGGCGTGGTCGCTCGGTGACCGACGCGGCGCTGTCGTCGGGCTTCTCGGACCTGTCGCGCTTCGCGCGCATGTTCCAGCGGCGCTTCGGGACGCGGCCGAGCCAGTACGGCGGGAGCGGCGCTCCTCATGGCTCCCGCACCGCCGCAAGATCCTCCTCGTCGATGGCTCCGTCCGCTGTGACGTCGTAGAGCGGGTCGTAGGCCCCGTCCCGCCGGCGCTCGTCGGGCACGCGCCCGCCCGCGCGGAGTGCCACCTCCATCAGGTCCACGGCGTCGACGCGCCCGTCGAGCGACACGTCGCCGGGCACCGTGGGTGTCACGACGCGCGGCATGGTCCAGTGCGGATCTACCTCGACGAGCACGGGTCGCGCGCCGAGCGCCAGCGCGTTGTCGCCGGAGCTTGCCTCGAGCGAGCTCTCCTGCACGGTACCGTCGGCGAAGTGCGCCCGCACCGGCACGTGGAGCTGGTAGTCGCCCTCCACCTCGAGCGAGAGGGCGCCCTCGCTCACGCCCGCGCGCAGCACCGGGTGGCCGGGCTGGCGCAGCCACTGATCCACGTCGCCCGTGATGTCGCCACCGCCGGCGGCGGCCACCTCTTCCACGAGGACATCCACCGAGAGCCCACTGGGGCCGCGCGCGATCATGCCGGCGAGCGCCGCGCTGAAGACCTCCTGGCCCACCTTCTCCTCGAGCGCGCGCAGCACCACCGAGCCCTTGTGGTAGGTGACGAGCACGTAGACGTCTTGCTGGTCGTAGAGCTCCTCGTCGAGGATGGCCAACTCGGCGGCCGGATCGGTCTGCGTGAGGTACCAGACCGCGTTCATGCGCACGCCTGCAAGACGCACGGCCGCGCCGTCCTCGCCGTTCTCGGCGGCGGTCTCGCCGAGCGCGCGCCACGCCGAGTACTCGGCGAAGGCCTCCTGCAGGAAGCCGCCGCCCACGTACTCGCCCGAGGACGCCAGGCCGCCCCACCACGAGTGCGCCAGCTCGTGCGCCGCGCCTTGCACAATCAGGTAGTCGAAGTCGGGCCAGGTGATGAAGTCGCCGAGCAGGACGTTGCCCAAGAGGCCCATGCCGCCGAAGGGGAAGCGCCCCGACACGGGCAGCACGTGCACCTCGTCGAAGGGGAGCGCGCCGAACAGCGCCTCGTAGCGCGGCAGCACACGGGCCATGGTCAGCGCGGTGCGCTGGAGCGGCTCGGCTGCGGCCTCACTCGGGGCGGCCACCACCACGCGCTTGCCGCTCGCCACGTCGACCTCGAAGGCCGTGCCGCGACGTGCCCACGCCCCCAGCGTCTCCGTAGGTGTGTCGATGGCGAAGCGGCGCACGCGGCTGCCGTCGCCGGGCTCCTCGTCGACGAGGGGCGCCCCCTGCCCCGCGGCCGCGTGCAGCTCGGGGTCGGTGCGCAAGGTGACCGAGCCGGTGAAGGGGTCGGTGCCCGAGAGGTTCATCAGGTACCACGCGGCGCCAGGCTCGCCGGGCAAGAGCACCCGCTCGTCGCTCGTAAAGGTGCACGCGTCGAGGGCGGGGTTGAGCTGCGACCTGCACGAGGGTGTGCCCTCGAGCACGACGTGCACCGACCAGGGACCCTCGCCCGCGTCCGGGGCCTCGAGCCACTGCACCAGGGCGCCGTAGTCGTCGTCGGCGCGCAGGGTGGCGGGCGCGCCGTTCACGCGCAGCTCGAGCGCGGGCGCGATCAGTCCGTAGATGGGAAAGCTGTCGTAGCCCTCGACCTCCACGACGGCGTCGATCTCGACGCGCAGCACGCTGGTGCTCATGTCCACCGCGAGATCTTGCGTGACGACGTCGATGCCGGCGGCGGCGGCAGGGGCGGCCGCCAGCAGCAGCACCATGGTGAGCGAGCGTGGCGTCGTCGCGATCATGGCGCCTCCAGCGTGAGCGTGCCGCCGGCGGCGGCCAGGGGAATGAAGCTGCCGTCCAGGCGGCGGGTCACGGCGTCCACGATGTCGACGCGGCTCACGCCGGCAGCGCGGGCGCGCAGCTCGAGTGTGGCGACGGCGCCGTCGACCACGTCGACCTCGCCAGCTTCCCGCGCGGGGCGCGAACCGCCGAGCGCCACGTCGCCACCATCGACGCGCTCCATCAGGAGGCCGCCCTCGCCGAGCACGGGCGCTTGCTCGGGCGCCACCACGGCGACGAGCGCGTCGTCGAGGAGCACGTGGAACGAGAGGCCGAACACGCGGCCGAGCTCGCGGCCCTCGACGGTGAGCAGCGCGTGGGTATCGTCGACGACGCCCGTGACGCGCAGCGAGGGCCCTACAGGGGGCGCATCCTCGACGAAGCCGGGGCTCGGCATGCAGGCGCCGAGCGCCGCAGCCACGACCATGGACCATCCCAACATCAAGCGACGCATGGCTTCCTCCGTGGCGGCCTCGGCCACGGCTCTATTGCGCCACAACCGCGTCCAGCGGGCTCTGCGATCCGTGCGCCATCGTCAGGCGTTTCGTGCCCTCGCGACGGGCTTCAAGGGTTGGCCGAGAGGATCTCGGCCATCTTGCGCAACTGTCGCCGGAAGGTCTGTTCGAAGAGCCACGCCACGGGGGCGTAGGGCTCGTCGACGAGAGCGCGGGTCTCCTCGATGAGCGCGGCGTACAGCGCTTGCGCTTGCGAGAGCGTCCACTCCCCGCTCGCGGCCAAGGTGCGGCGGCCCACGGCGAGGTCTTTCTCGAGGTCCAGGAGGTCGTCGAGCCGCTGGCCCAGCTCGGCGATGCGGATCATCCACGAGAGCTCGTCAGCGCCCACCCAGCGCGCGGTGGCGCAGGCGAGCATGCGCATGCTGACCTCGATGCCCCGCTGCCGCGGCGGCCCGCTCGCGCCCTCGCCGGTCTCGAGCGCCACCTCGTCGTAGGGCCATTCGGCGAGGTCGCGTAGCAGCGGGCCGAGGAGCTCGCGCTCCACGCCGCGCGCCTGGGCCTGCCACTGATCGAGCAGCTGCACGCAGAAGGCCGCGAGCGGCTCGCCCTCGGCCGCCTCGCGATCTCGCACCAGCGCCGCCAGGGCGTCGGCGCGCGCCTGCGGCGGCAGGTGGGCCAGGCGATCGTCGAGGAGCTCGTCGAGGCCCAAGATGAGGAACGACGCCAGCGCCACGCGGTCGAGCGCCTCACCGCAGGAGATGCGCAAGAGGGCCGGCAGGGCGCGGCAGCCGATGGCGGCGATGGTGTCGGCGCGCAGGCGCACGAGCCGCGCCCCGGCGGCCACGGCGTCGAGCGCGCGCGGCCGCTCGCGCGAGCACACCACGGCGCTGATGCCGAGTGGCGCGTAGGTGGCGAAGCCTGCGCGGATCTTGCGCAGGTACGGCGCGGTGAGCACCGCGGGCGGTGCCCGATCGGCCACCACGCGGCGCCAGCCGTCCTCGACGAGGAAGTCGAGCACCGGGCCGAAGGCCTCGTGCTCGGCGGGCGGAATAGCCGCGAGCACGGCAGCCGGCGTCACCCGCTCGGCAGGGAGCGGCGTGGCGAGGCGGGGTTCTGTGCGCAGGGCGACCACGATGGTGTCCGTCTGGCCAGATAGGTGGCGCGGGCGCCGCGCGCAATGCGATGCGGCACAGCGGGGGCACAGCGGGGGCACAGCGGGGGCACAGCGGGGCCACAACGGGGCCACTTGCGGCGCCGCGCGGTGGTCCAGGCCTGCCCGGCGTGCGCCGCGCGACCTCGTGCCGCGACGGAATTCTGGCAGCGCTGTCGTGATCGTCGGAATTCCGGGCCGGGCGAACGCGGTGCCACAGCGGCGCGGGGGCGGCACTGGCTTTGCTCAGGCTGCCGGACATGAACGCACAAGCTCCACCCCTCCTCCTCCTCATTCCACCATTCACGCTCGGCCTGCTGCTCGGCTGCTCCGACGGCCAGCTCGCGCAGAGCGCTGTCGACGCCCCCTGCCCCGCCGGCGACAGCGACTGCGAAGCGGCGCCTACTACGGCGCCCATCGCGGCGGGCGCGCGCTACGCACTCGAGATCCGGCCGGTCATCGTGGGCGGCATGACGGTGGCAGCATCGCTGCGCTCCGGCGACGAGGCGGTGCTGCAGGTGGAAGATGGGGTGGTGCGCACGGTGGCGCCCGGCGTGGCCGCGGTGCTGGCCGTGGGCGACGACGGCGCCGTCGTCGACTTCACGCACCTGGTGGTGGTGAAGGCCGATCGCCTGAGCTTGCACCGCGGTGGTGGCGCCGAGCGCGACGAGCGCCCGCTGCCCGAGCACATCCAGGTCTTTCCCGACGAGGAGCTGAGCCTGAGCTTACGCACCTGGTTTGGCGCCCAGGAGCTGGCCGGCAACGTGGACGAGGTGTGGAGCGTCGACGACCCCGCCTTCCGCATCGTGGACCAGGGCTTCCCTCAAGAGCGGCGCGTGCGCGCGCCGGCAGCAGGCACGACCACGCTCACCATCGACGCCGTCGGCGTGCAGCACACCCTGACCCTCGAGGTGATCCCATGACGCCACAGCTCCACATGACCTGCGCGACCGGCGCCGCACTGCTCGCGCTGCTCCTCCCCGCGCTCGCCTGCTCGGAGACCACCGTCACCGTGCTCACCCAGGCGCCGCCTGGCCGGCAGGCCTTCGTCGACAGCGAGACGCGCACGCTGACCATCTCGCGAGGCGTGGCCGTGGCCCTCGAATGCACGGCGTGGACCGAGCAGTACGCCGGGCCCTGCCGCGAGCTTGGCATCGAGCTCGACGACGAGGCGCTGGTGACCGTGCTGCCCGTGCACCTCGATGCACTGCCGGGGCAGACCGTGCGCTCGCACGCCGGCACCGTGGACGAGACCACGGTGGTGGGCCCGCAGGATCGCGCCGGCGTGGTGCTGGTGGGCGCCGCGGCAGGCGCCGCCACGCTGACCGTGAGTACGCCCGACGGCCCTCCCGTCACCCTCGATCTCGTCGTGGCAGAGCCCCCCGCTCCTCCAGCTGACGAATGAGCTCGGCGTTCTTGACCGCGCGACGCAGGTAGAGGTCGGCGCGGTCTTCGAGCGTGGCGTCGTCGAGGTCGCCACGCTCGCCGCTGCGCGCGAGCGCTCGCCGGCGCCGTGAGCTCAGGTCCCACAGGGCCAGCGCCGCGCTCACGCTCACGTTGAAGCTCTCGACCATGCCGGCCATGGGCACGGTGAAGCGCGCATCGGTGAGCGAGAGCGCGCGCTTCGACAGGCCGGCGTGCTCGCTGCCAAACACCAGCGCCACCGGGCCCTCCACGGGCACCTCGTCGACGGGGACGCAGCCCGCGCCCACGTCGGCGGCGAAGAGCGAGAAGCCACGCGCCGACAGGTCGCCGAGACAGCGCGCGAGCCCTTGGTGGCGCACGATCTCGATCCAGCGCTCGGCGCCCTTCGAGATGGCCTTGTTCTTCTCCCACTTGTTCGGCTGCTCCACGACGTGAAGCTCGGAGAGCCCGAGCCCTTCGGCGGTGCGCAACACGGCGGAGACGTTGTGCGGGTCCGACAGGTTCTCCATCACCACGGTGACCGAGCCGAGGCGTCGCTCGAGCACCGCGAGCACGCGCGCGAGGCGGCGCGGCGTCAGCTCGCTCGCCAAGGGATGGCGCTGCACGAGCTCGCGCAGGCGCAGCGCGCGCCCCTGGCGATCGGGGGCAGTGTCTGGCGCGGGGCTCGGGGTCCTCTCCATGGGGCGCGGGCGCCATCGAAGCAGGCGCCCGGGCGCACGGCAACGCGGCCGGCCGGTGCCTGGGCGCGGGCCGCCCGCGGGCGCGCCCACGTGCGGGACATGTCCCTGAAAACATTGACGGATCATGTCGACGGCGCTGCTCGGATTGGCGCTACCATGGGGCCATGTCCTTGGGGCCAGCACAGCGCTGCCAACTTGCGGCCGCCGTCCTCGGCGTGCTGGCGCTCGCGAGCGCGTGCCCCGACGATCCCGACGCGCCAATCCAAAACGGCGTGCCGCACACCTTCTTCCCCATCGAGGCTGGCGACATCCACGCCCTCGATCGCGCGGCCGCCGACGGACCCATCGATTGCGTGTCGTGCCATGGCGACCAGGCGGCCTTTCAAGACTTCAGCTGCGTCGGCTGCCACGAGCACCGCCAGACCGGCCGAGAGCGCGACGGCTCCGTGGGCATGGACGAGCTCCACGTGGGGCAGCCGAGCTATCGCTACCAGTCGCCCGACTGCCTCCGCTGCCACCCGAACGGTCAGGGCGCCGAGATCACGCGCGCCGAGCACGACGAGCACTTCCCCATCGAGCGCACCACCGCGCACGGCCTCGTGCGCTGCGGCGAGTGCCACCTGCGCGAGAACCAGCGCGCCGTGGTCACGTGCACCGGCTGCCACCGCGACACCGACGAGGATGGGCAAGAGGACCACAGCCTGCCTGCGATGCTCGAGGCCCACGGCGCCGAGATGGCGGATCTCGGCTACGCCTGGCGCACGGGCGAGTGCCTCGACTGCCACGAGCGCTCGCAGGTGCCGGGCACCATCGTTCACGCGCCGTTCCCCATCGCGCTCGATCAAGTAAACGGCGAGGACCACGACGACGTGAAGTGCGCCGAGTGCCACGGCGGCAAAGGGGATCGGAAGGACCTCACCTGCACCGAGTGCCACGCCGCCACCGACGACGGCAGCGATACGCTGCACGGTGAGCTCGCGATGTTCACGGCGCACGCCGACGGCAATGTGCCCGGCTACCAGTTCGTGTCGCGCTCCTGCTTCTTGTGCCACAAGCAGTCGCAGGTGCCCGGCACCTTCGAGCACGACGAGTACTTCCCCATCGGCGATGGCAGCGAGCACGACCTCGACACCGTGGTCGACGACGACCCCGCCGACGCCTTCCCGGGCGTGCTCGTGCAATGCAGCAGTTGCCACGAGGACAACCGCACCGACCAGGTGAGCTGCACCACCTGTCACGTGCACACGCAGCCCATCGCCGATCCGGCGCACGCGGGCTTCCCCGATTATCGCTTCGACGACGAGGCCTGCGTGTTCTGTCACCTGGGCGGCGTGCGCCGCTTCGACCACGCGGGCGCCTCGCCCTTCCCCGTCACCACCGCCGGCGACTCGCACCTGCTCGACGACGTGGCCACCGCCGCGGTCGACGGGCTCAGCTGCGGCCAGTGCCATGCCAGCGTCACGGATCGACACGAGATGCGCTGCGCCACCTGTCACGACCACGACCAGCCCACCGCGCTCTCGCAGCACGGCACCGAGATGTCGCGCTTCGGCTACGTCTGGGAGTCGAACGCGTGCCTGGCGTGCCACCCGGTGTCGCAGGTGCCGGGGCTCGTCGACCACGAGCCCGAGTTCCCGCTCTCGCCGCCCTCGGGCGCGGGCGCCCACGAGCCGCTCTCCTGCCGCGACTGTCACCTCGACCCGGCCAACCGGCGCAGCTCGCTCGCTTGCACCGCATGCCACCAACCCACCTCGTCGACCGACGCGCGTGAGGTGCACGGCGAGCCCCGGCTCGGCGAGGTGCACTCGGCCTTCCCCGAGTACATCTGGTCGCCGCAGAGCTGCGTGGGCTGCCACCCAAGCGGCACCGCGGCGGGCGCGGTGGCGAACCTCGATCACCTGTGGTTCCCCGTCGACACCGGCGACACGCACGCGCTCGCGAGCAAGGGCGGCACCGAGCTGTGCGCCGACTGCCACGGCGACCCCGCCGACTACGCTGTGGCCGCCATCGCCTGCATCTCCTGTCACGAGCAGGTCGACGACGGCACCGGTGCGCGCGACGCCCACGGCGAGGAGCGCTTGGGCGAGATCCACACCGGCGTCGACGGCTACCTGCACGACGGGCCCACCTGCCTCGAGTGCCACCCAAACGGCGAGGCCACGGGCAACTTCGTGCACGTCGAGTTCCCCATCGCCACCGGCAGCGCGCACCAGACCGTCACGTGCAGCCAATGCCACGACGCGAGCAAGCCGAAGGGCGACCTCACTGGCTTGCGCTGCGCCGAGTGCCACGGCAGCGAGATCAACCTGAACCCGACGGTGACGCAGATCCACGGCGGCATGCCCGGCTTCGTCGACGCCTCGCCCTCGTGCTACGGCTGCCACCCAAACGCCGAGCCCTCGCCGCCCTTCGACCACGAGCCCTTCTTTCCCATCCTCAGCGGCAGCGCGCACGGCGCCATCTCCTGCGACGGCTGCCACATCAACCCGAGCAACCGCGCCAACGTCACCTGCACGGGCTGTCACACTGACGCGGATCGCGACGGCCTCTTCGATCACGACGCCTCGGCCATGCTTGCCGCGCACGGCCCCGACATGAGCGCGCTTGGCTATCAATGGAGCACCAGCGCGTGCCGCTCCTGCCACGCCCGCGCCGAGGTGCCCGGTGTGCTCGACCACGAGGCGGCGTTCCCCGTCGCGGGCGCCGCGGTGCACAGCGGCCTGTCCTGCGCCAGTTGTCACACCGACAAGCAACAGCGCGCCGCGCTCGCCTGCACCGGCTGCCACACCTTGGTCGACGACGGCACCGGCGCGCGCGAGGTGCACGGCCAGGCGCGCATGCTGGAGCGCCACCTCGACGGCACCGTGCCCGGCTACACCTGGGACCCGCAGGCATGCTTCGGCTGCCACCAGCAATCGCAGGTGCCGGGCGTGATGGACCACGAGCGCTTCTTCCCCATCGGCGTCACCAGCGCGCACCCCCTCGGTACCGACATCGACACGCCGCCAGTCACGGTGGCCTGCGCCACCTGCCACGCCAATCCCGACGACGCCACCGACCTCTCGTGCACAGGCTGCCACGCCCACGAAGAGGCGGTGCTCGAGCCGACCCACGGGCTCTTCCCCGACTACACCTGGGACAGCACGAGCTGCGTGTTCTGTCACCAAGGCGGGCAGAAGATCCTGGCGCACCCCTTCTTCCCGGTGGAGCCCGGCGACGTGCACGCCGCCGACGACCCCGCTACTCCCGCAGTCGACGGACGCACCTGCGGCGAGTGCCACGCGAGCCAGACCAACCGCACGCTCTTGGCCTGCACCACCTGCCACCAGCACAGCGCCGCCCAGGCAACCATCGATCACGGGGCAGCCATGGCGAGCTACGGGTACCGTTACGACTCAGGCGCCTGCTTCACCTGCCACGCAAGGGCGCAGGTGCCGGGTGTGTTCGACCACGAGCCCATCTACCCCTTGCAGGCGCCCTCGGGTGATGGGCAGCACGCGCCGCTCGTGTGCGCCGACTGCCACGGGAGCAAGAGCGACCGCGCCGGCTCCCTCACCTGCACGGCGTGTCACCAACCCACCAGCGGCACCGATACGCGCGACGTGCACGGCCAAGCGCGCCTCGCCGAGGTGCACGCCGGCTTCCCTGGCTACGCGTGGACACCGCGCATCTGCATCGGCTGCCACAGCGACGGCACCGCCGAGAGCGCTGCGCAGCACCTCGATCATGTGTGGTTCCCCACCACGTCGGGGCTGCCGCACGCCGTGGCCACCGCGGGCAACCCGAGCGGGCTTCTCTGCGCCGACTGCCACACCACCGGCGACTACGCCGCCTTCGACTGCCTGAGCTGCCACCGCACGATCACCGACCCAGGCCAGCCCTCGCGCGAGGTGCACAGCCAGGCCCGCCTCGACCTCGTGCACCAGGGTGTGGGCGGCTACAGCTACGCGTCACCCGATTGCTACGACTGCCACCCGAACGGCGAGCCCTCGGGCACCTTCGATCACCTCGAGTTCCCCGTCGCCACCGGCGATGCGCACGCGGGCATCGGTTGCGCCGAGTGCCACGATCCCGCGCGCGCCAAGAGCGATCTTGCCGGCTTGTACTGCGCGCAGTGCCACGCCACCGAGAACACCAACCCCACGATCGCGCAAATCCACAACGGCATCCCCGACTTCGCCAACAGCTCGCCCGAGTGCTTCGGCTGCCACCCGAACGCAGAGCCCGTGGGCCCCATGGACCACACGGCGTACTTCCCCATCGCCGCCGGCAGCGCCCACGCCTCGGCCGCGTACATGGCGAAAGTTGGCGCGGGAAAGACCTCGTGCTCGGCTTGCCACGCCAGCCGCACCGATCGCACGAACGAGCTGTGCGCCACCTGCCACGCCAGCGTTACGCCGGTGCCCACCACGACGCACTCGGCGGTGCGCGGCTTCTCGAACACCTCACCCCTGTGCAAGGCCTGCCACGCCGAGTCGACGGTGAAGCCGCTGTCGACGCACCCACGGCGAGGGCTCGGCGGCGTGTCGGGGGAGCGGGGCCCGAGCGGCAACGGCAGCTGGGTCAACCACCACTCCTCGACCTGCCAGAACTGCCACATCGACGAGGCTGCCTGCCTCGCCACCGCCACCTGCTACAACGACGGCAGCGGCGGCCAGGTGAACCCGCAGGCGCGCCCCGGCTACCGCACCGACAAGCCGTGGGCCTACGACTTCAAGAAGTTCGGCTGCCTCGGCTGCCACAAGCACAAGAAGAGCAGCGAGGACAACCGCCACCTCGGCGATGTCAACGGCTACGTCGCGTACGGCAACCCCAAGTGCAAGTTCTGCCACTGACGCGATGACCACACCGTCGTTGACCCCTGCGCTCCTCGTGCTGCTCGCATGCGCGGCAGTGGCGCCCGGCGGGTGCCGGCCGCCCGAGGAGCGCGAGGGCGAAGGCGAAGGTGAAGGTGACGGTGACGGCGAAGGCGAGCCCGGTGAGGGCGAAGGGGAAGGCGAGGGCGACGCGCTCCTCGAGGATGGCAGCCCCTGCCGTGCGCACGCGGCATGCCGCAGCGCCTTCTGCAGCACGGGCTGCGCCAGCGGTGAGGGCTGCGACACGGCAGTGCGCAACTGCCAGCCCGCGGGCCTTGGCGCCTTCGGCGATGCCTGCGACGACGTCGTCACGGGCGCGCAGTGCGCCTCGGGGGTGTGTAGCCCGCTCACCATCGCGTGCGCCGATTGCAGCGCGAGCACCCCGTGCGCCGACGGGGCGAAGGTCTGCGCCAAGCTGCAGGACGAGAGCGAGCGCTGCCTCGCGCCCGCGGCCGTGGGTGAAGCGTGCTTCTTCGTCGACGATCGCGGCGCGAGCCTGAGCCATCCCTGCGCTGCGGGCCTCGAGTGCGGCCTGGTCGCGGCGCCCAGCGCCACCGAGGTGAGCGCGCGCTGCGTGGTGCCCGTGGGCGCGGGCGAGGCCTGCGACGACTTCTCCGGCTGGCAGTTCCCTCCCGAGGACGGCTGCATCGACGGCCTCGTCTGCGACGCTAGCTCCGGGACCTGCGTGCTGCCCTGACGCCCTTGGCAGGCGAGGTCCGCGTGACTACGCAGCCACGATGGCCGAGCGTCCCGTCACCCTCCGCTTGCCCAACTGCGCCGACACCAGCGCCGTGGCGGTCGTCGTCGAGCGCGCGCTGCCCTCGCGCGCGCTGCGCGCTGGGGTGGCGCTGGCGGGTCTGTGGGGCGCGGGGCTCGTCTGCGTGTTCATCCCGGTGCTGCACTTCGTGCTGGTGCCCACCCTTGCCATCCTCGGCCCGGTGATCGCGGTGCTGCGCCTCACCGAGCGGGTCTCGTTGGTGGAGGTTCGGGGGGCCTGTCCGCGCTGCCTGGTCGCCCGGCGCTTCGAGGCCTCGGGGCGCTTCAAGGATGGCCGCGCTCTCCATTGCGACGGCTGCGGCAACGACATCGACGTGCGGGTTGACGCCATGGTGAGGCCCGTCACATCGGCAACTAGCTAAAAAGGCAGAGAACTCCGGTCTTTTCCTCTGCGCTCGACGCGTTGCGGCAGCGGCTCCTTGCCATGGTGGTCCAATGTGGGATATGTCCTACATCATCACTTTTACCGATGGGACCACCATGGACCGCCACGCTCTCTCCACGCCTGCCGCCCTGCTCCTTGCGGTCGTCGCTGCCGCCTGCGGCGACGACCCGTCGCGCCTCACGCCCCTGCCCGCCACCGAGCCAGCACCCGTGGCCACGGTGTGCGACGCCCAGGTGACCGACGTCCAGCCCATTGGCGTCCTGCCAGCGGCGCGCAGCACCACCATCATCGTCTCCTACTCGGGACACGCGCTAGCTGGGCAGGTCAAGGCGCGCGTCAGCGGCCCGCATGGCGAGGTGCCGTCAACCATGACCCTGGGCGCCGGCGTGCTCGAGCTGCGGCCCAACGGGCTCCTCGCACCCGGTGCCCACCTCGTGGAGCTGAGCGTGTGCAACAGCCACGCGGCGCGCCTCTTCGACGTGGGCCACGTGCACCATGCCCTGGACACGGCGTCATGGACGGCGCTGGCGGGGGAGCGTTTCGGCATGGACCTTCGCTACGGCACGATCGTGGAGCCCGCACCGCGCGCCGGCCGCGAGCTCATCGTGCGCCAGCTCCTCGGCGGCGCCGTGGTGATCGACCTGAGCCTCGCGGACGAGGCCAGCCTGCTCGCCTCGGTGTCGGCGGGCGTGCTCGGCGAGGGCGGCGAGGTGGCGCTGGCGGGGACGGCGGTGCCGCCAAGCCCGGTGCTGCTCGAGAACCCCTACGGGCTCACCTCGTTCGCGCGCCTCGAGCTCACGGCGAACGGACGCGCGCTCTCCCTCGGCGACGGCACGCTGGTGCTCGGGTTCACCGACGCCGGGCTCGCCGACGCGCGCCTGTCTGCCGAGGTCGACCTGCGCGCCTACGGTGAGGTCGACGGGCTCGCCGCCTGCGAGGTGCTCGCGCTGCACACGATGGCGGGCTGCCGCCCCTGCGCCAGCGACGGCGAGCCAAGCTGCTTCGCGCTCACGCTCGAGGGCCTGCGCGCGGCGCGCTGACGGCGAGGCCCGTCAGTTCCCGAGGATGCCGTCGTGGGCCACGATGATGCGCCCGCGCTCGCGCTTCGCCGAGTAGAGCGCGCGATCGGCAGCCTCGAGGAGCTGCTCGGGCGAGCCGATGCTGGCGTCTTCACTGGAGGCGACACCTGCGGAGAAGTCGAGCGCCAGCAGGTGCGACGCCCACTGCGCGCGGTCGCGGCGTAGGCGCGTCAAGGCGCGCTCTACCGCGACTACCGCCTTCTCGCGCGGCGTGTGCGGGAACATGACGGCGAACTCGTCGCCGCCATAGCGCGCGCACAGGTCGACCTCGCGCACCGCGCCGGCGAGGATGCCCGCGACCGCTCGCAGCGCCTCGTCACCGGCGGCGTGGCCCGCGATGTCGTTGATGCGCTTGAAGTGGTCGACGTCGATGAGCGCGCACGACAGGTTGTGCCCGTAGCGGCGCGCGGTGGCCCACTCGCGCGTCAGCATGTCGACGTAGCGGCGCCGGTTGTAGATGCCCGTGACCGCGTCGGTCATGGCGGCGTGCTCGGAGCGCGCCAACAGGCCCTCGAGCTCGGTGTTGCGCACGCGCAGCTCGTTGCGCACCTGGCGCGTGCGCATGGCGGCGAAGATGCGCGCCTCGAGCTCCTCGTCGTCGACGGGCTTGGGCAGGTAGTCGTCGGCACCCACGTTGAGGCCCTCGACGCGCTCGCGCACCTCGCGCTTGACCGTCAGCATGATGACGATGACGTCGCGGGTGCGCTCACCCAGGCGAACCCACCGGCACACGCTGTAGCCGTCGATGTCGTCGAGCACCACGTCGAGCAGCACCACGTCGGGGGGTGCGGCGCGGATCTGTTTCAGCGCCTCGAGCCCCCCGGACGCGGTGGTGACGGAGAAGCCGCGCTTCGTGAGCACCTCTGCGAGGTGCTCACGTTGTGCGCGCGAGTCCTCGACCACGAGGACGCGGGCGGTGGAATGATCCTCACTCATGCTCCCCGAAGGCTAGCGCGAAGCCGGGGCGGCAACACGCATGGGCGCACCGCTGTCCCGCGGCGGGGTGGCCGGCGGCCGCCGAGCGCCCAGCCGCGAGACCCCGCGCGCACAACGCGGGTGCCCCGCGTCCAGACGCGCCGGCGCACCGCGGGGTGCCACCTCGCCGCCGCGCGGCGTGCGCCGGTCACGGGCTCCTTTGCGATCCGCGCGCCGGGCGGGTCGAAAGCTCAACACCGCGCGCAGCACCGAGGAACCCGTGGCGCGCCCCAGGAGACACCCATGAAGCGCCTGTTGCCCACCTTCGTTCTTCCCGGCCTCGCCCTACCCCTCGCGCTGATCGCCTGCGGCGGCGAGATCGACCAGCTCGACGCCGAGGACACGGCCGCTGCGGCACAGGCGCTCATCGACAGCGGCGATGGCCTCGAAGGCGCCGACGACAGCGGCACGGGTGAGGGCTTGCCCGACGACGAGACCGCGCTCGAGGAGGCCGATCCGACGGGCAGCTGTGAGCCCGGTGCGCTGCGCGCGCGGGTGGTCGCGCGCTACGACGCCGACGGTGACGGCGAGCTCAGCGCCCAGGAACGCCAGGAGTTGCGCGATGACGTCGAAGGTCACCCGCTGTTGCAGCGCGCCATCGAGCGCCACCGCGTGCTCCGTCGCGCCGTGCTGCATCGCCTGCGCTTCGTGTACGACGCCAACGACGACGGTCACCTCGACGAGACCGAGCGTCAGACGCTCAAAGACGACCTGATCGCGCGCTGCGAGGCGCGTCGCGCGCAAGTCCTCGAGCGCTACGACCTCGATGGCTCCGGCGACCTGTCGGACGCCGAGAAGGACCAGCTCCGCGCCGACGTGCGTGCGCGCCTCATCGCGCTGCGCGCCGAGCTGCTGGACCGCTTCGACGCCAACGACGACGGCCGCCTCGACCTCGTTGAGCGCCAGGCCGTGCGTGACGCCGTCAAGGCGCGCATGGAGGCCCGCCGCGCCGAGCTCAAGGAGCGCTTCGACGTCAACGCCGACGGTGTGCTCGACGCTGACGAGCGCGACGCGCTGCGCGAGCACCTGCGCCAGCGCGTTCGGCTCGAGGCGCCCACAGACGACAGCGTGGAGCTCTTGCCCTGAGCGCAAGCAGCGTCGCGTGTGCGCGCCGGGCCTTCGTGCCCGGCGCGCGCCGTTCAGGGGAGAAAGCTGCCGATCAGGAGCTCGTAGTCTGCCGTTCCATCGTCGCCTTCGTCGAGCACCTCGATGTACAGCGTGGCGCCCGCGGGGAACGGCAGGTCGTCGGCGAGCGGACAGTTTCCTGCGCCGCCGCCAATGAAGTCGAGCACCGCGAAGGCCCCGTCACGCAGCACGAAGGCTAGGTCGAGCGGCCACGGGCACCAGGGAGTGGCGCCCGGACCACCGGCGACCGCGTAGGCGACGCGGTCGACCCCGGTGTCGTTGGTGTACGCGAAGACGTCACGATCACCGACGGGGCTGATGCTGGCGTGGACCGTGAGGTCCTCGCCGGCCACGACATCCGCGGCCCCCTGGTTCCCATTCGGCTCGCTCTCGGCCAGGTCGGCCTTCCACTGGCAGGACGGGTCGCACAGCCCACCCGTGTACGCGGCATCGGGATCGCACTCCTCGCCCGCGTTGGTCGCACCGTCACCGCAGGCCGGCGCCGCCTGGGTCAGGAGCAAACGATAGGGCCCGCCGCCACCGTGGACCTGGTACCCCTCGGCGACAATGAACACGGGTACACCCGCCGAGACCGGGATGGTCAACACCTCGGTGGTGGAAGAGTCGGTGCACGTGAGCTCGGCTGGCACGTCCGCGCAGCTGGTGCGTACGCCCAGCGCGTAGTCGAAGGAGAGCTCCTCCAGCTCGATGCGCAAGGTGCCGTCGGCCGCTGGGAGGTAGCTCCACACCTCGTCGAGGTCGCCGTTGCCGCCGTGGCACGAGGTCCTCAGCGAGTTGGGGTGGCCCGAGGCGTTTCCGAACTGCACGCCCACCTGTGCAGTGCGCGGTGCCACGCAGGTGCCCAGCTCACCCTCTCCTTCACCCTCTCCTTCACCCTCTCCTTCACCCTCTCCTTCACCCTCTCCTTCACCCTCTCCTTCACCCTCACCCTCACCCTCACCCTCACCCTCACCCTCACCCTCACCCTCACCCTCACCCTCACCCTCACCCTCACCCTCACCCTCACCCTCACCCTCACCCTCACCCTCACCCTCACCCTCACCCT
>JADZDP010000079.1 GCA_020850995.1 Deltaproteobacteria bacterium
CGTCGAGCTCGGTGCTCTTGGGCCGGCAGGCGCCGAAGAAGGAGACCGTGTTGGTGGTGCCGTCGTAGTCGAAGCCGTTGGCGCGCGAGCGCGGGATGTCGGAGCAGCCCGACGCAGTGCAGCTCGCGGAGCACAGCGCCATGTTCTCGACCTCGAACTCGCCGGCCACCTTGATGGTGGAGGAGATGGGCGGCTTCTGCAGCTCGTAGGGCGAGGCCTGGGCCACCGTCTGTTGCAGCATGAGCGCCACGCCGTCGGCGATCTGGGTCGCATTGCCGCGGATGTCGGCCTCGACGCCACCGAGGGAGGAGAAGAGCGTGCGGTAGCGGCTGTTCGAGTAGTTGCCGCTGTCGTCGCTGCAGTTGGCGCCCTGCGGGCAGACGATGCCATGTACCAAGGCGCGCGAGAGCACGGGGTCGTGAGCGTTGTCGAAGTCTTGCAGGAAGCTGAGCCAGCTCGGGATCGAGTGGGTCGCGACCGCCGCGCTCACGTCGTAGTCACGGTAGGTACCGTCGGATTGCTCGTTGGTGTCGGTTATGAAGATGACGGCGAGCTGAGCGCCGACCCGGATGCGGGACGCGTTGCCATCGAGGCGGGGCAGCATGTTGAACCCGGCAGGCGCCGAGGCGAAGGTGTTGCCCGCGGGGTACGGGGCGCGGTTGCCGTCGCGGCCGCAGGGCTCGCCGTCGGCCGCGCCGCCGAGCTCGCCGGTGCCGGTGAGGTCGGTGTTGATGCCTGGCCCGGTGACGGTACGGCCCATCATGCAGGCCACGGGCCGAAGGCCGTTCTCCTCGCCGGATCCTTCGATGTTCAACTGGTCGATGCACGACTCGAGCGTGGCGGCGTCGGTGGTGAAGGGGCAGTAGATCTTGGCGTTGTCGTCGGTTTGATCGCAGACGCCCCCGTTGCCGAGGGTGCACGCCGTCCAGGTCGCGGGAGTGTTCGGTGTCTCGTCGATGTCGGTGGTGACGGTCGCGATGCGGAAGTCGACGGTGGACGCGCCGAGCTGTGCCAGGAGCTCGTCGGTGGCGTTGGCCACGGCTGTCTGCTCGCCGTCCATGGAGCCCGAGTTGTCGACGACCAGGAGGAAGTCGACCTTCTGGCGCGCCTTCACTTGGAAGCGATCGCACTGCACCCCGGTGTCGTCGCCGAACTGCGCGACCGCGGTGCCGTTGGCCAGGTTGTCGATGGCGAAGAGCCGGCTCTCGTCGGTGTCGGAAGCGGCGAGCTGCGTCATGGCGATGACCACGATGGTGCTCGAGGCGGAGCGATCGAGCACCTCGATCTGCATGCGCATGGCGCCGTTCTGCGTGGAGCCGGTGGTATCGAGGAGGCCGGTTGCGCCCGACACCAGCGCCTGCACGATGTCGTTCATGGACTTGGCCACGGTGTCGCCGCCGTTGGCGTCGGTCCACTCGGCGCGGCCGAGCGCGGCGTTGTTGGCCGCGCCCGCATCCCACGAGGTGAAGGTCTGGCTCGAGAAGGCCGCGATGTTGCCGACCGCGCCGTCGAGCGTGGTGCGCAGCGCGTTGATCTCGGCGGTCGGGTCGCCGCCCGCGAGCGCCAGCTTCATGGCCACGCCCGCCACCTGATCGACGGGGTCAAACACCATGGCGCCGATCTGCTCGCCGCTGCCGTTTCGCAACTCGGTGATGCGATTGACCGGGAACTCTTGCGGAACTGCCAGGATGAGGTCGGCGGTGTCGTCGGGGCGCTGCACCAGCGTCACCTCGCGCAGGTTCTCGAGGCCGCAGGCGTCGACCTCGCTTTGGCCCACGTCGCTGACCGTGGGATCGAGCTCACCAGCGGCAGGATCGTAGAACCCGTCTTGGTTGCCGTCCTCGGCGCCGTCGGGCACCTGATCGCCGTCGGTGTCGGCGTTGCGCGGGTCGGTGGTGGTGCCGGGGTCGGCGTCGGAGATGCACAGGCCGTCGTCGACGCAGGATTGGCTGGTCTGGCTCGGGACCGCACAGGTGGTGCCGGTCTCGATTCCGTCGGTGATGCCGTCATCGTCGCTGTCGCGATCGAGCGGTGAGGTCTGCGCGGTGCCCTCGGCGCCGTCGTTCAAGCCGTCGCAGTCGGTGTCGCTGCTCAGGGGATCGGTGCCGTGCTGCACCTCGAGGCCGTCGTTGACGCCGTCGCCGTCGCTGTCGGGGTCATTCGGGTCGGTGCCGAGCATCGTCTCTTGGGGGTCGGAGAGCCCGTCGCCGTCGGTGTCGACGTCGGCAACGCGGGGATCGGTCTCGCCGGCGTCGATGCGGCCGTTCCGGTTCAGGTCTTCACCCGCGGTGCAGCCGCTCGCCGACGCAGGCCCGTCACACAGGCCGTCGTTGTCGGTGTCGGCGTCGCCGGGGTCCGTCTCCTGCACGCCGCTCGGTGCGGCGGCGTCGAGGGCGCCGTCGTGGTCGCGGTCCTCGGTGCCGTCGTTGGTTCCGTCGCCGTCGCTGTCGGCGGCGTTGGGGTTGGTGGTGGTGCCTGGATCGCTGTCGAGCGGTGGTTCGTCGGCGCAGCCATCACCAGCGACGCGCGCGCTGCGGCCGAGCTCGACGCCGTCGGTGAGCAGATCGCCGTCGCTGTCCCTGACACGCGGGTTGGTGCCAGCCGTCTGTTCGTCGCGATCGGAGAGCGCGTCGCAGTCGGTGTCGGGCTTGGTGGGGTCGCTTTCGCCGGCGTCGAGCACGCCGTCGACGTCGAGGTCCTCGCCGCCGATGCACACGCCCGCCACCGTGCCGGGGCCGTCGCACAGGCCGTCGTCGTCGCGATCGGGGTCGTTGGGCACTGCGTCGACGTCGTTGGGCAAACCGTCGCCATCGTCGTCGGGGTTGGCCACCAGTGGGTCGGGATCGACGCCGTCGGGGATCTGGTCGCCGTCGCTGTCGGCGTTGTTCGGGTCGGTCTCGCCGGGATCCACGGTGCCGTTGCGGTTGGCGTCTTCGACGCCGTCGTTGATGCCGTCGTGGTCGCTGTCGGCGTCGCCGGCGTCGGTCTCGCCGGGATCGACCATGCCGTCGCAGTCGTCGTCCTCGTCGCCGTCGGCGATGCCGTCGCCGTCGCTGTCGCCGTCGGCGGGGTCGGACTCGCCGGCGTCGCGCCGGCCGTTCTTGTTGGCGTCTTCCACGCCGTCGGGGATGCAGTCGCCATCGCTGTCGGCGGACACGGGGCTCGAGGTGGTGGCGGTGTCGGCGTCCCTCCACGTGGCCGGGCACTCGGCGTCGATGTCGGCGTCGCGGCCGGCCTCGATGCCGTCGGCGATACCGTCGTTGTCGCTGTCGTAATCGGCCGGATCGGTGCGCGCGCCGCCCGCGTACACCACCGCGTATTCCTCGGCGTCGGTGAGCCCGTCGCAGTCGCTGTCGCGGGTGGCGTTGTCGGGGTGGTTGGGATCGGGATCGCGGATGGGCTCGGTGGGCGGCTGCGGGTCGCCCTCTCCCTCACCCTCGCCTTCACCCTCGCCCTCACCCTCGCCTTCACCTTCGCCTTCACCGGGACCGGCGTCGACCGCAGGGGGCGCGGTGCACTCGCACGCGGCGAAGGGGAGCGCCCACACGCACAGCAGCAGCGCGAGGCGGGGCAACGAAAAGGAGGCACCAGGGCGGAAGAGCATGTGGCTCCTCTAAGGGTGAGAATCGAGCCTCCACTCTAGCCGACCGACGCTGCGTCGTCGTCGTTTCGGCCGATCTGTCCCACTCGCTGCTACCTGCGGATCGCACCGAGGCGCTGCGCGCCCCACCTACCTGCTGGAGAACCGGTGCTTGCCGGACGGCGCCCGAGCCCGCAGGCTTGGCTCGTGACCATAGGCGCCGACGACGAGGCCACCACTGGGGACGCGCTGACCCCCGCGTACGGCGACGCGCGCGCCGTGTCGGTGCGCTGGGCGGTGCCGCCCGACTGCCACCAGAAGACCGCGATAGAGGCGCTTGCGCACAAGGTGCGCAGGATCGGCCTCGAGCGCGCGCGCCGCGTGGTGGCGGGTGGCGATCTGCGGGTCGACGGGCGCGCCTGTTGCGTCGACGAGCGGCTGGCGCGCGGCACCGTGCTCGAGCTGTGGCGGCTGCCGCCCGACGATCCCGGCGACCCCATGCCGACCCCCACCGTGCTGCTGCGCGAGCGCGGCTTGATCGTCGTCGACAAGCCGGGCGACCTGGCGGTGCACCCGAGCGCGCGCTACCTGCATCGCACGCTCACCGGCTGGCTCTTTCGCCACGGGCTCCGCGCCAACCCCTGTCACCGCCTCGATCGCGAGACCAGCGGCGTGCTCGTGTGCGCAGAGCCCGGCCCGATGGAGGCGCGCGTCAAAGGCGCGTTCGCCGCCGGCCGGGTCGAGAAGGAGTACCTGGCGGTGGTCCGCGGCGTCGTTGCGCGATCCTTCACCGTCGACGCGCCGCTGGCGCTGCAAGGTGAGCGTGGCCTGGTGCGCATCCGCATGGTCGTCGACGACGCCGGCCGGCCCGCCTGCACCGACGTAGAGCCCGTGCGCAGCGACGGCGCGCGCACCCTGGTGTGCTGCCGGCCGCGCACCGGGCGGCAGCACCAGCTGCGCGCGCACCTGGCGCATGCGGGCTTCCCCATCGTGGGCGACAAGCTCTACGCCATGGGCGACCCGTGGTTCGACGCGTTCACGCGACGCGCGCTCAACGACGAGCAACGCGCGGCCCTCGACGCGCCCCGCCAGGCGCTGCATGCCGCCCGCCTCACCCTCGCCGACGAGGGCCTCAGCGTCGAGGCGCCCTTGCCCGTTGAGCTGGCCGCGCTGGTTTCGTGAGCTTCGTCGTCGGTGTCGCGACGGCTACCTTCTTGCACATGCGCTCTACCGGGCACTCGCCGCACGCGGGATTGCGCGCATGGCAGATGCGCCGGCCGTGCCAGATGAGCACGTGGTGCGCCTCGAGCAGGCGCTCCTTCGGCAAGAGCGCGGTGAGATCCTGCTCGACCTTCCAGGGATCGTCGTTGGCGGTGAGGCCCATGCGCTTGCTGACGCGGCCTACGTGCGTGTCGACGGCGATGGCGGGCTCGCCGAAGGCGTTGGCGACGATGACCGCCGCGCTCTTCGTGCCGACGCCGGGCAGCTCCTCGAGGAGCGCGCGCGCGCGCGGCACCTGGCCGCCGTGCTTGGCGACGATGGCCTGCGCCGCCCCCACCAGGCTCTTCGCCTTGTTGCGAAAGAGCCCGAGCGTCTTGATGTAGCCCTCGACCTGCTGCGGCGTGGCTGCGGCGAAGGCGCGCACGTCGGGCAGCGCGGCGAACAGCGCGGGCGTCACCTTGTTCACGCCCACGTCGGTCGACTGCGCGGAGAGCACCACGGCGACCAGCAGCTGCCAGGGCTCGCCGTGGTGGTAGTCGAGCTCGATCGCGGCCTCGGGGAAGCGCGCGGCCAGGGCGTCGAGGATGCGCAGGGCGCGCTCTCGTTGGGCGGCGGTGGGCATGGTTCAGGCCGAGGGGCGAGGGCGAGGCTTCTTCTTCTTGAAGCCCTCGAACTGGAACTTCACCTGATAGGCGCTGACGTTGCCGCAGGAGATGCAGATGAAGTGGTAGATGTCGACGCCGCCGAGCTGCAGGAAGGCGTCGACGTCGCCCCAATGGCGATTGCCGACGCCCTCGGCGATGGCCGTCTTCCGCTGCATGAAGCCTTCGCAGCGCGGGCACACCGAGCGGGGCTTGACGCGGACGTTGCCCATCGGCGCAAGCCTACTCATTCGCGGTAGAACATGGCGAGATGAGCAAGGGGACGATCCAGCGACCCGGCCAACAGCCCGGCGCAGTGCGGCCGCAGCGCGAGCCCGAGGCGAAGGCCCCCTCGAAGCCGACGCAGGCACCAGGGAGCTCGGCGTCGGCGAAGCTCAAGGACAAGAAGCAAGCGCACAAGGCGGAGCGAGCTCCCCGACCGCAGGTTCGTGGCCAGCGCCCGCAACGGGCACACGGCGCCGGCGGCGCTCACGGCGCGGGCGCCGCGCACGGCGCAGACCACGAAGGGGAGGGTGAGGCCCACGGCCTCGGTGGCGTCAGCGGCGCCGAGGCAGGCGACGAGCTCCATCGCCATCGTGGCGGCGAGGTCGAGTGGGGCCACGAGGACGAGAAGGTCGAGCACCACGAGGAGCTGCACGACACCGGAGCCACGGGCGCCGATGCCATCAAGCGCAGCAAAGGCGGCGACCAGCAGCAGGGTGGCGGCGACGGTTTCGATCAGGGCAAGGGCCAGCGCGAGGCCTACGAGCGCTACCTCAAGGGCAACGTTGCGGCCGACAAGGCGCGCTTCGACGAGCTGCGTACCAAGGGCACCAAGGACGATTTCCGCCCCGACAAGGCGCCGGCAGACGTGGAGGCGCTCGGCGTCACGCGCGCCGCCGGGCACGTGGTGCGCCTGTTCGACGCCTGGACGCTCGACGGTGTCGGCCGCGCCGAGGCGGTGGAGAAGATGGCCACCTTCGTGGGGCAATTCAGCAGCACCACCACGATCAAGAAGGTGCTGGCAGAGCTCGAGAGCAAGCCCATTCGCGACGTGTACCCGCTCGAGATCGTCATGCACCTGCTCGACACGCACCCCGAGCTCTTGCCCGGTGTGCGCAAGGGCAGCGTGCTCGGCAACATCGGCGAGGTGGCGGAGGGCAAGAAGATGATCGCCGGCCTGCCCTTTTCCGTCGAGGTGCCGAAGGACGTGCGCCTCAAGTCCTTCGCGCTCTTGGGCGGCGGGCGCCCGGGCTACGAATTCGCGCCCGCAGTGGCGGACGACAAGTACACGTTGCTCGTCGACACGCCGGGCCGCTACGCCTTCGCGCTCTTGGCCGCGCCGCTCACCCAGCTCGGGCGCATCATGAAGGAGAGCGGCGAGGGCATCCTCGAGGTCTTCAACGTCGTGGTCAACGCCATGGACAAGAAGGGCGAGCCGCTTGACCCCGAAGAGTGGGCCAAACGCATGGAGGAGGAGCTGGCCCTCGCTGGCGACGAGGACGATGACGGCAGTGCCGACGGGGATGGAGCTCTCGAGCCCGCGGCACGAGCGACGGCTCCGGCACCCCTCGTCGCCGTGCAGATCAGAAAGGCCCTCGACACCATCACGCGCGACGAGACCAGCGCTCCGTCTGCCGCTACCTACTCGTGGGACGCGTCGTTCTTCAAGCCCGGTGCTCCGCTGGAGGGCGAGCCCATCTTGCACCTCGTGGTCAAGAACGCCGGGCCCTTCGACGGCGCCTGGGTCAAGGCGCGCGAGGCGCTGGCACAGAAACAGAAGGAGTACGAGCCGGGGCGCGCCGTGGTCACGCAAGAGGACTTCACGGCGGCGCTGCGGCGCGCGCGCGTGCGCTGACCGACGCGCTCGTCGTCAGAAGCGATAGGTCCATCCGAGCGCCAGCGCGTGCACCACGCCGCGCGCCGCCCAGTGGCCGATCTCGTCTTGCGGGTTGGTCTTGGTGGCCGTGCGCTCCTCGAGCACCTGCGCCTGGTAGCCGATCTCGGCGCTGATGGGCTGCTTGAAGACGTGTGGCAGGCGCATGGTGACGCCGGCGCCGAGCGCGATCACATGCGCGTTGGCGTCGACGATGTTGGTGCCGCTGGTCTGGTCGGGCACCGGCGTGGGACGGTACTGGTAGCCTGCGCGCAGCGCGAGGGGCTCGAGCACGCGCCACTCGACACCCAGGCGCCACACCACGGTGTCGAGGTAGCCCGGCGAGCGCACCCGATCTTGCCCAGGAGCGGGCGCGTCCAAGGTGGCGTCGAGCCCGAGCGCCTCGAGGCCCTCACCGCCGAGATCGACGCGCGTCACCAGCATGGGCGGCGGCGCCGCCGACCACATGGCCCACTGTGCCTCCACGTCGACGAGCAGGCCGCGCGCGGCCCACAGCGCCGCCCCCGCGGTCAGGCTGCGGGGCTCGTAATTGGCCAGCACCAAGACGTCGAGCACGGCATCGACGTCGGCGCCCTCGATGACCAGCGTCGCCGGCAGCGCGACGTCGAACGCGATGGGCTCGCGCCACACCGCGCCCACGCTGACCCGCGCGACGCCGTCGACACCCAGGGGGCCGACGACGATCCCCGCCACGGGAGCCGACGTAGGGTATTGGAAGGTGTCCATGCTCTGCTGCACCAAGCGGCCGCGCACGGGGTCGACCGCGAGCTGCACGTCGCCGCGCTGGCCGGCAGCCAAGCGCAGGCCCGCGCCGAGGTGCAGCCATTCGACGAGGCGCAACCCTGCACCCACGGACACGTCGTAGTGCTCGGTGGCCGAGTCGTACATGGCGAAGAAGGGCCGCGCCGGATCGAAGGCGCGCGCACGCACCAGCACCGAGGTGGGGAAGTACGCTGCGGCACCCACGAAGAGGCGGTCCTCGCCCACGAGGTCGACGGGTTGCGTGGCGGCGAGGTTGAGCGCGCTCACCACCGGCGGGCGCGCCGGTGCCAGGGGGTCGTCGACGGCGCGCGCGGCGGCGAGCGCGATCTCGAGCGCGGGCAGGTCGAGCGTGTAGCTGACCGCCAGCGCCAGCTCGGAGTCGGCGAGGCCGAGCGCGCCCGGGTTGGTGTGCGCGGCCGCGATGCTGGGGAGCGCCACGTCGGCGTGGGCCAGGCCGCGGCTGCGCGCGTCGGCGCCATAGGTCTCGAAGGCGCCGTTGGCCGATGCCGCGGTGGCGAGCAGGAGCGGCGTCACGAGCACCGCCCGCACCGTGACGGGCGATGCGCTCACGGCGCCAGACCCCGGCACTGCTCGACGCCGTCGACGAGGCCGAGCAGCTCGTGCAGCGCCCCCTGCCCCTGCACGGCCAAGAGCGCGCTGACCAGCGCCGGCGCCGCCTCCTCATCGAGGAGCTCGCCGAGCACGATGGTGACATCCCCGGCCAAGGCCGGGCGCGCCTCGACTGCCCCGAGCATGTCCACCAGCGCGAGCCGTAGGTCGGTGGCAGTGTCGACCCCCGCGGTCTCGGCCGCGTCGTCGAGGAAGGCTTCGAGCGGCAGCGCGTCCACCGTCAGCCAGTCGTAGAGCATGCCGCCGATGGCGGCGTCCTCGTCGGCATCGTTGAGGCAGCCCATGAGCGCTTGCGTCTGAGGGAACACGTCGGCGGACGGCTCGGCGATGAGCAACGCCACGTCGAGCGCGGCGTCGAGCTTGGCGCGGGCCGCGGGGTCGGTGATGCGCAGCGAGAGCGCGTCGTCGAGCAGGGCGCGCGCTGCCTCGGGATCAAAGTCGGGCGCCGCCAGGTTTGCGACGAGGATGGAAGACAGCAGACGGAACGCGTCGCGACCCACGCGGATGGTGCCGTCGCCCTCGCTCTCGTCCTCGAGCTCGAGGTCCTCGAGCGCGGCCACGAACACCGGGTCGCTCGCCACCGCGCGCACCGCGTCGAGCACAGCGCCGAGCCACGAACGCTCGCCCGCGCCCGGCGCTGCCAGCACCCACGCGCCCGCGGGATCGGCGCGCACCTCGAGCTCGAGCAGGCGCCGCGTCGTCGACAGCGTAGCAGGCGCTGGGCACTGGTCGAGCATGGCGTGGACGGCGGCGAGCGGCTCGGGGTGCGCGCCGGCGACGTGCGCCGAGCTGCCGTCGATGTAGCGCAGCACCTCCACCAGGTGGGGCGTGAGCGAGCCCAAGCCAACCTCGGGGTTCAGACCCGCGCGCAGGTGCGCGAAGGTCTCCTGGTCGACGTCGGTCAACATGGCGGCGAGCCCCTGAATGAGCACGCGCAGGCCGCCATGCTCGACGAGCACGCGCTCCAGGTGCGGGCGCAGCGCACGAACACCGGGCAGCTCGAGGGCGGCCTTGGTGTGCGCCAGCGCGTCGTTGGCCGCAGGGCAGCCCGTGTCTTCACGCGCACCGACGACCTGTGGCGCCGCCACCCCCACGGCACCACACCCGGCGGCGATGACGGCGACCAGCGCCACGGCACGCAGTGTCACGATACTCCTCGGCTACCTGAGGCTGCTTTGGATGGTGAGCGTCTCACCTTCGCGCAGCTCCACGGTGTGGGCCTCGCTCTTGCCGTTCCTGCCGCGCAGCGTGACGGTGAAGGTGCCCGGCGGCAAGGGGTAAGGGCTGAGCGAGGCGTCGCGCGCCACGTCGATCCCGTCGATGTTCACCTGCGGGCGCCGCCCCGCGTACTTGACCGCGATGCCGGCGCTGAGCTTGCGGCAGGTGAGCGTCACCTTCTGGTCCGCCTCGCGCCGACCCGTGGGATACACGGTCACCGCCTGCTGGTCGCAGCCGGGGCGCGAGAACACCACTTGCGCGCTGCGCTTCTCGGCCTTGACGACGAAGGCTCCATCCTTGGCGCGCGCGGCGCCGTCGGCCGCGACGTCGGTTGGCGTGGCGCTGATGCGCCACCGCGTCGTAGAGGTAGGCAGCTCGTAGCGCCACACGCCGTCGTCGTCGACCTCGCGGGCGGCCTCGAGCGGGTCGTAGCCGTCGTGCGTCAGCGTCAAGCGCACCGAGCTGCCCACGGCCAACGGCGGCAAGGTGAGCGGGGTCTGGCCCGGCACCGGCTTGCCGTCGAGCTGCACGTGCGCGTTCGGCGGGTCGGTCTCGACGCGGATGTCGTCGCGCATGCGCACCAGCGTCACCTCCACCGGCGGCGCGCCGTCGGCCTTGACCTCGACGCTGCGGGCGATCTCTTCGGCGCCAGGCGCGCGGATGCGCACCTCGTGGCGGCCCACGGGCAGCGCCACGGCACAGGGCGTCTGGCGACAGAGCACCTCGTCGCCGCGGCGTACCTCGGCTTGCCGCGGCGTAGCCACGAAGACGACGGGCGGGGTGCTCGAGCCCATGGCGAGCCACGCAATGGCCACCACGCCCGCGCCGATGACGGCGCCAAGGCCCGCCGCGATCAACACCGGCCCCGTGGGCACCACCGGCGCCGCGGACGGCGGGGCGGGCCGGTCGACGGCGGAGCGCTCGACGGGAAGGCGCGGGCGCTCGCCGCGCTCGACGCGCGCCGTGCGGTTGGACGAGCGCGAGCGCTCGGCGGGATCGGTGCCCGGCCCGGGCGACGCCGCGGGCACGCGAGAGGTATCGTCGGCGTTCGCGGGGTCGGCCAGGCGCGGCGCCGACACCTCGCCGCGGGCGCTCGTCATGCGGCTCTTCTTCGGCACCTCATCGCGCGAGATCGGCCCCGTTCGCACCGGTGGTGGCGCCGGTGGCATTGCTGGGTCGAGCTGCGTCTCGTCGGGGACGCGGACGCCCGCGGCGCGCGTCGGTGGGCCGTCGGGCGCCGACAACGGCGGCGGCGGCTCGCTATCGGTGCTGTGCCGCCCCATGGGGCCGGTCGAGCCGTGCTCGTCGGACACGGCGAGGCCGAGCGCGCTCGCCTCGGCGCTGGCGTCGATCTCGTCGTCGGACTCGTCCTCTTCGAAGGGGCTCGGCGGATCGGCGACGCGCGCGCGCGCCGACATGCCGCTGCCAGCGTCGCGCCGCGCGCCGAGCTGCGAGATCGCGTCTTCGACACCGGTGGTGGCCTGCGACGCGCTGGTGCGCGGCGGCGGTGCCGCGAGCGTGGCGGCGCTCTCGTGTCCTTCGGCGGTCCCGTCGTCGCTCTGGCTGGTGCGCGGGTCGAGCGAGGGCCGCTTGCCGCGCACCATGGTGGCCGCGCTCATCTCGCCGTCGTCGAACAGGGCGCGATAGGCCGCCAACCGGCGCTTCTCCTCGTCGAACTCGCTGCGGAAGGTGCGCTGCACGAAGCCGGCCAGCTCCTCCTTCGATGAGGAGTACGCCTGATCGCTCATGAAGCGATCGAGGTCGCTGCCGAGGGAGCTGGCCCACGCGTAGCGGTCCGCCGCCTCCTTGGCGAGCGCCTTGGCCAGGATGCGCTCGAGGTCCTTGGGGATATCGGAGCGCAACTGCCGCGCCGGCACCACCTCGACGCGCCGCACCTTCTCGAGCAGCACGAAGTCGGTGTCGGCCTTGAACGCGCGCTCGCCGGTGAGGAGCTCGTAGAGGATGACGCCGATGGCGAAGATGTCGGCGCGATGGTCGGTGGGCTCGCCGCGCGCCTGCTCGGGCGCCATGTAGGCGAACTTGCCCTTGAGGATGCCGGTCTGCGTGCGGACGATGCGGTTGGCGGCCTTGGCGATCCCGAAGTCGATGATCTTCAGATCGCCGTCGTAGGAGATGAGGATGTTCTGCGGGCTGACGTCGCGGTGGATGATACCGAGTGGGCGACCCTTGGCGTCACGACGACGGTGCGCGTAGTCGAGGCCGTCGCAGATCTTCTTGACGATGAAGCACGCCAGCCCGATGGGCATGGTGGTCTTGCCGTCGTTGCCGCTGTCGCGCGTGCGATCCCAGAGCGCGCGCAGGTCGTGCCCCGAGACGTACTCCATCGAGATGAAATAGCTGGTGTTGATCTTGCCGAGGTCGAGGATCTGCGCGATCGACGGGTGGTTGAGCTGGCCCGCGATCTTGGCCTCGTCGATGAACATGGCGATGAACTCTTCGTCCGACGCGATGCTCGGCAGGATGCGCTTGAGCGCCACCAGCCGCTCCTGACCGTCGGGACGCGCCAGGTACACCTCGGCCATCCCGCCCATCGCGAGGCGCTCGACAAGCTGGTAGCTGCCGAACGGAACCGGTTGGATGCCCTCGTAGGACTTCGCCACCAAGCGCTCTCGAGCCTCGCGTCGAAGCTAGCAGCATTCGACGTGCTGGCGCCAAGGCGCCCCCCTGGGTATAGGGAGCCCATCGTCGCCGCGCGCGAAGGCCGCGCCGGCTGCGTCCGGAGGGGCCATGACGCTCACGCACCTCGACGCCCAAGACCTGATCGAGATCTACGGCGCCAGTAACCTCTTGGAAGCGGATCGCTTGGTGTCGCTCCTCGGCGACGAGGGCATCGAGGCCATTCATCGCGAGACCACCATGTCGTCGTTCCCTTCTGCGGCGGAGGCGCACTACCTGGTGTGTGTCCGAACGGACGACAAGGTGCGCGCGCTCGAGCTCATCGCAGCGGCGCGCACCGACGGCGCCATCAGCACCGACGGGGCGTTCCTGTAGCGCCCGACGTGAGCGGCGTACTCGCCGTTCCCTGACAGCACCGCAGACCCGCTTGCGGATCATGGTTGCGTCGGCGACACCGTGGGGGCTTGGAGGCTCCCGTGCTGCGTCAGGTCCGCGCTCCCCTGTTCTGCCTGTTGACCCTCGTCCCGCTCGCGTTGGCCTGCCCAGCGCCGGAGGTGTGCGACGACGATGTCGACAACGACGGCGACGGCGACACCGACTGCGACGACGACGACTGCAGCAACGACGACGCCTGCGATGCCGGCGAGGGTGAAGGCGAAGGCGAAGGCGAAGGAGAGGGCGAAGGCGAAGGAGAGGGCGAAGGAGAGGGTGAAGGCGAGATCTGCGACAACTGGGAAGACGACGACGGCGACGACCTGTGGGACTGCGAGGACCCCGAGTGCGCCGACGACACCGCCTGCATCGAGATCTGCGACAACGGCATCGACGACAACTACGACTACCTCTACGACTGCGAAGACCCCGAGTGTGACGCCAACTTCCCCGGCTGCGTCGAGACCAACTGCAGCAACCTCGTCGACGACGAGGGGAACGGCACCTTCGACTGCTTCAACGAGCCCGACTGCAAGGCGGGGTCGTGCACGCCGGGCGCCACGCCCACCGGCGGACCGTGCGCGCTGCAGACCGACTGCACCGCCGACGACAACGACCCCTTCTGCTGGAGCGAGGCCGAGTTCGGCTGGCTCGGTGGCTCCTGCGGTGAGTTCTGTGACCCCACGGCCGAGCCCGACTCCTGCGACGCAGGCGCGGTGTGCGTGGCCATGGGCTCGGGCTTCGGCCTGTGCTTCGATGGCTGTGCCAATGACGGCGAGTGCACGCGCACGAGCTACGTCTGCGAGAGCCTCTCCCCCGGCGTCGAGACGGTGCCAAACGCCTGCCAGCCCCACGTCTGCGGCGACGGGCTGGCGGTGCGCGAGGAGTGCGATGACGAGAACAGCGCCGCCGGCGACGGTTGCTCGGGGAGCTGCACCATGGAGGCCTGCGACGCCGCGTTGCCGGCCCTGGTGCTCGGCGCCAACAGCGGCAGCACCAGCACCTCGGGCTTCTCGGTGACCCACGGCACCTGCCAGTACGGCGGCGCGAGAGAGAACATCTTCACCTTCACGGCTGCCGGCGACGGCGAGCTGCGGCTCACGCTCGGCAGCACGGCCGACATGGGCATCTCGGTGCGCACGGACTGCGGCAGCCTCGCCTCCGAGCTGGCGTGCGCCGACCGGGAGTACGGCGGCAGCGACGAGGTGCTCGAGCTCGACGTCACGGCCACGCCGCTCACGGTGCTGGTGGACGGCTACTACACGGGCGACGAGGGCGCGTGGACGCTCGATGTGGCGTTCGCCGCGCGCAACTGCGGCGACAACTCCGAGCAGGGCTCGGAGCAATGCGACGGCACAGACCTCGACGGCGGCCGCTGCCGCGACGTCACCCCCGACACCATCGGCTCCCTTGCCTGCAACGTCGACTGCACCTTCGACGCGAGCGGCTGCGTGCCCATCGTCATCAACGAGAGCGAGCCCAACGACACGGCGCCCGGCGCAGTCAACGCCTATACCGACCCCTTCCTCGCGGCCTTCTCGTCGGCCACCGATGTGGACTGCGTGTCGGTGGTTGGCCACCGCGGCGAGCTGCTCTCGGCCGCCGTGCGCGACTTCGACAACGGTGACTGCGCCAACTACAGCATCGACGCCTCGCTCACCGTCTATGACACGGACGGCACCACGGAGCTCGCCGGCTACGACTACTACTGCGCCTCGGTGGCGGACGTGGTGCTCGAGGAGGACGGCACCTACTTCGTGTGCGTCGGCAACGCGGGCAGCGACGCCGACATTGAGGGCTACCGCATCCTCGTCACCACGCGCATGCCGGTGTGCGGCGACGACAACGCCGAGGGGCTCGAGGCCTGTGACGGCACCGACCTGCGCGGCTCGAGCTGCTACCGCGACGATCCGACCACCTGGGGCACCATCGGCTGCCTCAGCGATTGCAGCGAGCTCGACACCAGCGCCTGCGAGCCCATCCCCTTCTCCGAGACAGAGCAGAACGGCACCGACGCCACCGCCAATGCCTACGCAGACCCCTTCCTGGCGCGCATCACGCCAGCGGGCGACATCGATTGCGTCAGCGTCTCGGCAAGCGCTGGCGACCGCATCATCGCGCGCACGGCTGACCTCGGCGACGGCGCCTGTGAGGGCAGCGACCTCGACTCGAAGGTCGAGATCCGCAGCGGCGGCACCGTGCTCCAGAGCAACGACGACATCGACGCGAACAACTACAACTACTGCTCCCTCGCGTACGCCACCGCTGCCACGACGGGCACCTACGTCATCTGCACCAGCGCGTCGGGCTCGTACACGCCCACCTATGACTACCAGTTGGTGGTCACCGTGGGTCCGCCCGTGTGCGGCGACGGCCTGCTCGACGACGGCGAGCAATGCGACGACGCCAACAACGACGGTGACGACGGCTGCTCGGGCAGCTGCGAGATCGAGGCCTGCCTCGACCCCTTGCACGCGGAGCTTGGCGCCAACAGCGGCGACACCACCAACGGCGTCGACTACTTCGCGCCGGTCGACGTCACCGCGTGTGCCGCCGGCGCCGACGAGATCGGCGAGGTCTGGCAGTACGTGCCGGCGAGCACCGGTTCCCTCACGATTGCCGTCGCGCCGACCGACCCGGACACGGATGTGGTGCTCTACGCACGGTCCGCCTGTGGCGACGCGGAGACAGAGTTGTCCTGCACCGACGACGGCCTTTGGGGCGACGACGAGACGCTGACCCTGGCGGTGACCGACGGGGTGCCGGTGTTCATCTTTGTCGACCAGAGCTGGTGGTCGTTCGCGGACGGCCCCTACACGCTCACGCTCACGCAGTAGCGCGGCGCACGTTCGTCGGCTTGCGCCCCGCTCCCCCGGTCAGCCACCATCGGGGAGACGCGGAGGCCCCCGTGCGATCACCGCAGGCGTTGTTGGCGATCGTGTTCCTCGCGGGCGTGGGCGGCTGCCGCAACCTCGAAATCTGCGACGACCTACGCGACAACGACGGTGATCTCGCCATCGACTGCAACGATCCGGACTGTGACAACGCTTCCGAGTGTGTGCCACCCGCGGAGGGCGAGGGCGAAGGTGAGGGCGAAGGCGAAGGTGAGGGCGAAGGTGAAGGTGAGGGCGAGGGTGAAGGTGAGGGCGAGGGTGAGCCATTCGAGGTGAGCTGCACTGACCTGCGCGACAACGACGGCGACTCGAGCTTCGACTGTTGGACCGAGAGCGACTGTCGCGATCGCGGGCAGTGCGTCCCCGGTGCCACGCCGCTCGGTGGTGCATGTACCAGCCAGCTCGATTGCCAGGCGAGCGCCGACGATCCCTTCTGCTTCGTGGAGTCGCTCGGCGGCTTCGCCGGCGGCGCCTGCAGCGAGTTCTGCACGATCGACGTCGACTGCCTGGGCGATGGCGTGTGCGTCCCCTACGCGGACCCGACGGATCTCGTGGGTACCGGCACGATCGGGCTGTGCTTTCGTCGCTGCGACGACGACGGGGACTGCCGCGACGGGACGCAGGTGTGCGAGCTCGCGCCCCACGGCGTCGACGCCCTCGCATGCGTTCCGGCTCCGGTGTGCGGCAACAACTACTTCGAGTGGTGGCGAGAGGAGTGCGAGGACGGCAACCTCGGCAGCGGCGACGGGTGCAGCAGCACCTGCCAGCTCGAGGCCTGCGACCTCGGCGGGTTCCCAGCGCTGGCGATCGGCACCGTGAGCGGCGACACCCGCACGTCGACCAGCGATGACTTTGCCACCCGGTGTTCGGATTGGACCTACATGCGGCTGCTGGCGTCCGTCGCGACCTTCACGCCGCCGTCGCCGGGGCGCCTGTACGTTCGCGCCACCACCGACGACGTCACCACCGCGGTCTCGGTGCGCGCCACCTGCGACTCGATGGAGAGTGAGCTCGGCTGCGCCGGCACCAGTACCGTCGCCGCGGACATCAGCGACACCGCCTACGTCATCGTCGGTACCATACCGTCCGCGCCCTACGAGCTCGAGGTCGCGTTTCGTCCGGCCGTCTGCGGCGACTCGCTGAGGAGTGGCGACGAGGTCTGTGACGGGGTCGACGTCGGCACCGCGACCTGCGCCGATCTCGCGCCCGGCACCATTGGCCGCCTGAGCTGCGTTGACTGCGCCTCGCTCGACGCCAGTAGCTGCGTCGCGCCCACGATCAACGAGGGGACCGACAACAACGTGCCGCCAGCGTCGGTCGACACCTGGCACGATCCCTACGTGGGCTCCTTCGACAGCGATGACGATCGCGACTGTGTCGCCGTGCCGCTCTCGGCCGGCGATCGGATGACGGCGCACGTGCACGACCTCGGCGACGGCGCATGCCTGGCAGACGAGCTGCTCCCGGTGGTGCTGATCTACGACGTCGACGGCACCACCGAGGTGACCTGGACCTTTACCTGCGACAGCGCGCCGTCGACGACGGCAACGGTGAGCGGCACCTACTTCGTCTGCGTCGAGAACGCCAACGGCTGGTCCACCGGCGAGCGCTACCAGCTGGTCGTCGACGTGGCGCCACCGCGCTGTAACAACGGCATCGCGGAGGCAGGCGAGGCGTGCGACGTGCTCGATCGGCCCCTGAGCCACTGCACGCAGGTCGACCCGGCCACCAGCGGTCGCCTCGGTCCCCTCTGCAGCGAGGCCTGCACGGTCGACACGTCGACCTGCGCGATCGTCGTCACCACGGAGACCGAGCCCACCAACGACTCGGTCGCCGGCGCCGACCTCTACGCCGATGGCTTCACCGGTCGAATCGCCAGCGGCACCGATCAAGACTGCGTGCGCGTGACTGGCGCGGTGGCCGGCCAACGCCTGATCGCGACCACCATCGACTTCGACGACGGCGCGTGCGAGGCGCTGCTCGCGGACACGGTGCTCGACGTCTACCGCCCCCCGTCGACCAACGTGATCGCCTCCGATTTCAACAACGGCGCCGGCCACTGCTCGCTGGTCACCGTGGCCCTGTCGTCGCCCGGCGACTACGTGGTGTGTGTTGCGGGCACCGACGCCGACGACCTCTTCAACTATCGCCTCGACATCGAGCTGCAAGACCAGGGCTGCGGCGGCGGCTTCGTCGACGGAGCCGAAGAGTGCGACGACGGCAATACCGTCGAGGGCGATGGGTGCGACGCGAGCTGTCACGCCGAGGGCTGCGCTGCCCCGCTGGCGGCCTCCGAAGGCTCGCAGCTAGGCGATACCGCGGGTGGCGGCGCCCTGCTGGAGGGCAGCTGCACCGGGTCTGGCGCGCGCGAAGATGTCTGGCGCTACCTGCCGAGCGCCACCGGCTCGCTCGCGGTGACGGTGCGACCCGTCGACTCGGACTACGACATGGGGGTCTACGTGCGCGCCACCTGTGCCACCGACGACACCGAGCTCGCGTGCGAGGACACATTCGGGAACGGCCATGTCGAGACCTTGGTGGTTCCGGCAGAGGCGGGGACGCCCATCTTCATCTTCGTGGACGGGTACTACGGCAACGATCTCGGGCCCTACACCCTGACCCTCACGCCCTTGTAGGGCGCCGAACAGGTTGGCGGACCGAGCCCGGTGCACCCTCGGCGGCGAGGGCAAGGAGTCCCGCAGCCGCGGGCCTGTTGGCCCGTGGCGAGGACACGACGACGCCATCGCCGTCGAGGGTGCGCCCGGCGACGGGAGTCAACCTGTTCGGCGCCCTGGGCCTCTTGCGCATCGCGCGCGCGCCGGCCATCGATGCCGTGTGGGCGCCGAGCACGGTTTCCGGGAGCTGGCTGAGCGCGTGCGCCAACGGCGCGCGGCGCGGGTCACGGGTCTGGCTGGGCTCGGGCTCGCGCATGCGACCTGGTCGCTGGCGCGCATCCGCCCTGTGGTGCTGCTGACCCGCGCCGCCGCCGTCGACGAGCTCGTGCGCGACCTGCGCTTCATCGCTGGAGCGGCCGCGGCGCGCGTGCTCTGCCTGCCCGCCGACGATCGCACGCCCTTCCATGCCTCCTCGCCCGATCCCCTGGTGGTGATGGAGCGCGTCGCCACCTTGCACAAGGTCGCATCCGGTCAACCCTTCGACGTGCTGGTGCTGCCCGCGGAGAGCGCGTGTCGTCGTGGCATGCCGTTCGAGCGCCTCCAGCGCATGGCCGAGATCGTGGTCGCCGGCGAAGACCTCGACCGCGCAGCGCTGCAGAAGAAGCTCGCGGTCGGCGGCTACACCACCGTCAACACCGTCGAGGATCCAGGCAGCGTCGCGGTCCGCGGCGGCATCATCGACATCTACTGGGCCGGCGCCGAGCGCCCGGTGCGCATCGACCTGTTCGGCGACACGGTCGAGTCGATCAGGCCCTACGATCCAGCGACCCAGCGCACCGTCGCGGGCGGCGACCTGCCAGAGCTCAACCTCGGCCCTGCGCGCGAGGTGCAGCTCGACGACGAGACGGTCGCGTGCGCCAAGCACAAGCTGCGCGACCTGGCCGACCACGTCGAGTTCCCCACCAAAAAGCTCCGCGGGCTCATGGATGACCTCGACCACCGCGTGCTGTTTTTCGGTGTCGAAGGGCTCCTGCCGGCGTTCTACCCGCGCCTCGAGACGCCGCTCGAGGTCGTCGAGCGCGCGCTCGGCGCCGATGGGTTCACCGTGGTGCTCGACGACCCAGGGGCGCTGCGCGGCGCCATCGATGTCTTGCGCGCGGACTTCGACGAGCACCGCCGCCAGGCCACCGGGCGCGGCGACCTGTGCTTCCCCGTGGAGGCCTTTCTCCTCGACGCGGAACAGACGCTCGCCGCCGTGCGCCGCCGCCCCGCCGTGGAGCACGAGCCGCTCCCCGCCGCCGGCGACGAGGCCATCGAGGTGCGCACCGCGCCGACTGCCGACGTGCGGCAGGAGATCCTGCGCGAGACCATGCGAGCCGACGGCGGCGACGCGCACTCGCTGCTGCTCCCCTTGGTGCGACGCATCCAAGAGCACCGCGCGCGCGGCCGCACCGTGCTCTTGCCCACGGCGTCGCTCGGCGGCGTGGAGCGGCTGCGCGACCTGTTGCGCGCCCACCACCTCGAGGTGCGCGCGTGCAAGGAGCCGCCCGACCTCCTCGCCGCCGAGCTCGACCCCGCGCTCGCCGACCCGTCGGTGCACGCGTGGACCTGGGTGGCGCGGCCGGTCGACCCCGCGCGCGGCGCCGAGCTCCCGCACGTCGGCAAGACCGGCGCCGTCGTGGTGGCGGAAGAGGAGATCTTCGGCAAGCGCGCCCGGCGCGGTACCGGCAAGAAGCCGAGCGGCTTCAAGACCACGCTCGCCGATCTCAACGTCGGCGACGCGGTGGTGCACGTCGACCACGGCGTCGGCATCTTCAATGGCCTCACGCGCCTCAACGTGCGCGGCATCGAAGGCGACTACTTGCTGCTCACCTACGACGGCGGCGACAAGCTGTATCTGCCGGTGCACCACATCAACCTGGTGCAGCCCTGGTCTGGCGCCGGCGGCAAGCCGCGCCTCGACAAGCTGGGCGGCACCGGGTGGGAGACCACCAAGAAGCGCGTCAAGGCCGCTGTCATGGCGATGGCGCAGGATCTGTTGGCGCTCTACTCGAAGCGCGAGATCGCCGACCGGCCACCCCACCCCCTGCCCGACGAAGCGTATTGGCAGTTCGAGGCCCAGTTCCCCTTCGAGCCCACGCCCGACCAGCAGAAGGCCATCGACGACGTCGGCGCCGACATGCGCAAGGACAAGCCCATGGACCGCCTCATCTGCGGCGACGTGGGCTACGGCAAGACCGAGGTCGGCATGCGGGCGGCCATGGTGGCGCTGACGGGCAACCGCCAGGTTGCGGTGTTGGCGCCCACCACCGTGCTCGCCCAGCAGCACTTCCAGACCTTCAGCGAGCGCTTCAAGGGTACCGCCGCCAACATCGAGGTGGTGTCGCGCTTCAAGAAGCCGGGCGAGGTGAAGGACATCCTCGAGCGCGCCAAGGATGGGCGGCTCGACATCCTGATCGGCACGCACCGTCTGCTCTCGCCCGACGTCAGCTTCAAGCGGCTCGGGCTCATCTTGGTCGACGAGGAGCAGCGCTTCGGCGTCAAGGCCAAGGAGCAGCTCAAGCGCCTCAAGACCGACGTCGACGTGCTGACGCTCACGGCCACGCCCATACCGCGCACCCTGCAGATGGCGTTCTTCGGCATCCGCGACATGAGCGTCATCGAGACGCCGCCCGTCGACCGACGCGCCATCCGCACCTCCATCATCAAGAAGGATGACGAGGTGATCCGCGAGGCCGTGCTGCGCGAGCTATCGCGCGGCGGACAGGTGTACGTCGTGCACAACCGCGTGCGCTCGATCCAAACCGTGGCCGACTGGCTCAAGCGCCTGGTGCCCGAGGCCAGGGTGGGCGTGGGCCACGGCCAGATGAGCGAGGAGGACCTCGAGGATGTGATGCTTCGCTTCATGAAGCATGAAATCAACGTCCTCGTCTGCACCGCCATCATCGAGACCGGCATCGACGTGCCCACCGCCAACACCATGTTCATCGACCACGCCGAGGACTTCGGGCTCGCGCAGCTCTACCAGTTGCGCGGACGCGTGGGCCGAAGCAAGGAGCGCGCCTTCGCGTACCTGCTCATCGAGGGCTCCACCGAGCACCTGCACCCCGACGCGCGCAAGCGCATGGAGATCCTCCAGCGCTTCTCTGAGCTGGGGGCCGGCTTCCAGGTGGCGCAGCACGACCTCGAGCTGCGCGGTGCCGGCGACTTGCTCGGGAAGTCGCAACACGGCCACGTCACCGCCGTGGGCTACGACCTCTACGCCGACCTGCTGCGCGAGGCCGTGGAGGAGCTCAAGGGCCGCGCGCACGACGACACGCCGGATCCCGACGTCAACCTGCCCATCGCGGCGCTCATCCCCGACAAGTACATCGTCGACTTGCACGAGCGCCTGCACGCCTACCAACGGCTCGCCACCGCCAAGGACACGCCGGAGATCTACGACGTCCTCGGCAGCCTCGCCGATCTCTACGGCGATGCGCCCCCCGAGCTCAGCGCATTGGCGGACGTCATGGCCCTCAAGCTGCGCCTCAAGGAGCTGGCCGCGCGCGGCCTCGAAGGCAGCTTCGAGGCGGCCAAGCCCGAGGCCGCGCCCGCGCCGACGCCGAAAGCCGCCGCGCCCGGCAGGGGGGTGGCGCGGGGTAGCGCGAAGGTCGCTGCGCCGGTCGCGGCGGTATCCCTGCCGCGGATCGCCCTCGTGCTCGGCGATCGCGCGCGGCTCGATCCCGACAAGCTCGCTGCCCTCGTCGCCAGCGAACCCGAGCGGCTGCGCCTGACGCCGCAAATGAAGCTCGTCTACACGCCCACCGCCAAGGAGTGGCGCGACGCCGGCGAGCAGCTCGTCCCCTTGTGCCGCGAATTCCTGCGTCGCGTGACCGAGGCCGCGGGCGCGCGGGCGCGGGTGCCGGTGCGCTAGGCTCTGGGCGTGGTGCGTCGTGAAGGAACAGGTGTCCTGAGCCGCCGGCGGCGACGGCGCCGACCTCCGCGCTGCGTGTCTACAGCGGGAGCCAGTCCCGCCCGGGTAATCGCCGGAGAGCCCGGTAGCAGGTC
>JADZDP010000080.1 GCA_020850995.1 Deltaproteobacteria bacterium
AGGCGCGTCGATGGCAAGGAGCCCCGCAGGGCCGTGGCCGTCGCCACGGACCGAGGACGCGACGCCGCCAGCGACGATGGATCGCTCGCGAGGACGACTGAGTTGTCCATTCGCGGGCCCTAAGGGCCCTCGAAGAGGCACGCCGCCGCTACTCGCCGACGGGATCGATGACCACCTCCTGCCCAGGCTTCACCGTCAGCGTCCTCGTCACCGGCGTCTCCTTGCCCGTGATGCGCATCTGGTAGCTACCGGCGACCACGGTGAGAGGGGCGGAGCCGACCAAACGGTCCGATCCGAGCCAGACGTAGATCTTCTTCGCCTGCTTGATGGTGACGGTGCCGGTGGGCAGCGCGCCGTAGTCGAGGGTCGCGCCGGTCAGGGGCATCGTGCTCGAGACGCCGCGCTTCCGATCTACCGCCACCACGCGCTTGGTGCCAGCCACGACGGAGAGCGTGTCGCCGCCGCGGCCGAGCACCTGGCCGCTCTCGGTGCGGAACTCGATGTTGCGCGGCGCCACCGTCGCGACCTTGATGCGCGGAGGCGGGGGCTTGAGCACAGCGCCCGCGTCCGCGCTCGCGCCCGCGTCGACCGTCGCCGCAGCACCCCCCGCGTCGACGATGGTGGGCGCCGCGCCTGCGTCGTGCGCGGGCGCCGTGCCTGCGTCGTGCGTGGCTACCAGGCCGGCGTCGCGCGCGGCCACCGCGCCCGCGTCGTCGGCGGCCACCGCGACCGCGCCCGCGTCGACGACCACGCCGCTGCCTGCGTCGTGCGCGGCCGCGACGCCCGCGTCGACTCCCCCTGGGTCGGGGCGCAAGAGCCACAGCGCGCCGAGCGCCAGCGCGCCGAACAGCACCGCCACCACCAGCCCCGCCAGCACCAGGCCGAGGGCGTTTCCCTGGCGCGGCGCAGGCGCCAGCAGCTCGACCACCGGGTGATTGCCCGCGGGCGCAGGGGCGCCCGTCTGCGGCGTGAGCGCGGCGGGCTGCGGCGTGGGCGGCGCGGGCGCGGCGGGCTGGGGGGTCGGGGCCAAGGGCGCCGCGGTGCCGGCCGGGGAGATCGCCAGCTCCGAGGGCACCTCGGTTGCGGGCTCGGTCAGCGCCACGCTGACGATGGGCGGCGGCGACGAGGTCGCCTGGGCGCCCGCGAGCGGCCAGGAGACCGCGCGCGGCGAGCCCGGCGGCCCCGTGGCCGACACCACCGGCTCGCCAGAGAGGGCCCGGTCGAGGGAGGCAGCGGAAGCCCCCGAGAGCGGGCGCGTGCTGCTGGTCTGATCCCCGCTCTCCGAGAGGGGGTTGCCGGCGGCCGCGCTCGCGGGCGCGTGGCGCTCGATGAACGCGAGCATCGACTTGCGCCCAGCGCCCGTGCCCGGCGACGCCAGCTCCTCGAGCACGTCGGCGAGCTCGGCGGCGGTGGCGTAGCGCTTGGCGCGGTCCTTCTCGAGGAGCCTGAGGATGACGGCCTCGAGCGCCGGCGGGATGCCCGGGTTCAGCTCGCGGGGCGGCCGCGGCGCGTCCTTCAGGATCGCCGCCATGGTGTGGAAGTCGGTGGCGCGGTCGAAGGGCCGCTCGCCGCACAAGAGCCAGTACAGCGACACACCGAGCGCGAACTGATCGCAGCGCCCGTCGAGCACGGCGCCCTCGACCTGCTCGGGCGACAGGTAGGGGATCTTGCCGCGCAGGTTGCCGGTGCGCGTCTTTGGGCCACCGAGCTCGCCCTTGGCGATGCCGAAGTCGAGCACGCGCGTGACGCCGTCCTTCGCGACCATCAGGTTGTCGGGGCTGATGTCGCGGTGCACCAAGTGCAGCGGTCGCCCGGCCTCGTCGGTGAGGGTGTGCGCCGCGTGGATGCCGCGCGCGGCGTCGGCGATGGCCCTGATGGCGACGTCGGGCGGTAGCGCGCGGCCGGCCTCCCACGCGGCGCCAGCCAGGCGCTGGAGCGTCAGGCCGTCGATGTACTCCATGGCGATGAAGTACTCGTGCGTACCGTCGTCGTTCTTCTCTTCGCCGAGCTCGAAGATCTGCACGACATTGGTGTGATGCAGGCGCGCGGCCACACGAGCCTCGCGCAGGAACATCTCGATGAGCGAGGGATCCTGCGCCAGCGAGGGCAGGATGCGCTTGATGACCACCCGCTTCTTGAACTGCGCCGGCCCATCTTGCTCGGCCAGGTACACCTCGGCCATGCCGCCGACGCCGAGGCGCGCCTTGAGCGTGTAGCGCCCCAGCTTGAGCGGCGTGCGCGAGACCGGGTCGCCGCGCAACACGGTGTCATCGGTGGGCTTGGTGGCCACGGCGGCGCAGCGTAGCAGATGCCCGGTTGTCGCCGAAGGAGTCTCTGGCTACTCGGCGGCCATGACGATGCTCACTCGTAGCGCCGCGCTGCTCGCCCTCTCGTTCCTCGCGGCCTGCCCCGGCGCGCAGGTGCGCGAGTCGGGCGAGGTCACCGCCGCTCTGCGCCGAATCGACGTGGTGGAGGCCGACTTCGACAAGATGAGGCTCGAGGTGGTGGTGGCCGTGGAGAACGGCACCGGCGCCGACGCCGACGTGAGCGCCGATGCCACGGTGGCCATCGTGGGCGAGGCCAAGGGGTCCGACGCCGACGACGCGCCCGCCGCGCCCGCCGAGGGGGAGAGCGCCGAAGGCAGCGAGGGCGAGCAGGACAAGCTCGAGGGTGAGGGCGCCGAGGCGGCGGCCGGCGAGGAGGGCGGCAGCACCCCCATCGACGGTCAACGCCACGCCGGCAGCGGCCGCGGCAGGGCCGCCGCCTTCAACACCAGCGAGCTGCCCATCGTGATTGAGCTGCCGCTCCCGAGCGACACCGCGCTGCTCGAGCAGCTCGTCGAGTGGCCGAAGATGCTCCTCCACGTCGAGGGCACGGTGCGCGTGGGGCTCAAGACCGTGCGGCTCGGCGGCCACCGCGACGTGGCGCCACCGCACTTGCCCGCGGTGGTGCTCAAGGAGTCACAGGTGGCGAGCGAGAACGAAGGTCAGGCGGGCGCGGGCTTCTTCAAGGTGGCCCTCGACAACAAGAACCCCTTCGATGTCACCATCGACCGCTTCGCTTGGAGCATCACGATCAAGGACAAAGAGCTCAAGGCGGCGGGCGAGGGCGAGGCCGACAAGGTGCCCGGCTCATCCGTCGCCGAGTACGAGGCTACCGTCGACATCAACGAGAAGGCCTTCGGCAAGGAGCTCAAGGCTCTGCTGCGCAGCCCCACCGTGCCCTACGTGATCGAGGGCTACTACGAGGTGCGCGGCATCAAGAAGACGTTCCGCTTCGCGGGCGACATGAAGTTCGCACGACGGTGACGGAGGGCGCCGCGACGGCAGCTCGCGGCGCGGCAGCGGGGGGCCTCGTCAGCCCTCTTCGCGCTCGTCGCGGCCCTCGCCGCCGTCGAGCACGTCGTTGACCGAGGGGAAGCGCTTGATCTCGTTGCGCGAGATGCGCCACGCCTGCTGCACGATCCACGACAGGCTGCGGTCCTGACGATTGGCCTCGTCCTGGATCTCCTTGAGCATCTCCTCAGGGAAGTAGAGGGACTGCTTGCGCTTGTCAGCCGAGGCCATGCGGGCTCCTTCGTGTTCCAGCCAGGTGCCTGTCGCCTGTCGGCGGCAGTGGGTTCAAAACCGCGATCAACACCGAAATGATCACAGCGATCATCGCGGTGTAGGGCACCATAGGACACGGGCGGAGATGGACTCAAGCGTGAGGCAAGGTGGGGAGCGCCTCAAAGGCAGCGCCTGGCCAGGCGACCTCGCCGACCGAGCAAAGAACGGACGCCCCCTCACCCCGCACGGGGGTGAGGGGAAGCGCCGCCAACCGTCACGCGTTCAGCTCTTCCACGGCCGGGTAGGTCATGATCCGGTCGCGGCTGATCTTCCAGGCCTGCTGCATGATCCAGGAGAGCGGGCGCTCTTGGCGATCCGCCTCCTGCTGCATCTCTTCGAGCATCTCCACGGGGAAGTAGAGGCTCTGCTTCTTCTTGTCTCCCTTCACGGGCACCTCTCCTCTTGGAACGGTCGACCCTTGAGCCTCCCGATCCTCTGTGGCACCGATCGGCGTCCACGTGCTCCACGGTAAGCGGCAATCCCCCACGAGTCCAAAATTCGGCACGTCGCCCGCGCGCCGCGCCTGATGTCAGAAGCACACCGCGCACAGCACCAAGGAGGCGCATCATGTTCCACGCCACCACCATCGTCGCCGTCAAGCGCGACGGCAGGGTCGTCCTCGCCGGCGATGGCCAGGTCTCTATGGGCAACACCAAGGTGAAGGCCACGGCGAGGAAGCTCCGCCGCTTACACGACGGCGCCGTCATCGCGGGCTTCGCTGGCTCCACCGCCGACGCGCTCACGCTCTTCGATCTCTTCGAGGCCAAGCTCAAGGAGCACGGCGGGCAGCTCGTGCGCGCTGCCGTGGAGCTGGCCAAAGACTGGCGCAAGGACAAGATCCTGCGGCGGCTCGAGGCCCTCCTTCTGGTGGCCGACCGCGACAAGATCCTGCTCATCTCCGGCAGTGGCGACGTGCTTGAGCCCGACGGCGACTGTCACGCCATCGGCTCCGGCGGCCCCTATGCGTTGGCCGCAGCGCGCGCCCTCTTGGCGCACTCGGCGCTCGATGCGCGCACCACCGCGGAGCAGGCCATCCACATCGCCGCCGACATCTGCACCTTCACCAACCACAACGTGGTCATCGAGGAGCTCGCATGAGCAACGAGCGCGTGTTTACGCCCCGCGAAGTCGTCAGCGAGCTGGACCGTTACATCGTGGGCCAGCGCGCTGCCAAGCGCGCCGTGGCGGTGGCGCTGCGCAACCGCTGGCGTCGACGACAGGTGAGCGGGCCGCTCAAGGACGAGATCACGCCGAAGAACATCCTGCTCATGGGACCCACCGGCTGCGGCAAGACCGAGATCGCGCGGCGCCTGGCCAAGCTGGCCAACGCGCCCTTCGTCAAGGTCGAGGCCACCAAGTTCACCGAGGTGGGCTACGTGGGTCGCGACGTCGACTCTATGGTGCGCGACCTGCTCGAGGTGGCGATCCAGATGGTGCGCGAGGAGCACACCGCGGCGGTCAAGGAGCGCGCCCGCGCTGCCGCCGAGGAGCGCTTGCTCGATCTGCTGTTGCCGGGCGGCGACACGCGCTCGCGCGACAAGATGCGCGAGATGCTGCTGGCGGGCGCGCTCGAGGAGCGCGAGCTGGAGATCGACGCACCAGCGGCCTCGTCGGGCCCGATGCTGCAGATGTTCGGCAGCCAGGGCATGGAGCTCGGCGTCTCCGACATGGCGGGCTCGCTGCAAGAGGCGCTGTCGTCGGCGTTCGGCGGCGGCAAGAAGAAGCGTCGCAAGGTGCCGCTCAAGGAGGCGCGCGAGGCGCTCGAAGCCGACGAGGCCGGCAAGCTGGTCGATCACGACCGCATCAAGAGCGAGGCGCGCGCGCGCGCCGCCGAGCAGGGCATCGTGTTCATCGACGAGATCGACAAGATCGCCAGCGCCGGCCGCGCCCAAGGCCCCGACGTGAGCCGCGAGGGCGTGCAGCGCGACATCCTGCCCATCATCGAGGGCAGCACCGTGGTCACCAAGCATGGCCCCATCAAGACCGACCACATCCTGTTCATCTGCGCCGGCGCCTTCCACATGTCGAAGCCGAGCGACCTCATCCCCGAGCTCCAGGGGCGCTTGCCCATCCGCGTGGAGCTCTCACCGCTCACACGCGACGACTTCGTGCGCATCCTGAAAGACACCGAGTCGAGCCTGGTGCGCCAGCACATCGCGTTGATGGCGACCGAGAGCGTCGCGCTCTCCTTCACCGACGACGGCTTGGAGGCGCTCGCCGGCGTGGCCGCCGAGGTCAACGGCGCGCAGGAGGACATCGGCGCGCGCCGCCTGGCCACGGTGCTCGAGCGCTTGCTCGAGGACGAGAGCTTCGATGCTCCCGACCGCGCGGGGGGCGCCGTGCTGGTCGACGCCCGCTTCGTGCAGGAGCGGCTCGCGCCGCTCCTGACGAAGCAGGACCTCACGCGCTACGTACTGTGAGGCTGCGGGTCAGAGCTTGACGTCGACGGCGACGAAGCCCCAGGGCGTGGCGTTGGTGCCGCGGCCGAGCGCGTCGCCGATGGGCACGAAGAGCGCGCCGCCGAGGTCGAAGGCCAGGTAGCTGGTGAGCGCGTACTTCGCCACCAAGTCCGGCTCGATGCCGTAGAACGCGCTGCCGCCGCCGGTGTAGGCCGTGGGCGCGAAGGCGTGTACGGCCAGCTGCGCCGAGAAGGGGCCCTCTTTGACGCCGAGGTTTGCCGCTGCGTCGAGCAGGCCTTGGTTGAGCGTGTGCACCGGCAGGTTCGTGAACAGGTCCTGGAAGCCGTAGTACTTGTGGTTGGTGCCCCAACCGGTGTTGAAGGTGACGACATCGCTGGTGGCGGGATCGCCGCCCGACACGTAGTCGATCATGGCGCCCACCTTGGGGTGCATCATGGTGTCGACCTCGTAGGCCGCGCGCGCACCGGCGAGGTACGAGAGCTTGACGGCGTCGCCCACCCAGGACGTCTGGCCGAAGACGTCGATGTCATAGCTGAAGCCCGCCACGGCGCCGTCGACGCGGGCGCCGAAGGTAGCGCGGCTCAAGAGCGTCTGGGCGTCGGTGAGCTCAACCAGGACCGCCGGGGCATAGCGAAAGGCCGGCAGCAGCTTGTGCTCGACGCCCGCGGCGCACAGGGCCAGGCTCGGCACCGTCATGGTGGGCACGTGGTCGATGTCGCGCACGAGTGAGCAGAAGCCCATGTAGCCGAAGTCGCCGGGAGCCTTGTTGCTCACGCGAATGGCGTCGTAGGCGCGCCCCGTCATGCCCCAGTCGCCGAGCCCGAGCACGCGCTCGTTGCCAAAGATGATCTCCTGGCGGCCCACGCGCAGCTCGGTGGGGCCAAGGTAGAGCCCTACGTAGCCCTGGTGCAGGTCGACGCTGTTCGCGACCTTGCCAAACACCGTGACGTCTTGCGGCGCCGGTGGCGCGGCCGTGGTCTCGGCGCCCCAGCCGCGCGTGTCGTGCAGCTCGAACACGAGCTTGGCGGTGTCTTTCCACTCGGCGTCGAAGCCGCCGCGCGCGCGGTGCAGGAAGATCGTGGCCGGGTAACCGGCGCTGAGCGTGCGGTCGCCGATGTACTCACCGCGCACGCGCAGCTGCGCGCGGGGTGAGAAGCGCAGGTCGCCGAGCACCAGCGCGAGCTTCTCGTCTTTGGGCTTCTCCGCCGCGGCCGGCGGGGGCGCTTCGGCCTTGGGCGGCTCCGCCGGCGTTGGGGGCCCGGCAGCCGGCGCGGGGCTTGCCTCCTTCGGGGGCTCCGCGGGGGTGGCGGCGGCTGCCGGTGCAGGAGCCTCCGCGGCGGGCGCTGTGGCGGGAGGGCTAGGCGGCGGCTCGGCCGGCGCCTGCGACGCCAGGGTCACGAGTGCCGCGAAGGCGAGAGACGGTGACATCAAGTGCTCCTTAGTGCTGGGAAGGCGGCAGCTCGTATGCGCTTGGCGTGCCGCAGGCGCCCGCTCGTTCGCATGCGCTGCGATGCTTGCAGCGGTGGCGTATCCCCCAGGCCGGTGGGCAAAATCAACCACGAGATCCCAGGGGAACTGCCGAGGCGCAGGAGGTGTCGGTGTCTGACCGCGCGCCGCTCCTCGGGTCGGCGTGCCGCGCAGGTCGTGGGTGGTACATCCCCTAGGACCCCGGGAGCCGACCATGGAGCTGAGCCGCGCCATTCCCGCCTCACCCTTCTCGGCCGGCTCGGGCCTGCCGGGGCGCGAGCTCACGCCCGCAGAGCAGCGCATGTTCGCGCTTCGCCACCGCCTGGCCCAAGTGGCGCTCGCGGCCGTGGCGCTGGCGGTGCCCGTGCTCATCGGCGTCATCGTGGTGGCGGCCAACGAGCCGCGGACCCAGGTGCGCACCAAGTATTTCAACAGCGGCGGCATCGAAGAGGCCGTGAGCTGGTCGGGGGCCGTGCGCCATGGCCCCTACACCCAGTACTTCACCAACGGACAGCGGCGCGCCGAGGGCAGCTACTACCTCGGCGAGAAAGACGGTCAGATCCACACCTGGCATTGGAACGGCGCCCTCGAGTCGACGGGCTTCATGAAGCACGGCGTGCGCGTGGGACGCTGGGAGCATCTTTGGCCCAGCGGCGCTCTGCGGGCCGTAGAGGAGTTTCACGAGGGGCTCGCGAGGGGCCGCTGGCAGACCTGGTACGTGAGCGGCGTGCTCGAGAGCGAGTCGGTGTTCGGGCCGGAGCACGGCATGCTGGTCGAGCGCCGCTTCTACGACGCCGGGACGCTGCACACCGAGATCCCCTACGTCGACGGATTGCCCCACGGCCTGGTGCGCGCCTTCTGGCCCGACGGGCGCCCGCAGACCGAAGGGCGCATGGCCCACGGCGAGCGCGACGGCCTCTGGGTGAGCTGGGACGAAAGCGGCGCGCTCGTCGAGCAGGCTCGTTACCTGGACGGCGAGCTGCTCGAGTAGCCAGGTGGCTGCGAAACCGATAGGTCTCCCCGGCGAATGCCGGACGGTGACACGGGCTCGATCACGGTGATGGGCGAGCGCCCGGCGGCGCGCTTGCCGGGAATCGTCGCGCTCTTTCGGCCGCACCTCGCACAGCTCGCGCACGGCACCGGCTGGCTCTTGGTCACGAACCTGCTCGCGCTGGCAGTGCCGCGCCTGGTGAACGAGGGCATCGCCCTGGTCGAGGGGACCAGCGAGCGCGGCGGATCCCTGCTCGCGGCGCTGGGGCTGCCCACGGGGCGGCTGTGGCCGGTGGTGGCCGGCATCGGGCTGTGCGCGCTGCTCGGCGCCGCCACGCGCGTGTTCTCGCGCGTGGTGCTGTTCAACGTCGGGCGCGACGTGGAGCGTGAGCTGCGCGCCGAGACCTTCGCGCACCTGTCGACGCTGTCGCCGACCTGGTACCGCCTGCACAACGTCGGTGACGTCATGAGCCGCTTGACGAGCGACATGACGAACATCCGGTTGCTCGGCGGCTTCGCGCTCTTGAACGCGCTCAACACGGTGATCGTGTTCGCGGCCACCTTGCCCATCGTGCTCGCCCTCGACGTCGAGGTCGCGCTCTTGGCGCTGGCCCCCTTTCCGCTGGTCATCGTCGGCGCGCAGCTGACGGCGAGGCGCGTGTTCGCGCGCACGCGCGAGGTGCAGGCGGCGCTCGGCGAGCTCACGACGCGTGTCCAGGAAAACTTGGCCGGTCAGACCGTGGTGCGCGCGTTCTCGCGCGAGGACGCCGAGGAGCGAGCGTTCGCTGCCTGCAACCTCGAGCTGCGCCGGCGCGCGCTGCGGCTCGCGCGCGCCCGCCTCGCGTTCGCGCCCGTGGGCGGGCTCGGCGCGCTCGGCATCGCCCTGGCGCTGTATGCAGGTGGCGCCGCAGTGACGGCCGGGCGCCTCGACGTGGGCGATGTGGTCGAGCTGAGCGCGCGGCTCGTGCAGCTCGGCTGGCCAATGATGGCGCTCGGCCTGATCATCTCGGTGTTCCAGCGGGGGCGCGCCTCGCTCCTGCGCATCCACGAGCTGTTGGCGGCCCAGCCCGATATCGTCGACGGCGCGGTGGCCCGGCCGGTGTTGGGCGTGGTGGAGGCGCGCGGACTCACCGTGGAGGTGGCGCCGGGCCGCGTGGGGCTGGCGGCGCTCGACATCACGGTGGAGCGCGGGCGCGTGCTCGGCATCGTCGGCAAGAACGGCTCCGGCAAGTCGACGCTGCTGCGTGCGCTCGCGCGCCAGGTGCCGTGCCCGCGCGGCCAGCTCACGCTCGATGGCGTCGACGTCAACGATTGGCACCTCGGTGCGCTGCACCTGGGTGTGGGCGTCGTGCCCGAAGACGCCTTCCTGTTCTCCGATACCCTGCGGGACAACCTCGCCTTCGGTCGCCCCGACGCGAGCGCCGCAGAGATCGAAACCGTGGTCGACCTGTGCGACCTGCGGCGCGACGTGAACGCGCTCCCCGAGGGGCTGGCAACCCTCGTGGGGGAACGTGGTGTGACGCTCTCCGGCGGGCAGCGCCAGCGCGTCGCGCTGGCGCGCGCCATCCTGACGCGGCCGGCGCTCTTGTTGCTCGACGACTGTCTGTCGGCCGTCGACTCGAAGACCGAGGCCAACATCGTCGCGTCGCTGCGACGGGGCTTCGTTGGTCGCGACGGCGCCACCAGCGCGCCGACCTTGCTGGTGGTGTCGCATCGTCTGAGCGCAGTGCGTGAGGCCGACGAGATCGTGGTGCTCGACGCCGGCCGCGTGGTCGAGCGGGGCACGCACGAGGCGTTGCTTGCGCACGGAGGGCTCTACGCGCAGCTCTGGGGGCGCGAGCAGCGGCGGCGCGCGCTGGGGGCCGACGTATGAGGACGCAACCGGAGCTCTCCGGCGCCACCGCCATCGGCAGCCGGCGCGCCAGCGACTGGCGGCTGGCCGCGCGCCTCTTGCGCGAGCTCGGGCCGCAGCGCGCGTGGCTGGTGGTGGCGACGGCGCTGTATCTCCCACTGGTGGCCACGCAGCTCGTGCAGCCGCTCATCATCGGCGTCATCGTCGACCGCGGCTACCGGGCCCACGACCTCGACGCAGTGGCATGGTGGTCGCTCCTGTACCTCGCGTCGGTGCTCGCGCGCGTCGCGGTCGAGACCGGGCAATCGTGGCTGTTGCAGTCACTCGGTATTCACGCAGTCACCGCGCTGCGCGCGCGCCTGTTCGCGAAGATCCAGCGACTGCCCATGAGCTATCTCGACAAGACGCCGCTTGGGAAGCTGGTCACGCGCGTCACCAGCGACACCGAGAGCGTCGCCGAGCTGTTCGCCACCGGCTCGGTCAGCATCGTGGGCGACGCCGTGTTCCTGGTGGGAACGCTGGTGCTGTTGTTCGTCGTCGATGTGCCGCTATCGCTCGGTGTGCTCGCCGTCATGCCGGTGCTGGTCATTGGCGTCGCGTGGTTCCGCCGTCGCACGCGCGCGGCGTTCACCAAGGTGCGCGCGCTGCTCGCCACCATGAACGCGACGCTGCAAGAGCAGCTCTCGGGCATGGCAGTCGTGCAGCTGTTTGCGCAGAGCGCGCGCATGCGCGGGCGCTTCGAGGAGCAGAACCACGGGTACATGATGGCCAACCGCGAGGCCATCGCGCTCGACGCCGGAGTGTTCTCCTTTGTCGACGCCATGGCGACGGTGGCGGTGGCGGTGGCGCTGGCCGTGGGCGCTGGCCTCGCCGACGCCGGCGCGCTCACGCTCGGCACGCTCGTGTTGTTCATCGAGGCGCTCGGGCGCTTCTTCCTGCCGGTGCGCGAGCTGTCGAACAAGACCACCGTGATTCAGAGCGGGCTGGTGGCGGCCGAGCGCATCATCGAGCTCGAGGCCGAGCCCGAGCTCATCGAGGTGCCCGCAGCTCCGGTGCCCGCCCGCTTCCTCGACGAGTTGCGCTTCAGCGACGTGCGCTTCGCGTACGGCGATGGGCCCGAGGTGCTCAAGGGCCTGTCGCTCGTCGTCAAGCGCGGGCAACGCGTGGCCCTGGTGGGCCTAACGGGCGCGGGGAAGTCGACGGTGCTGAAGCTCTTGCCGCGCCTGTACGACGTGGGGCAGGGCCGCATCACCATCGACGGTGTCGACCTGCGCCAGCTCGACCCGCGCGAGTTGCGCCGGCTCACGGTGGCGGTGCCGCAAGACGTGTTTCTGTTCGCGGGCACCATCGGCGACAACCTGCGCATGGGCCGCCTTGCCGCCACCGACGCCGAAGTGCAGGCGGCGCTCGAGGCATGCCAGGCGCTCGACGTGGTGGAAGCGCACGGCGGGCTCAGCGGCCGCGTGCTCGAGCGCGGGCAGAACTTCTCGCTCGGCGAGCGCCAACTGCTCGCGCTGGCCCGCGCGCTGCTGGCCGACCCGCCGATCCTCTTGCTCGACGAGGCCACTGCCAGCGTCGACCGGTTCACCGAGCGCAAGCTGCAGCTCGCTACCGAGCGCCTTCTGGCCGGGCGCACGGCGGTGGTGGTTGCGCATCGATTGTCGACGGTGGAACAGGCGGATCAGATCCTCGTGCTCGACGAGGGTGCGGTGGTGGAACAGGGAACGCACCAGGAGTTGATCGCGGCCGGTGGGCTCTACGCCCGTTTCGTGGAGCTGCAGCGACTGGCGGAGGAGTGAATCATGACGACGACGGCGCAGCAACGCAGCGTGGTGGTGGTGGGTGGCGGCATGATCGGCTGCGCGGTGGCTGCGGCGCTGCGCGTTCGTGGGCACGAGGTGACGCTGTGCGAAGGCGCCACGACAGGCGGCGAGGCGTCTTTCGCCGCCGCCGGCATCCTCGGGCCGCAGCTCGAGCACGACGAGGACGGACCCGCGGTGGATTTGGGGCTCGCCGGGCGCGCGGCCACGCTCGCGTGGGTGCGCGCCATCCGCGAGGAGACCGGCGTCGACATCGAGCTCGGCGCGCCGGGCGCCCTCGTCAAGGCCATGGATGACGACGATGCGCGCGCGCTCGAGCGGCGCGTGACCTGGCAGCGGGCGCGCGGCCTGCGCGCCGAGTGGCGCGCCGACGCGCGCGAGGCCTTCTTTGTCGACGACACCACGGTCGACACGCGCGCCTATGCGCATGGGCTGGCGGCGTTGGCGCGCAGGCGCGGAGCTCGTGTGCTCACGGGCGTACCCGTCACCGGCCTGTTGCGCGACGCCGACGGCGTGCGCGGCGTGACGCTGGCCGACGGCGACGAGCTTCGTGCCGACCACGTGGTGGTGTGCGCGGGCGCGTGGTCGACGACGGTGCCGGGGGTGGCCGAGGCCGCCAGCCTGCCGAAGGGCGCCGTGTTCCCCGTGCGGGGGCAGATCGTCGAGCTGGTGGGGCCACCAGGCTTGGTGCCGACCATGGTCTATGGCGGCAAAGGCTACGTGGTGCCGCGTCGCGACGGGCGGCTCATCTGCGGGTCCACCATGGAGAAGGTTGGCTTCGACAAGAGCGTCACCGCTGGCGGCGTGAAGATGGTGCTGGAAAAAGCCATCACGCTCGTGCCGGCGGTGGCGGAGCTGCGCGTCAACGCCACCTGGGCGGGGCTTCGGCCGGCCACGCTCGACGGCTTGCCGCTCATCGGCGCCACGCGCACGCCAGGGTTGCTGCTCGCCACCGGGCATCTACGCAACGGCGTGCTGCTGGCGGCGATCACGGGCGAGCTCATGGGCGCCATCCTCGACGGTGAACGCCCGGAGCTCGCGCGCGTGGGCGACCCGGCGCGCCTGGCTCGGTAGCTCTACAGCTCGAAGCGCGCGACGTTGTACACGCCGCGACCCTGCGCGATGACGTACTGCTCGCCTTCGCGCGGGACTACGTCGACGTTGGAGATGATCACGCGATTGCCGCGCCGCACGATGCGCGCCTTGGCCACGATGTCGGCCAAGGGGCCTGGTCGCAGATAGTCGACCACGAGGTCCACCGTAGAAACGCGCTCGTTTCGCTTGATGTTGAGGAAGGCGACCGCGCCGCCGGCGGTGTCGATGAGCGTGGAGATGGTGCCGCCGTGCAGCGCGCCGCGCAGCGGGTCGCCAACGAACTCGTCGCGAAAGGGCAGGCACAGCGCGACCTCGTCGGGTGCGGCCTTGAGCGCCTTGAAGCCGAGGTGCTTGTTGAAGGGCACCAGCTCCTCCATGAAGGCGCGGACGATGTCCGGCTCCCAGCTGGCGCTCTCCTTGTCGCTCGGTTCCGCCATTCAATCCTCGACGAGGCGCACCACGAAGTCGGGCGCTTGGTAGATCTTGAGCCCATCGACCCAGAGGGTGCAGTCCGCCACCAAACGCACGCCGCCACGCTCGAGGGCCACCTCGAGCAGCGCCGCCTCCACCTGCACCAGACGGCTCTTCGGCGTCACCTGCCCGCGGTACTTCCACGTGCTCGGTCCGTCGACCGCGAAGCGCGGGCGCACGAGGGACGCGCCGAGCTCCTCGTGGATCGCCAGCCACTGGATGGCCTGCGCCATGGCCTCGAGCCCGAGTGAGCCTGGCTGCACGGGGTCTTGGTAGAAGTGCGCGCGGAAGAACCACTCGTCGAGGCGCACGTCCTTCTCGGTGCGCACGCGGGCCTTGCCCGTGGTTGACCCGCCCGGCCAGTAGCCGGTGACGCGGTCGATCATCAGCAGCATCGGCTCCGCCAGCGCTGGTGTCGACGAGCAATAGCGCGCCGGGCGATGGCGCAGGTCGACGACGTCGAAGCCGGCCGCGCGTTCGGCCAAGCGGGCGCGTTCGTGCTCCGTGACGCTCACGCCCACCTGGCGAGCCAGCGCCTCTGGCGGGAAGAAGCCGAACACCGTGTGGCCCTCGTACACTGGCTCGCCCGCGCGCGTGCGCACCGCGAAGTCGAACTCCTGGATGATCATGCCACCCGACGACGACGACTTGGTCAAGGTGGCGGTCACGACGAGCGTGCCCACCTCGGGACCCACGGCGCGGTGCGCGCGTGCGCCCCTGCCGTCGAGGTTGCGGTAGAAGAGCTCGCCCTCGCTGGTGAGCGCGCTGCCCACGTAGCTCGAGAGCCAACCGCAGGGCTGCAGCGCCACCTCGAGCAGCACCGCGAAGGGCATGACGGGCCCTTGCGCAGGGGCAGCGGCGTCGAAGAACCAGGCGTCTGGCGGCACGTCGTACTCGACGACGGCGCGGGTGCCGGCAGGATCGAGGCCGTGGGCCAGCGATCCCATGGGCGGCCCCTCGACGCTGACCACCCGGCTCATGAAGTGATAGGGCGGCCCCGGCAGGCGCGGCACGCGGCGACCACCGTCGAAGGGCTCATACATGCCCGGGAAGGCCTGCGAGGGCAGGCCGATGCCGGTGGCGAGCAGCGCGCGCTGATCGACCGCGACGGGTACCGCGCTGCCCACGCCGCCCACCGCGTCGACGCCGCTCGCCTTGGCGACGAGGCCGAGCAGCTCGGGCCGTGACGAGAGCGGCGCGTCGCACACCAGCCGCAGCGTGACCGCCTCGCAGTGCAGGCTCTTGAGCCCATCGACGGTGACGAGGATGTCGGCCGTGATGGATGGTGCTGGCCCGTCGACGAAACGGCGTACGAACACCTCGTAGACCATGTGGCGCGACGAGGGAGTGGCCTGACCACGGCAGCGCAGCTTGAAGACCTCGTCGACGGCAGGCTCGAAACGCCAGCCGTCGTGCGCCAGCGTGAAGCCCGCCGCGCCGAGCAGCACGGCGAGGGTCTGCAGGCAGCCCTCGAACATGATGGTGCCGGGCATGCACGGGTCGTCTTTGAAGTGCCCCGCGAAGAACCAGCGATCGGGTGTGAGGTCGAGCTCGGCCTTGAGGTAGCCGCGTCCCCAGGGACCGCCGTCGAGGTCGAGGGCGGTGACGCGGTCCATGAGCAAGAGCGAGCCCGCGGCGATGCGCGGTGTGCGCACGTGGGTCTGCGCCAGCTCGAAGCCCGCGCCGAAGCAGGCGAAGGCGTCGCCGCGCGCGAAGGCCGTCAGCTCGTCGAGCGAGAGCGCACGCTTGCTGGAGGGGCTGGGCGGGGCGGCGCTCGGCAGCGCGGCGACAGCGGCGGCGTCGACGTTCTGCGGCGCCCACAGCACTCCGCCGGAGTGGGCCAGCTCCTCGTCGGTGAAGAAGCCGGCTTGGCCACCGCGCACCGACAAGAGCAGCGCGGCGCGCTCGCCGTGCTCGTCGAGCGCCCAGGTGTCGGAGTGGAAGAAGAAGATGCGCGTGTCGCCGTGGGTAGCGTAGCCGTCGACGTGGATGTCGTGCTGCAGCGTGGTGCCGGCCAACGGCAGGGGTGCCTGGTAGGTGAGATCGCAGCCGAGCAGGCGGTACACGCGCTCGCCGCGGTTCTCGACGTCGACGCCCATGTAGCTCACGAGCAAGAGGTCGGCCTGCCCGGTCTCGATGAGCACGCCCGCCGGGCAGCGCCCCTCGTGCAGGTACCAGGCATCCCAGCCGAGGTCGGTCTCGGTGACGATGGCGCGGTCCTTCTCGAGGACGCCGGGGGTCGCGTCGATGGACATGACGCGATCCGCGAGGAGCAGGGGCGGCTCCGGCATGCGCACCTGACGGCGGAAGGTGTCTTGCACCGCGAAGGTGTCACCCCAGACGTCGGCGATGCGCCCCGAGGCGAGGCGCTCGAGCTCGCGGCGCCCCCAGCGCGCGCGCGCGGCGCGGGCCGGTGGCGCCGGCGCCCCATCCACGGTGTCGCGGGGCGACGATTCCATGTCCATGAAACCGTGCACGTGGGCGAGCTCCGTGAGGAGGCGCGCGCTGCTCGCCTGGGCGGCGAGCGCAGCTTGGTGCGCCGCGGCGCTGTGCGCGATGAAGCCCTGCTGCACCGCGAAGAGCGCGTCGCGCTGCTCGGCGAGCGCGGCGACCAGCGTGGTGGACGGGCCGTCACCACCAGGCGGGGCAGGTTCGCCAGCGCGCTCTTCCGCAAGCGGGGGAGCCCCCACGACGACGTCAGGCGCGGCGCGCATGGGTTGCGGCTGGGCCCCGGCTCGGTGCACGGGCTGCGGGGCTGGTGCGTCGTGCGGCACCACCGCCGCGATGCGCGGCAAGGGCGGCGGCCGCGTCATGCGCTCGGGTGACGACACCGGCAGCAACGGCGCCTGCGGCAGGCGGTGCGCGGGCACCTCGAGCACTGCGCCAGTCGCGCGGGTAGCCGGGCGCGGCGGGCCGAGCATCCCCTCGAGGTTGATGGGCACGCCGGCCAGCGCGACCTGCACGGCGGCCCACGCGGCGTGCGCGGCGTCGCCGTCGAGCGAGAGCACCTCGACCTCGGCAGGCAGCGCGCGGCGCGCCCATGCGCCGGCTAGGCCGCGCGGCGACAGGTCGACGAGCACGCGCGCTCCTGTGTGCGCGAGCCTGCGCAGCGAGGTGCGCACGTCGACGCAGTGGAGCGCCTGCGCGAGGATGGCGTCGGCCACGGCGTCGGGGCCGCCCTCGAGAGGCAGGCGCCCGCCGTGGCCCCACACCTCGACATCGGTGGGGGCGAGCGCGCGGCGGTGGAGCGCGCGGTATGCGTCGGCGCCGGGCGTGAGCAGCGCGCAGTGTACGGCCGGCATGCGCGGCAGCTCCACGCCCACCACCCCCAGGCGTGCGAGCACGGCGGCCACCGCGTCGGGCGCGCCGCCGAGCTCGACCTCGTCGTCGGCGTGGATCACGAGGAGGAACGCGCGGCCAGCGACGTTGTCGAGCGCCAGCGCCGCTTCGACGGCACCAAGGGGTGCGCGCACCACCACCGCGCGCCACGGCAGACCGTCGCTGAGCTCCGTACGCCCTTGCGTGCGCCAGTGCGCGCGCGCCGCCGCAAAGGCGCCGCCCGCCACGAGGTCGAAGTGGCGCGTGTCGCGCATCTCGGCGAAGAGCGCGCCCATATCGGTCCACGCCCCCGCCGCGAGGAGCGCGTTCGACTCGCCGAGCGAGACGCCCCACGCACGCCGCGCGCGCACGTCGAGCACGTCGAGGGCCAGGCCCGCCAGCACCTGCATCTGCGCGGAGGCGAGCGAGAGCTCGGTGAAGAAGGGCGCGTCGGGCGTGGCACGCCCGGAGAGCACGGCGCGCGCGCCCACGTCGCCAAAGGCGCGCGCGAGGCGTTGCCCGGCGCCAGGCCAGGCGCGCAAGAGCTCGGCGGCGGCCCACGCCCCCTGGCCGGCGGCGGTACCGAACAGGAGCGCGACCTCGTCACGCGTGACCAACGCGGCGCTGCGCGCCAGGGCGCCCTCGACGCGATCCCGCCCGGCGGCGAGCGCGTCCGCGAGCTCGTGCGCGCGCGCGCAGACCTGGGCGGCGTCGGCGCCGCCGACGCCGGCGCGCCAGGGGCCGCGCTCGAGTGCGGCGCGGCCCGCCAGCGTGGCCGCCCGCGGGTCGGCCTCGACTGCGCGCAACGCGTCCACCAGCGTCGCGCGCGTGGGCGCACCGAGCAAGAGCACAGCGGGCGGTGCCGCGAGCGGCGCGTCGGTCGACGAGAGCGTCAGCGTGGCGGCAGGCGCACCGAGCGCCTCGACGCGCACGCTGGCCGTGCGCGCGGCAGAGGCGGGCCAGGGCTCGCCCGACGGGAGCGCGCCCATGGCCGCGCTCTCGATGGCGAGCGCGACGTCGAGCAGGCCGCGCGCCGCGTGGGTATCGCCGAAGCGCGGCAGCGAGGCGCCCGAGAGATCTTCGCCGCCGTCGCCACGCACCCCGAGGAGCGCGAGCACCGGCAGCCCGAGCGCGCGGGCGCGCCCCTCGTGCATCACCACCAGCACCCCGGCGCCGTCACCAGCGGCGACCGGTGTGGCGCGCAGCGCTTCGAGCGCACGGGTGTGGCGCGGGTCGCGGCAAGCGTCGGTGGCGCCCACGAGCGCGGCGTCGATGTCGCCGGCATCGAGTAGCGCGCGCGCCACCTCGATCGCGGCCAGCCCCGAGCGCTCCTCGGCGGACACGGTGAAGCCGGGTCCGCGCAGGTCGAGCTGCACGTTGAGGCGGTTGGCCGGGATGTTCGGCATGCAGCCGAGCACGCCCTGGGCGGGCAACGGGGGCATGGCCGCGTCTTTCAGTGCCCGCGCCAGCGCACCGTCATCGGCGCCGCCCTGCAGGGCGAGGCGGCGCGCCAGGCGCGGCGCGCGCCAGCGCAGCCCGGGGGTGGTGACCGAGACGTCGGTGCCCATGCCCACGAACACGCCGGTGCGCTCGCGGGGCAGCGCCTCGTCGACACGGGCGCCGAGGGCGTGCACGGCACGACGCCCGGCCTCGAACACCAGCAGCTGCTGCGCGATGGACTCGCGCAGATCGTGGGGCGGGAAGCGCAGACCCTCCAGCGCCACGGCGATGGGCGCGCCCTCGCGCGCGGCCATGGTGGCCAGCGCCACCACGGCCAGGGGTGTGGCGCTCACTTGCACGGGAACCGAAGCGACGAATCGATGCGGCTCGTGCTGCTCCACCACGAGGTGGGCGTTGTTGCCGCCGAAGCCAAAGGCCGACAGGCCGGCGCGGCGCGGGTGGGCGCCGCGGTGCCACGGCGCTCGCTCGGTCTGCACGGCGAACTGCGCGTTCGCGTCGACGGGCGCGATGGGCTCGAGGGGCCCTGGGTTCGGCGGCAGCTCTTCGCGCGCCATGGCGTCGAGCACCTTGAGCAGACCGGCGCCGCCCGCGGCGGTGATGAGGTGGCCCAGGTTGCCCTTGAGGGAGCCGAGCGGCAGCGGGCCGCGCGCGTCGCCGGCGGGGCGCGTGAACACCTCGCGCAGGCTCGCGAGCTCGGTGGCGTCGCCCGTGGGCGTGCCCGTGGCGTGGCACTCGATGAAGTCGACCTCGTCGGGCGACAGGCCCGCGCACCGCCAGGCGCCGCGCAGCGCGCGCACCTGTCCCTCGGTGGAGGGGGCGAGCAGGTTCTTGGCGCGCCCGTCGTTCGAAAGGCCGATGCCGCGCAACACGCCGTGGATGGTCTTGCCCTGCGCCACCGCGTCGTCGAGGCGCATGAGCGCCACCAGCGCGCAGCCCTCGGCGGGCACGAGCCCATCGGCGCGGCGGTCGAAGGGGCGGCTCTTTCCGGTAGGCGACAGCGCGTGCAGGGCCGTGAAGCCGACGTGCAGGAACAGGCAGTCGGCGCGGTTGACCGCCCCCGCCAGCATGACATCGGCGCGGCCCTCGACGAGCGCGCGCATGGCCAGGCGCAGCGCGTACAGCGACGACGCGCACGCGGCGTCGAGACAGAAGGCGCCGGCGTCGAGCGCCAGCGCCTGCGCCAACAGGTGCGCGGGCAGGCCCGACATGAAGCGATCGCGCGCGTCGCCCACGCCCCCGTCGAGGGTGGCCCAAGGTGCGCCGATGCTCCGTCGCGCGGCGCGGCCGAGCGTGTGGGCGAGCGTGTGGGCGAGCGCGTCGTCGAGGGCGGCGCGCTCGCCGAACAGGGTCATGGCCTCGGTGGGGAAGGACAGGTTGCCGAGCACGGCTCCCGCGCGCACGCCGGTGAGCGGCGTCTCGAAGCCCGCGTCGACGAGCGCGTCGCGCCCCGCGCTGCACAGCCACGCGAACAAGGGGTCGAGCGCCAACAGGTCGGCCCGCGGCACCGCCAGCCCGCCATCCTCGAGGGAGAAGCCCGTGACCAGGCCCCCCTTGAGCGAGACGGCGCGATCGGGCTCTGGGCCAGTCACCAGCGCGGGATCGATGCGCAGGCGATCGGCGCCCGCGTCGCTGAGCGCGCGCCGTCGATCGAACACCAGCTCACCGAGGGCACGCGGCGTGAGCGCCCCCGGCAGCACGCAGCCCTTGCCGACCACGGCGATGGGCGCCACGGGGTTCACGGTGCGCCTCGCGCCTCGGGCGCGGGCCGGCGTGCGAAGGCGCGGTCGTCGGGCAAGCGATGGATCTCGATGCCGCTCAAGGCCACGCGCACGGCGCCGTCGGGGCCGAGCAGCCAAGCGTCAACGAGCGCGCGGGGGCCGCTCGGCGCCACACGCGCCTTGAGTACGCAGGTGAGCGGGCCCTCGCCGGGCGGCGCCAGCGACACGCGGGCGATGCTGGTAGGCAGGAAGGCGCCACCCGTGATGTGGCGCGCCCACAGGAGCGCCGCTTGCAGCGCGCCGTCGACGGCGGCGGCGTCGGTGCGCCAGGCCCCCGGCCAGCGCGCCTGCCGCACGCCACGCACCTGCGCGATCATGCCGTCGTCGCCACAAGCGCTCACGCCCTCGACGAGGTGGAAGGTGGGGCCGTGGAACAAGAGCTCGTCGTAGAGCGCGCTGGCGGCGGCGGGTAAAAGACCGCGCGGGCGCTCGAGGGGCGGCAGGTCGTCGGCCGCTCCCGCGCGCGCCGTGTAGTGGGGCGCGGCCTCGCCCGGCGTGACGAGCGCGAGCTCGTCGTCGTGCTCGCGCACCTCCACGTCGTGACCGCCATCGAACAGGCGCGGCAAGCGCAGCCCGCGCCGCACGCGCACATCGGTGAGCGTGCGGAGCGTGGGCCGCGCGCGCGCGAACAGCTCGAGGGCACCGACGACGGGGAGCACGGGCACGCCGGCGATGGCGTGGTCGGCCAAGATGCCCCACGACGAGCCGTCGAGGTGCATGCGCGCCGGCGCGTGCTCCGCGCCCGACGTGGGCGCCAGCTCGCCGCCGAACACCACCTCGGTGGCCATGCCCGATGCGCCCGTCAGCTCGTCGACGAAGTGGCGCGCGCCGTCCTCGTGGCGCAACACCGCCACGCCGCGCTCGGCGAACAGCTTCTTGAGGGCCGGCGTGACCATGCCGCCCTCCCAGGGGCCCCAGTTGAGCGCCTTGACGACGAGGGCCCCGCGGCGGCGCGCCCACAGCGCGTTGGCCAGGTGGTTCAGCGCCTCGTTGGCCATGGCGTAGTCGACCTGGCCCACGTTGCCGAAGCGCCCGGCCACCGACGAGAACAGCGACACCGTGCGCAGCGGATCGCCGGCGGTAGCCGCGAGCAGCGACGAAAGCCCGAGCACCTTGGTGTCCATGACGCGGTCGACCTGCTCGGGCGTCTTGTCTTCGATCTTCTTGTCGGCGAGCACGCCGGCGCCGTGCACCAGGTCGGTGATGGGGCCGAAGGCGGCGCGCGCGTCGGCGCAGGCCGCGGCCACCGCGGGCGCGTCACGCACGTCGACGGCGCGATAGAGCACGCGCGCGCCAACGTCCTCGAGCGCGCCGATGAAGGCGCGGATCTCGCGCGCGGCGAGCACCGCCTGTGCGGCCGCACCGATGCGCGCGAGCTGCATGGGCTCGCCGCGCGCCTTGGCGTCGTCGAGCAGGGCGCGCTTGAGGGCGCCCTCGTCGACGCGGCCGGCGCAGCATGCGGGCTCGGGCGCGTCGATGGCGGTGCGCCCGAGCAGCAGCACGGCGCAGCGCGCCGCCTTGGCCAGCGCCAAGAGCGTGGTGGCGGTGACGCCGCGCGCGCCGCCGCTCGCCACCACCACCGACCCTGGGCCCACCAGCGCGTCGCCGGCCGTGGGCCGCACCGCCTGGTGCACGAGCAGCGGCACGCGCCGCGCGGGCCGCCCCTCGTGCTCGGCGTGGCGCGCCTCGCGATCCGGCAGGCCCGCGCTGAGCTCGTCGACGAGGACGCTGACGGCATCGACGCCCGGTGCCACATCGATGACGGCGCAGCGCAGCGCGGGCCACTCGAGCGCGGCGGTCTTGATCAGGCCCGAGATGCCGGCGGCCACCGCAGCGGCGTCGCTGCCGTCTTCGCGCGTCAGCGCCACCAGGCGGCGCACGCCGAGCGCGCGCGCGGGCTGCACGAGGAAGAGCGAGCGCTTGAGGCGCGCCAGGGCATCCGCGACGTCGGCGCCCGGGTCGAGGGCGCGCGCGTCGACGACGGTGTGGGCGCGCGCGGGCAACGGCGCGTCACCCTCGACGATCGCCAGCGGCTGCGCGGGCAGGCGCGCGCGAAGTGCGTCGGCGAGCGCGCGGCCGTGGGGACCGGCCACCGCCAGCGCGAGCACGCGCTCCTCGTCGACGCCAAGACGGCCATCGAGCGCCCCCGGGGTACGAGGAGCAAGCGGCCGCACCACCCACTGCAGGACGGCGCGCGGCACGCGCGTGGGCTCCTCGAGAGACGTCGGGTGGCCACCCGTGTCGACGTCTCCGCTCAGAAAGGGCGCGCGGCTCCGTTGGCGCTGTCGCGCGCCGGGCCTGCCGAGGCGGCGTTGCTGCTGGTTAGCGCTGCCGCGATCTCACCGAGGGTGTGCAGCTGCGCCATGCGCGCGGCGTCGACGGGGGGCAGCGCGGGCACGCGCTCCTTGAGCGCCGAGAGGATCTCCACGCGCTTGATGGAGTCGACGCCCAGGTCGGCCTCCAGCGCCATCGAGGGTGAGAGCGCGTCCTTCGGGTAGCCGGTCTTCTCGGCGACCACGTCGAGCAGGGCGGGGAGGAGGTCGCCGCTGGCGCTGGTCGAGGTCGCGGAGAGCGCGGGCTTGGCAGGTGCAGGCGCGGCAGCGCTCGCGGCAGGCGCTGCGCTCTTGCCGTGCACGGCGCGCAGGGCCGCCGCGATCTCGCCGAGGGTCTTGAGCTGCGCGAGCTTGAGCGCGTCGATTTGGTCGGCGGCAGGCAGCTTGTCCTTGAGCGCGCCCAGGATCTCGACGCGCTTGATGGAGTCGATGCCCAGGTCGCTCTCGAGGCCCATGGCGTCGTCGAGCGACTCCACCGGGTAGCCCGTCTTGTCCGCCACCACCGCGAGCAAGAGCGCGCGCGGGTCAGCGCTGCCATTGGCATGCACCGGCGCCGGCGTCACGATGGCGGGCGAGGGCAGCACGGGGGCCTTGTGGTGGCCGTTGCCGTTGCCGTTGCCGTTCCCATGTCCGTTGCCGTGGCCATTGCCGTGCGCGTGCCCGTTGCCATTCCCGTGCGCATGCCCGTTCCCACGTCCGTCGTCGGGCGCGTGTGTCGCGCGCTCGCGCTGGGCGACGACGACGGGGGCGGGCGCAGCCATGGCCGCTGGCATGGGCGGCAACGACAAGGTGCGCGCCGGCGCCACCACCGTTGCCGGCGCACCAACCACGACCGGCGCGCCGGCCGCCGCCGCCAACAGCGCCGCCTGCGTGGCCTCGAAGGCCTGCAGGTACGCCTGGTGCGACTCGACGAGGGCGCGCTGCAGCGCGAGGTGCGCCTCGGCCGACTGACGTTGCCCCTCGCGGAACACGTCGAGCCAACCGGAGGAGAGCAGAGCAGGGGGCTTGGTGGTCATGGGTGCGATCCTCGAGGGGACAGGGGGCGGCGGTGGCGTCGACGGCGGTGGCACGACCACACGTGGAGCAGGGGGTGACGCGTGCTGCGACGCCGCGGCCACGGCCGCGCGCGAGGGCGCGTCGACGACGGAGGCGGCCGGTTGCGGCGCGGGCAGGGCGGGCTTGCCCACGTTGGCGCCGCTGATCCACACGCTGGTCTTCGTCGCCACGGGCGCGCGTGAGGCGGCGGGCCAGGGCAGGCGATCGAGCGCGAGCGGCACGCCGGCGGCGCACAGGCGCGCCAGCGCGGTGAAGAAGGGGCGCAGACCCTCGCCCTTGCCGTCGGTGGCGATGGCGAGCACGTCGGGTGCGATGCGCTGCACCAGGCCGGTCAAGACCGCGCCCGGCCCCACCTCGACGAACACCCTGGCGCCGGCCTCGCGCATGGCGCGCACCTCGTCGACGAAGCGCACGGGCGCGCCGATCTGCCGCGCCAGCTCCGCGCGCGTGGCCGCGGGGTCGCCGTGAGGCGTGGCCGTGGTGTTGGCATAGACCGGGAAGCGCGGCGCGCGCACCTCGACCTGCGCCAGCGCCTCGGCGAAGGGCGCCACCGCGCCCTCCACGAGCGGCGAGTGGAAGGCCGTGGACACGAGGAGCTTCTTCACGGTGAAGCCCGCGTCCGCCAGGCGCTTGCTGGCCAGGTCGAGGTCACACACCTCGCCGGAGATGACGCATTGGTCGGGCGCGTTGTGGTTGGCCACCACCACGCCCAGGCCCACGAGGTGCTCGGGCACGAAGCGCGCGTCGCCCATGACGGCGGCCATGGCGCCTGCCGTCTTGGACGACGTCGCCATGAGCTGGCCGCGCCGGCGCGCCAAGGAGACCAGCGTGGCCTCGTCGATGGCACCGGCCGCGCACAGCGCCGTCAGCTCACCGAAGCTGTGACCAGCGGCCATGTCGCACGAGAGGCCGAGCTCCTCGAGCACGCGCAGCGTGGCCAAGGACGCTGCGCCGAGGGCGGGCTGCGCGTGCTCGGTCTTCGTGAGCAGCGCGCGCTGTGCGGCGCGCTCCTCGTCGCTGAAGGCGGGAGGGGGGAACATGAGGCGCGCAAGGGGGAGCGCGTCCTCGGCGCGGTCGAGCACGGCGCGCGCGGCCTCGAAGCCCATGGCGAGCGCGGCGCCCATGCCCACCTGTTGGCTGCCCTGGCCGGGAAACACGAAGGCCACCTTGCCGGGCGCGCCGGCGCCGGTGACCACCAGGGGGCTGGTGGTGCCCGCGGCGATGTCCGCCAGGCGCGCTCGCGCCTCGTCGAGGTGGGCCGCCACGAAGGCTGCGCGGTGCGGCGCCTTGGCGTCGAAGCGCGCGAGCAGCTCAACCGACCAGCGCGCGAGATCGGCGCCGGGCGCGTCGGCCAGCGCGCGCGCCTGCGCGCGCAGCGCCTCGGTGCTCTCCGCCGAGAGCGCAAACAGCTCGACGTCGCGCCGGGACAGGCGCGCGGGTCGCCGCCCCTCGCCCGTGTACTCCTCGAGCGCCAGGTGGAAGTTGCTGCCGCCAAAGCCGAACGACGACACGCCGGCGCGCCGCGGGTGCTCGCCGCCGCGAACCCACGGGCGCGCCTCGCTGTTCACGTAGAAGGGGCTCTCGGAGAAGCGCGCGGCCGGGCTCGGCGCGCTCACCTTGCACGTGGGCGGCAGCACGCGCTCGTGCAGCGCCAGCGCGGCCTTGATGAGCCCCGCGGCGCCCGCCGCCGACTTGGTGTGCCCGATCTGGCTCTTGATGGAGCCCACGGCGCACCACTGGCGATCCTGGCGACCGCTCTCGTCGAAGGCGATGGTGAGCCCTTGCAGCTCCGCTACGTCGCCGGCCTTGGTGCCGGTGCCGTGCGCCTCGACGAGCTCCACCGTGTCGGGCGAGTAGCCGGCGCTGGCGTACGCGCGGCGCAGCGCCTTGGCCTGCCCCTCGGGGACGGGCGCGTACACGCTCTTGCTGCGCCCGTCGCTGGAGGTGCCGATGCCGCGCAGCACGGCGTAGATGGCGTCGCCGTCGCGCTCGGCGTCGGCGAGGCGCTTGAGCGCCACCATGCCCAGGCCCTCACCGAGCAGCGTGCCGTCGGCGGTGGCATCGAAGGGCCGGCAGTCGCCCGAGGCAGACAAGGCCGGCGTCTTCGAGAAGCACATGTACATGAAGATGTCGTTGAGCGTGTCGACGCCGCCGGTGAGCACCACGTCGGCGCGGCGCAACACCAGCTCATCCACGGCCATGGAGATCGCCGCGAAGCTCGACGCGCAGGCCGCGTCGGTGACCGCGTTGGTGCCGCCCAGGTCGAGGCGGTTGGCGATGCGGCCCGCGACCACGTTGCCCAAGAGCCCCGGGAAGGTGGCCTCGGTCCAGGGCACCATGGTGTCACCGATGAGCTTGACGGCGCGCTCCACAGCGGCCTCGTCGATGCCCGCGGCGCGCATGCCGGCGCGCCACTCGGGCTGGCGCAGCCGCGAGGCCATCTGGCCAAACAGCTCTTGCCCCGAGGTGACGCCGAGCAAGCACGACACCCGCGTCTTGTCGGCGCGCTCGAGGGGGCCCATGGCCTCCTCGAGCGTGGTGCGCGCCACCAACAGCGCCAAGAGCTGCGAGCTGTCCGTCGACGGCAACAGGCTCGGCGGCATGCCCTCCTTGAGCGGGTCGAAGGGCACCTTGGGCAAGAAGGCGCCGCGCTTGGCGTAGGTCTTGTCGGGCGCCTTCGGGTCTACGTCGAAGTAGTCGCTGGCCTTCCAATGGGTCTCGGGGATCTCAGTGACGAGGTCGCTCTTCTTGAGCACGTGGTTCCACAGCTCGGCGACGTCGAGGCTGCCGGGGAACAGGCCGCCGAGACCGACGATGGCGATGGGCTCCTGGCGACGACCCGTCATTGCAGCTCCAAGGTAGTGGCGCCGCGGCTGCCGCCGCTGGAAGGGCCGCGCGCTGTGGGTGCGCGCGCTGACGCGTCCTCGTCCTCGTCGACGAGGGCAAGGGGCCGCGGCGTGAAGAGGAAGGCGTCATCGGGCACGGGGCAGCCGGCGGCGCGCAGTTGCTGGGCGCGCGTGACGACGGCAGCGCCCTCGAGCAGGTTCCACGCGATCTGCGCCACGGTGCGCGCCTCGAGGGGCTCGAGGAAGCTGCCCTGCACCCAGGCGTTGAAGGCGCCGAGCGCGGGGCCGCTCCAGATCTGGAAGTCGAGGGCGCGCTTGTCGTCGCCGCTGATGGCCCACTTGGAGGCCTGGCCGAGGTAGGCGCGAAACACCAGCGCCATCTTGTGCTTGGGGTCGGCCTCGGCCTTGGCGATCTGCTTCGGATCACGCCGCTCGAAGAAGGCGCGCGTGGACGCCCACAGCTCGTCGACGCTGCCGCCCAGGATCTCGCGCTCGAGCCGGCTGCGCTCGGCGGCGGGGATGGCCTCGAGCGAGGGGTAGCCCTTGTAGAGCTCGTAGAGCTTGTGGGCGCGCGGCGCGAACAAGGTGCCGCGCTTGAGCACCTGCACCTTGACGCCCATCTCGAACATGTCGGCGGCGGGAGCCATGGTGGTGTCGCCCAGGCGCGCCTCGGCGAGCAGCTTGCGCCCGCGCAAGGACAGCCCGCTCTCGACGGCGCTCTGATTGACGCTGCCCGTGAGCACGTAGGAGGCGCCCATGGCAAAAGCGGCGGCCACCGCGTCGGGCGTGCCGAGGCCGCCGGCCGCGCCCACGCGCACCGGCGTGTCCATGCCGAGCTCGCGCGCGCAGGTGAGCGCCAACTGCTTCACCGTGGGGAACACCGCAGGCAGCGCCTGGTTGTCGGTGTGGCCGCCGCTGTCGGCCTCGACGGTGAGGTCGGTGGCCACCGGGAGGCGCTGCGCCAAGCGCGCCTCCTCGGCGCTGAGCTTGCCCTCGCGCACCAGCGCCTCGAGCATGGTCGCGGGGGGCGGCAGCAGGAAGGCGCGCGCCGTCTCGGGGCGCGAGATCTTGCCGAACACGAAGCTCGAGCGATGGATGCGCCCAGCACCGTCTTGCCACAGCCCGCTGGCGGCGAAGCGCACCAGCATGGGCGTGAGCGCCATGTACGCCGAGGCAGACACGCGCCGCACGCCGCGCCGCAGGTACAGATCGACGACGGCGTCCTCGAGCTCGGGCTCGCTCGGCGAGTGGATGAGGTTCACGCCCCAGCTGTGCGGGTCCTTGCCCGCGTGCCGGGCCACGCCGGCCTCGATCTCGTCGATGGCGGCCTCGATCTTGGCGGGCGCGAGCCCTGCGGCGCCAAAGAAGCCGAGCAGGCCCGCCTGGTGCGCGGCCACCACCATGCGCGCCGTGGTGAGCCCCTGGGCCATCTCGCCGACGACGTAGGGGAAGCGGCAGGCATGCGCCTCGAGGAAGGCGCGGCTGCCCAAGTGCTCGGGCCACAGCGCGGGCAGCGCGGCCACGAGCGCGCACGACCCCGTCGCCGACGCGCTGCCGCCGACGCCCACCCCCATGCGCCCGCTGGCGAGGTCCTGCAGCACCGCGCAGGGCTCGCGCACGCGGCGCGCCGCACCTGCCAGGCCCTCGGGATCGAAGGCCGCAGGCTCGCGGTCGGGGGTCCACGACGCGAGCGCGGGCACCAGGCGGTTTTCGGCGGCGTTCACGGGTGAATTCGCGCGCTTTCTCGACGTGGAAGGCGAGTTTCAGCAAAAAGTGAAGAAACTCGGTTTTGCCGCAAAATGGACCCCACGGGTAGCCCTTTGGCGGCGCCCTCGCAAGGCGAGATCAGGTGCGAACGCGCTGCGTCACGTCGCGTGGTGCCCGCGCGTCAGGGCGTGGTCCTGGTGCGGCCGAACTGCGACGCTATATCGACGCGCTCGGAGGTCCCTCCAATGAAGGTGCTCATCACGGGCGCGTCGAGCGGCATCGGCGCTGCCCTCGCGCGCCACTACGCCCGGCGCGGCGATCACGTGTGGCTCGCGGCGCGGCGCGCCGATCGCCTCGCCGACGAGGTCGCGTCCATCCGCAGCGCCGACGGCACCGCCCACGCCGTGCCCCTCGACATCGAAGATGCCGAGGCGCTCGAGCCCGCGCTGCTCGAGCTCGACACGAAGGTCGGCGGCTTCGACGCCGTCATCGCCAACGCCGGCGTGGGGGGCAAGGGCACCACGGCCTCGCGCATGCGCTACCACGACGTCAAAAAAGTGCTCGCCATCAATTTCACGGGCGCCATCGCGACGCTGCTCGCCGCGCAGCAGCCGATGCTGGCGCGTGGTCGCGGACACCTGGTGGCCGTGTCGAGCCTGGCGGCCGAGCTCGCGCTGCCCATCGCCCTCGACTACGGCGCGGCCAAGGCGGGCCTGTCGTACTTCACCGAGGCCATGCGCCTCGATCTCGCGCCGCGCGGCGTGCAGGTCACGCTGGTGCACCCGGGCTTCGTCAAGAGCGAGATGACCGCCAAGAACCGCTTCCCCATGCCCTTCATCCTCGACACCGACGAGGCCGCGGCGCTCATCGTGCGCGGCGTCGACCGCGGTGCAGCGCGCGTGCGCTTCCCGCTCGCCTACGTCGCGGCCTTCGCGCTCGCGAAGCGGCTGCCGCTCTCGCTGGTCGCGAAGGTGGCGCAGGCGCAGGCGAAGCCCGCATCGCGAGGTGCGCCCAGGCTCGAGTGAGGGCGTGGACCGCGCGGTTGCGGTGGGTGCGCCCGGCAGATCGGACCCGTTGACGTCAAGCGCGTACCCTGCGCCGATCCCCTCCCTGGGAGGCCGCATGAAGCCCTATCGCCCGCTGTTCGTGCTCACCACCGCCACCACCGTGTTCATGCTCGCCTTCGCCGTGGCGCAGCTCGCCATCGTGGGGGCCAACGCGTCCGGCGCCTTCGACGAGGACGCCGCCATGGGCCTGGGCGCGGCCTTCCTGTCGATAGGCCTCCTCGGCCTCTTCGTCTTCGGCTTCCTCCTCTCCGTGATCTTCTTCTGCGTGTGGCTCAACCGCGCCGCCCACAACGTGCGCGCGCTCGGCCACTCGGGCTTCGAGACCTCGCCGGCCTTCGCCGTCGGCTCCTTCTTCATCCCCTTCCTCAACCTGTGGAAGCCCTACCAGGCGACGCAGGAGATCTGGCAGGCCAGCAGCGCCACCTCGAACGAGACCTCATCGTGGCTCTCGTCGCCGCGCAGCGAGCTCATCAAGGCGTGGTGGGCGGCGTGGATCTTCTCGGGCATCGCTGGGCGCATCTCGTGGAAGGTCGAGAGCACGACGGTAGACTTGGTCGCCGCCGGGCTCACCTGGCTCGCGGCCATCCTGTGCGTCACCATGATGCGTCAGGTGATGCGCGCGCAGGATGAGCAGGCGCGGCGACGCACGCACGCGCCCTCGGTGTCTGACGCCGTCGCGCATACGCCGTACCTGCGCTGACCGTCCGCTGGAGGCTCAGCGGCGCGCGCCGGCCTTGCTGCCCGCGCCGCCAAGCAGTGTCGGCAGCCGCGGCAGCGCTCGAGAAAGCGGCAGCACGCGAATGCCCTCGAAGTCGTACTCGCGCTCGCCGCCGTACAGCAACGCGCAGCGCGCGGCGGGGTAATCCGCGCGAAACAGGCGCAGGCCATCGAGGTCCTCATCGCGGAAACGCCCGCTGCGCTTCACCTCGACGGCGTGGAGCCCGCGCTCGCCATAGAGCACGAAGTCGACCTCCTTGCCGTCGCGCGTCCGCCAGTAGCTGAGCTGGTAGCCGAGCCCGTGGTTGTCGTTGGTGGCGCGCAGCTCCTGCATCACCAAGGTCTCGAGCGCGGCGCCGTCGGTCTCCTCGACGCTGTCGAGGGGACCGCGCGGGCGCAGGGCGCGAAACACGCCGGCATCGAACAGGTAGAACTTGGGGTGCGCGACGAGCGCGCGCCGCGCGCGGCGCGTGAACACGGGTAGGCGCACGCCGAGCAGGAGATCGTCGAGGAGATCGAACCACGCCTCCACGCTCTTGCGCGCAACGCCGAGCTCGCGCGCGATGGGCGCGACGCTCAGCACGCTCGCCTGCGAGAAGCTGGCGGTCACCAAGAAGCGCGCGAAGGCATCGAGGTTCCTCGTCAACGCCTCGGCCTGCACCTCCTCGCGCAGGTAGGTGCCGGCGTAGCTCGCCAGGTACCCCGCCGGGTCCGGCTCGGTGCACGCCATGGGGAGGTGACCATGTCGCAGCGAGCCCTCGAGGACGAAGCGCTTGCCGAGCTCATGGGCGGTGAGCGGGTGCATGGTGAGGGTGCGCGCGCGGCCTGCCAGCAGGTTGGCGCCGCCCCGCCGCAGCTTGCGGGCGCTCGAGCCGGTCATGATGAAACGCCAGCGGCGCGCCTCGATCAGGCGGTGCACCTCGTCGAGCAGGGCCGGCAGCCGTTGCACCTCGTCGAGCACCACCACCGGCCGCCCCGTGGGCCGCACCATGGCCTCCAGTCGCTCGGGGTGCGCGAGCAGCTCCGTGTACAGGCGCAGGTCGAGCAGATCGAGGTGAACGGCGTCGGGAAACACCTGCCGCAGCCAGGTGGACTTGCCAGTGCCACGAGGCCCAAAGAGGAAGAAGCTCTGCGATCCGGGCGGGACCAGGTCACGTGGGAACACAACCGCCATTTTTACATAAAAAACGGCAGCAGCGGTAGCACCTTGCAGGCAGCCGCCGCGCTCCTCAGCTCGCGCGCACGCGCGCCGTGAAGCCCACGCGCGCGCCACCCTCGGGGCGCGCCTCGGCTGCGGCGCGACCACCGTGCGCCTCGGCGATACGGCGCACCAGGTGCAGGCCAAGCCCCAGGGTGCCCTTGGCGCCCTTGTGGAAGAAGGGCTCGAACACGCGCGCGCGATCCTCGTCGGCGATGCCCGGTCCGGCGTCATCGACGAACACGCGCACGAGCTCGCCCGCATCTTCGATGACCAGCGCCTCGACGCCGCCACCGTGGGCGGCCGCGTTGTCGAGCAGGTTCGACATGGCGCCGAGCACCAGCGTGGGGTCGACGCTGGCACTGAGCGTGGGCGGCGCCCGCAAGCGCGCCTCGTCGACACCGGCGCGGGCGAGCGCGCGGCGCGCCAGCTCCACGAGGTCGGTGTCGCGGCGCTCGGCCACGGCGAAGTCGAGGCGCGCCTGCGCGAGCAGACGCCCCACCAGCGCGTCCATCTCGAGGATCTCGCGCTCGATCTCGCCGAGCGTTTGTGCCGAAGGCTGCTCGCGCTGCGTCTCCACCAGGATGCGCAGGTGACCAAGGGGCGTGCGCAGCTCGTGCGAGGCCCCCGCCAAGAGCGCGCGTTGATCCGAGAGCTGCCGCTCGATGCGCTCGGCCATGTCGGTGAGCGCGTCGGCCAGCGCCGCCACCTCGGCGATGCGGTGGGGCCGCGGCTGCGGACGCGCGCGCAGGTCGCCGGCGCCGATGCGCCGGGCCACGTCGGCGAGCTCGGCCAAGGGCAGCGTGGCGCGCCGCGCGAAGGCGCCGGTGATGCCCCACACCACCGCCACGACCGCGCCCACGACGAGGGGCGCGCGCCAGGGGCGCTGTGCGCGCGTGCTAGTGTAGCAGTACTCGGTGCTGCCGTCGCCGCGCACCACGGTGCGCTGCCCGGCGTGCTCGCCGGCCCACAGCGCCGACCCCACGATCCACACGGTGGCGGCGGTGGCGGCGATGGACGCGAAGGCGCCCACGAAGAGGTGCTTGCGCAGCGGCCGGTGCTGACGGCGCAGGTGCTGGTGGTGCGCTCGCCAGCGCCGCCTCATGGGCCCTCCTTGGCAAACAGGTAGCCCACGCCGCGCACCGTCTTGATGGGGCAGGGCTCGCCGAGCTTGTGCCGTAGGTGCGAGACGTGCACGTCGACGGTGCGCTCGCCCACCACCACGTCGGCGCGGCCGGCCTCGCCGAGCAGCGCGTCACGCGGCACCGGCCGGCCCGCGCGTCGCATGAGCGCCACCAGGAGGTCGAGCTCGAGCGCCGTCAAGTCGAGCGCCTTGCCGGCGCGCTCGGCGCTGCGCGCGCCCGCGTCTACCAGCACGTCGCCGACGCGGAGCTTCTCGCCGAAGGCGTCGGGCGTGGCGCGGCGCAACACCGCGCGCAGGCGCGCCAGCAGCTCGCGCGGCGAGAAGGGCTTGCCGAGGTAGTCGTCGGCGCCGAGCTCGAGGCCCACGATGCGGTCGGCCTCGTCGCCGCGCGCCGTCAGCATCACCACCGGCAGGCGCAGCTTCTTGGCGCGGATGCGGCGCAGCACGTCGAGGCCGTCCATGCCGGGCATCATCACGTCGAGCAGCACGGCGTCGAAGGCGTCTTGCTCGAGGAGGGCCAACCCGCGCCCGCCGTCGTGCGCGTGGGTCAGCGCAAAGCCGTGCGGCTCGAGGTAGCCCTGTAAGAGCTCCCCGAGCCGCGCGTCGTCGTCGATGAGCAACAGGCGCGTCATCGCCGACACAGTAGCTCAGCGCGCCGGCGTCGCGGGATCCGCGGGAGCTTTCTGATCGCAGCCGTAGCGCGACCACGAGCGCTCGCAGCTCTCGCGCTGGCATGACGGGTTGCCGTGGTGGTGACGAACGCTCCAGATGCCGTGGCTGAAGCCCGCGATGACGCCGAGGCCGAGCAGGGTAGCGAGGATGATCTTTCTCATGACGTGCTCCTTTTGTTTGACGAACGGGTGCTGAGGTTCAGGCCTGCGCTGCCAGGTGCTCGAGCACGTTGGCGCCGCGGCCCACCAGGTCGGCGACGAGCCTGCGCTGTCGCTCGTCGAGCACCGCGTGGATCTTGGCCAGGGCGGCGAAGGCCGCGTCGCGCAGCGCCTCGGCGCCGGTCTCCAGGTGGCTGAAGGCCTCGCCCATGTTCTCGGTGCGGAACTCGTCGCCGCGCAGGGCCTCGGCCACCTGGCGCGCGCTCTTGGCGCGCTCGTCGTCGGCGGCGCGGGCCGCGACCTTCAGCTCGCGCAGCGCCTCGAGGATGGTGCGCTCTTGGCCCGGCGAGGTCTGCAAGCGCGCGAACAGGCCGCGCAGCATCACGGGGGGCCCCTGGTCGCTCGGGTCGCCAGGGAAGCCGTCGAGATCCTCGTCGAAGCGCCCGCGCCCGAAGCCGCGCGGCCCACCGAAGCCGGGACCGCAGCCGCAGCCCCCTCCGTGGCCGTGCCAGGCGCGCTGATGCCACCCGTGATGGTAGCGGTGGCCGCGCAGGACCTTGATGAGACCGATGAGACACGCTGTTCCGATGACGAAGCCGATCATGGTGGCTCCTCCTTGCACCAACGGTAGGAGCCGACTGTGAAGGCGAGGGCAGCGGGATCGTGAAGAAGCGTGAAGGGCGCCGCGCCCCCGACCCCCTGCGGCGCCACGGCGCACGTTCGCAGTATGGTCACCGCGATGTCGCTCTTCTCCCGCGCCCACCGCCCCGATCGCAAGAAGGCCGAGCGCCTGGTCACCGAGGGCTACGTCCACTTCAAAGAGGGGCGCCTCGACGACGCGCTCCACCGCTACGACGCCGCGCGCAAGGCCGACCCCGGCCTCGCGGTGGCGCACCTCGACGCGGGCCTGTGCCGCCTCGACCTGTACAACCGCGACGCGGCCACGCTCGAGCGCGCGGCCAGGGAGCACGCGCTGACGCTTGCGGCGGAGGCACTCGAGGCCGCGGTGACGCACGACGCCACCTCGTGGCGCGGCTGGCGCGCGCTGGCCAACGTGCGCGAGCGGCGCCAGCAATGGGCGGCCGCCGACGACGCGTGGGCCAAGGTGGTGGCGCAGGCGCCCGCCGAGGGCAACGAGCGCGCCGAGGCCCAGCGCGCACGGAACGCCATCGCGCACCAAGCGGCGGCCGATCGTGCGCGCCAGGGGGCGCTGGCCGCGCTCCAAGACGGCGCCAGCGCCGAGGCGCAGCGCGCGGCCGCCACGGCGCTCGCACCGTACCTCGACGAGCGCACCATCGTGCCGCGCGCCCGCGCGCTGGCCGGCACGCTGTGGCGCCGCGCCGGCGACCTCACCCAGGCCCGCGCCCTGTTGGCGGCCGCCGTGGCCGATGATGCCGACGACGTGGAGGCGCTGCGCGAGCTGGCCTCGGTGTGCCTGGCGCAAGGCGATCTCGCCGCCGCGCTGAGCGCGTCCCTCGACGCCTACCGCCGAGAGCCCACCGACGCCGGCCTGGTGTGCAACGTGGGCGTCTGCCACCTGGGCCTCGGCGCCCTCGACGAGGCCGCCGAGTACATCGACATCGCCCAGCGCCTCGATCCGAAGGACCCCATCATCGGGCGCGCCAAAGACGCCCTGGCGCGCGCCCGCACCGCTTGACCAGGGCGCCATCGTCGAGGAAGGTCGCGCCATGTCGACCACACTGCTCGAGCGCCAGCGCACGCACACCTGCAACCAGCTCACCAAGGCCGAGCTCGGCCAGGAGGTGGTGCTGATGGGCTGGGTCGACTCGAACCGCGACCACCACGGGCGCATCTTCATCGACCTGCGCGACCGCTACGGCGTCACGCAGCTCGTCTTCAAGCCCGAGCAGGACGCCGCGCTGCGCGACCGCGCGCATCAGCTCGGCCGCGAGTACTGCGTCGCCATTCGTGGCGTGGTCGAGGATCGGGCCAAGAACGGCGGCTCGCCCAACCCGCGCCTGCCCACCGGCGACATCGAGGTCAGCGCCGTCGAGATGACGCTGTTCAACGCCGCCGAGACGCCGCCCTTCCTGGTCGAGGACAAGATCGAGACCTCTGAGGAGAAGCGCCTCGCCCACCGCACCGTCGACCTGCGGCGGCCGCGCATGCAAAGGAACCTCGTCATCCGCCACAAGCTCATGCAGGCGGCGCGCCGCTACCTCGACGGCGCGGGCTTCCTCGAGATGGAGACGCCGCTGCTCGTCAAGTACACACCGGGCGGCGCGCGCAACTTCCTGGTGCCCTCACGCCTCAACCCCGGCAAGTTCTACGCGCTGGCCGAGAGCCCGCAGCTCTACAAGCAGATGTTCATGATGGCGGGGCTCGATCGCTACTTCCAGATCGTGAAGTGCTTCCGCGACGAGGACCTGCGCGGCGA
>JADZDP010000081.1 GCA_020850995.1 Deltaproteobacteria bacterium
CCCCCCCCCCCCCCCCCCCCCCCCCCCCCCCCCCCCCCCCCCCCCCCCCCCCCCCCCCCCCCCCCCCCCCCCCCCCCCCCCCCCCCCCCCGGCGCGCTGCGTGCGGCGCAAGACGATACTGGCACCTGGCCATGCGTTCAGCTACTGTACAGGCGTCCCCTGCACAGGTGTCACGTATGAGCGAACCCGCCCCCGACGAGCTCACCGACCGCCAGCAGCGCGTGCTGTCCTTCATCGAGGGACAGATCCGGAAGCTCGGCTACCCGCCCACCATCCGCGAGATCGGGCGCCACCTCGGCATCCGCTCCACCAACGGCGTCAACGACCACCTGAATGCGCTCGAGCGCAAGGGCTTCATCAAGCGCCAGGACCACAAGTCCCGCACGCTCGTGGTCATCAAGGGCGGCCAGGGCGACGCGATGCGCGCGCCCCGCGTGAGCGTGCTCGAGCCGGTGAGCGCGGCCAACGACACCCTCGTCGACGTGCCCCTGCTCGGGCGCGTGGCGGCCGGCCAGCCCATCCTCGCCGAGGAGGAGCGCGAAGACACGGTGCGCATCTCGAGCTTCTTCCTCGGGCGCGGCGCGCGCCAAGAGAAGATCTTCGCGCTGCGCGTGGTGGGCGAGTCCATGATCGACGACGGCATCCACGACGGCGACTTCTTGTTCGTCAAGAAGCAGCCCTCGGCGCGCGCCGGCGAGATTGTCATCGCCATGATCGAGGGTGAGGCCACGGTGAAGCGCTTCTTCCCCGAGGGAGATCGCATCCGCTTTCAGCCGGCCAACGCGCGCATGGAGCCCATCTTCGTCGAGCGACGCGCCTTCAAGCAGGCCGACATCCTGGGCATCGTGGTGGGCGTCTATCGGCGCGTCTGAGGGCGACCGCAGGGGCAGCCCTGAGCGTTTGACCGCGGCGACGACACGGCGCTAGCGTGGGCGCGCGCACATGAAGAAGTTCATCGACATCGTCATGCAGGGCGACCTGGTCGCGGTGCTGAGGCGCTACGCCGACATCGCGCTCGCCGTCCTGGTGATGGCGATCGTCGGCATGATGATCATCCCGCTGCCGACGCCGCTCCTCGACATCCTGCTGGTGCTCAACATCTCCATCTCCATGGTGATGCTGCTCATCGCCATGTACATCCCCGACGCGCTCAAGCTGGCGGCGTTCCCCACCATCATCCTGGTGACGACGTTGTTCCGGCTGGCGCTCAACGTCAGCTCCACGCGCTTGATCCTGCTCGACGCCCACGCCGGCGAGGTCATCCAGTCTTTCGGCAAGTTCGTGGTGCGCGGCAACTTCGTCGTCGGCGTGGTGATCTTCTTGGTGCTGATGCTGGTGAACTTCCTGGTCATCTCCAAGGGCTCGGAGCGCGTCGCCGAGGTGGCCGCGCGCTTCACCCTCGACGCCATGCCCGGCAAGCAGATGTCCATCGACGCCGACCTGCGCGCCGGCGCCTTCGACCTCGACGAGGCGCGCCGCCGCAGAAACGACCTGGGCCGCGAGAGCCAGCTGTTCGGTTCGATGGACGGCGCCATGAAGTTCGTCAAGGGCGACTCCATCGCGGGCTTGATCATCACCGCCATCAACATCGTCGCCGGCATCATCATCGGCGTCACGCAGAAGGACATGACGGCCGGCGAGGCGGTCGAGGTCTATTCGATCCTGACCATCGGTGAAGGCCTGGTGGCCATCATCCCCGCGCTCCTGATGTCGATGTGCGCCGGCCTCATCGTCACGCGCGTCGCCTCGGAAGAGGAAGACGCCAACCTCGGCATGGACCTGGCCACGCAGGTGTTGGCGCAGCCCAAGGCCTTCACCATCGCCGCGATCTTCCTCGGCATGATCGGCCTTCTGGTCCCCGGCATGCCGCTCGTGCCCTTCACGCTCTCGGCCATCATGGTGGGCGGCTTGAGCTTCGGCCTCTTCAAGGCCAAGCAGGCCAAGGGAGGCGGCAAGGGCACCACTGCCGTCGTCGAGGAGCGCGAGGAGAAGGCCGCCGAAGAGAAGAAGACCGCGGTGCAGAAGGCGCGCGCGCAAGAGGGCCAGAGCGCCCAGATGATGCCGGTGGTGACCCCCATCGCACTCGAGGTGGCGGCAGACCTGGTGCCGCTCGTCGACGACACCACGGGCAGCAACTTCTTGAACGAGCTCATCCCCATGATGCGCGACGGCTTGTTCTACGAGCTCGGCGTGCGCTTCCCGGGCCTGCGCGTACGCGGCAACGAGGGCGATCTGCCCCCCGGCAGCTACATCATCATGATCAATGAGATCCCGTTGGTCATGGGCTCCGTCGACAAGACCAAGTGCCTGGTGAACGACACGCCAGATCGCCTGCGCCTGCTCGGCATCGAGGCCGAGCCGGCGCAGAACCCCGCCAACGGCAACGCCTGCGGCTGGATCGCGATGGACCAAAAGAAGCTCGCCGAAGACGCGGGCCTGACCACGTGGGACGCGCCGGGCTACATCGTGCTGCACCTGTCAGCGGTGCTGAGGAAGAACGCCGCCGAATTCGTCGGCATCCAAGAGACGCAGAACATGCTCGAGCAGCTCGAGCAGGCCTTCCCTGCCCTGGTGAAGGAGGTGGTGCCGAAAGCGGTCAGCCCCTTCCAGCTCACCGACATCTTGCGCCGCTTGGTCGAGGAGGAGATCTCGATCCGCGACCTGAGGAACATCTTGCAGGCGCTGGCGGAGTGGGGCCCGGTCGAGAACGACACCGTGATGCTCACCGAGTACGTGCGCGCTGCCCTCAAGCGCTACATCTCGCACAAGTACACGCGCGGCCAGTCGACGCTCATCGTGTACCTGCTCGACCCGCAGATCGAAGAGACGGTGCGCTCGTCGGTGCAGCACACCTCGTCGGGCAGCTACCTGGCGCTCGAGCCCGAGATCACGCAGGAGATCTTGGCGGCCGTGCGCAACGAGGTGGGCAACCTGCCGCCCTCCGCGCAGCAGCCGGTGGTGCTGACCACCATGGAGATCCGGCGCTACTTCCGGAAGCTCGTGGAGCTCGAGTTCCCGCATCTGGCGGTCCTGAGCTACCAGGAGCTGAGTCCGGAGATGAACATTCAGCCGATCGCTCGCATTAGCTTGGGGTGAGGCTCAGGCCATGGCGTACTACACACGCTCTGAGCTCGCCGACCTTGGCTTTGCGTCGTTCGGCGATGATGTCCGTGTCTCCGACAGAGCGTCACTCTACAACTGCGCAGGCATTCGCCTCGGCAATCACGTGCGGATCGACGACTTCTGCGTTCTGTCGGCTGGGGAGGGCGGCATCGTCATCGGAGACTACGTTCACATCGCCGTCGGCTCGCTGCTCATTGGCAAGGCCCGCATCGTCATGGACGACTTCGCGGGTCTCTCAGCGCGCGTCTGCGTCTACTCGAGCAGCGACGACTACTCCGGTCGCACGCTCACGAACCCTACCGTGCCCGCTGCGTACGCCGGTGTGCGTCACGGCGACGTGCGCCTCGGCAAGCACGTCATCGTCGGCACCGGCTCGGTCATCCTCCCCGGCGTGGAGATCGGCGATGGGTCGGCCGTCGGTGCGCTCAGCCTGGTCACCACGTCGTGCGCGGGCTTCGGCATCTTCGCCGGGAGCCCCGCGCGCCTCCTCAAGGAGCGCGATCGCGGGCTGCTGGAGCTCGAAGCCAAGCTGCGCGCGAGCGGCGCGTGAAGCGCAGCGTCGAGGACCTCGCAATCTTCGGAGGTACGCGGACCTTCGCCGAGGACAAGCACGTTGGCCGCCCAAACCTGGGCGACCGAGCCGCATTCCATAAGAAGATCGATGAGATCTTCGATCGGGTTTGGCTCACAAACGACGGACCCGTCGTACGCGAGCTCGAGGCGCGCATCGCCAACATCACCGGAGCGCGTCACGCGCTTGCGGTCTGCAACGCGACGGTTGGGCTTGAGCTCGTCGCCCACGGCCTTGAACTGTCGGGTGAGGTCGTTCTGCCCGCGTGGACCTTCGTCGCCACCGCCCACGCGATGCGGTGGGTGGGCCTGACGCCGGTCTTTTCCGACGTGGAGCGCAGCACCCACCACCTCTCGGCCGAATTGGCTGCACGCAGGATCACGCCAAGAACTACTGCGATTCTGGCAACCCATCTCTGGGGTGAGCCCTGCGACGTCGATGCACTCACCGCGCTCGCCAAGAAGCACCGCCTGAAGCTCATCTTCGACGCGGCGCATGCGTTCGGCGTGGGTGTCGGGCAGCGACCGATTGGGACCTTCGGCGATGCCGAGGTCTTCAGCTTTCACGGCACGAAGTTCGTCAACAGCTTCGAGGGCGGCGCGATCACCACCAATGACGACGAGCTCGCCCGGCGATTGCGGCTGATGCGCAACTTCGGGTTCGCTGGCTTCGATCTCGTCTTGCACCTCGGCACCAACGCCAAGATGCACGAGGCCTCGGCGGCCATGGCCTTAGTGAATATGGACGCCATGGGGGTGTTCATGACCGCGAACAGGGTGAACCTCGAGACCTACCAGCAGGCGCTCGCCGACGTGCCAGGCGTTCGCCTGCGGCGGCCCAGCGGGAATGGGCAGCGCAATTTCCAGTATGTCGTCGCCGAGGTCGACGAGGCCCTTACAGGGGTTTCGCGCGACGACATCCTCGCGGTCCTGCAGGCCGAGGGCGTCATCGCACGGCGCTACTTCTACCCCGGCGCGCATCGCATGGAGCCGTACGTGTCGGAAGAGCAGCCTTCGCTTCCGATGACGGAAGAGATCGCAGCGCAGGTACTGATCCTGCCCACGGGGACCGCCATGTCACCCGTGGACATATGCCTCGTCACCGACCTCATCCGTTTCGTGGTTGCCCATGGCCCGGCGATCGCGGCGGCCCGCGGCTCGGGGGCCGCCGCGCACATGCCGCCCCTTCGGCTCCCGCGGAGCTGACCGCAGGTGTCGCTCAAACGCAACGTTGTCGCCAACGCCGCAAGCCAAGGGATCTTGGCGATCCTCGGCTTCGTCGCAGTTCCCGTTTACCTGCGGTACCTCGGCGTCGAGGCCTACGGCCTGGTCGGCTTCGCCGGCGTCGTCGTCGTGCTCCACGTTCTGTTCGACCTTGGTCTCACTGCTGCCTTCTCGCGCGAGCTGAGCCAGGTCGGCGCCGGCACCACCGGCCTCGCCACGCTGCGCGCGCTCATGCAAGTGCTCGAGCGACTCTTCCTCGCTGCCGGCGTCGCACTGGCACTCGCAATCGTCGCGCTCGCAGATCCCATCGCCCGCCTGTGGCTCGACGTTGGTGCGCTTTCGCTGGCGGACGTTTCCGCGTGTGTCGTGCTCATGGGGCTGTCTTTGCCAGCGCGCTGGCTGTCGAACCTCTACCGGGCCACGGTGACGGGCCTCGAACGACTCGATCTCGCCTCGACGTGGAACGTGGTGCTCGGGGCGGTGCGGATCGGCGGCGGCGTTCTGGTGCTCACCTTGATCGACCCGCGACCGACGACGTTCTTCGCGTGGCACCTGTTCGCGTCGCTGCTCGAGGCCACCGTGTTCATGGTCGTCGCACGCCGCTTGCTGGTGGTGCCGCTCAGCGCCGTGGCAAACCCGGTCGCCGCGACGTTGCGTCGCCTTGCACCGTTCGCGATGCACATGGCCTTCGCCACTGGCGTGTGGCTTGCGGTAACCAATGCAGACCGGCTCCTGCTGTCAAAGGTCTTGCCGCTCTCCGAGTACGGGCTGTTCACCATCGCAGCGACCGTCGCGGGCTTCGTCACGCTCCTCACCGCTCCGCTCGCCATGGCCGCCCAGCCGCGCCTCGCCCGGCTCATCGGCGAGGGTGCCGATGCCACGGCCATCGCGCTGTATCGAAAAACCACCCAGTTCGCATGTGTTCTCGCCGCCCCAACCAGCATGATGCTCGCGGCAGGTGCCGAGCCGCTTCTGCGTGCTTGGACCGGGGATGCGACGGCAGCAGCAGCCGCGGCACCGACCCTTGTGCCGTACGCCCTCGGTAACGGCGTGCTCGCCATCGCGGGTCTCCCCTATCAGCTGCAGTACGCCCGAGGGCAGCTTCGGCTCCACAACGTCAGTAACGTGTTGCTGCTCGTGCTCCTGGTTCCCGCTCTGTTGCTCGGGGCGCTCCGCTACGGCGGGCCGGGCGCGGGGGTTGCGTGGCTCGTACTGCAGCTTGCCTATCTGCTGTTCTGGACCCCAATCGTGCACCGTCGCTTCGCTCCAGGGGTTCACGCCCGCTGGCTTGCATTCGACCTCGCTCCCATCCTCCTGCTCGCGGCCGTCGGGACCTGGTTGTCCCTCAGGTTATTGTCCACGGTGGGCCTGCCGGCCGGCCGCCCCGCGCTGTTGTTCGCGCTGGCGTGCGCCGGCGTGCTTCCTCTCGCCGCCGCGGTCGTGGCGTCGTCGGCGTGTCGCGAGGCCGCGAGCCTGTGGTTCGCGCGTTGGCGCCACCAAGCCCGTAACGATGCTACTCAGGGCCCTGGAGCTCCGTGATGCCCACCCTGGCAGGAACCCTCCGTCGTACGCGCCACCTTGCTGCGCTCGCCCGTGGCGCGGCGCGTCGGCGCGCGGTTGCCAAGCGCCTTCGCGGCTTGGCGCGACCCTACAACCTCAACGTTGGCTGTGGCGACGTCAGGGTTCCGGACTTCCTCGGGATTGATGCGAATCCACGCGCGCGCGCGGTGGACTTGGTTTGGGATGCCACGCTTCCTCTCCCGCTCCCGCACGGCTCGTGCGCCCGAGTCTACAGCGAACACTTCTTGGAGCATCTGCCGCGCGACGAGGGTCGCGCGTGGCTGCGCGACTGTTATCGGGTCCTGATGCCGGGCGGGACGCTGCGCATCGCGATGCCCTCGCTCCGTCATATCGTCGCCAAGTACTGCTCGGAGGATTGGCGTGATCAGGATTGGCTGCGGCTGCCGGAGTTCGCGCACGTTCAGACGCGTGCGCACATGATAAACCTCGCGTTTCGTGAGTGGGGCCACCAATGGCTCTACGACGACGAGGAGCTACGCTGTGCCCTCGTAGACGGAGGCTTCGCCGACGTCCAGTTCTGCCCGCGCAACGAGAGTCTCGATCCGCTGTTGCGAGGCCGCGAGACGCGAACTGAGTCGCTGCTCGTCTGCGAGGCAAGGCGATGAAAGCACCGGCAGAGGCAGATCGTCCGACCGTCAGCGTCGCGACCATCACGTATAATCACGAGCGTTTCATTCGCGCATGCGTCGAGTCCGTGCAGCGGCAACAGGCGCTGTTTCGCATCGAGCACGTCATTGGTGACGACGCATCCCCAGATGGCACATTGTCAATACTGGATGAGCTCGCTGCCAAGTACTCCGATCGTATTCGCGTCCTGCGACATTCCGAGAATATCGGCATGCACAGGAACGCCGACCGTACACTGCGCGCCTGCCGCGGACGGTATGTAGCTCTCCTCGAGGGCGATGATCAATTCCTCTCCGAGGATAAACTGGCGCGACAGGTGAGTTTCCTGGAGACCCACCCGGAGTGCTCGATCTGTTTTCACCCGGTCACGATCGTCGACAACGATGGCAGGGCGCACGGCGTATTCCCCGAGCATCAGCCCCCCATAACAACACTCGACGACCTGCTGCGCAGCAACTTCATAGGTACCCCGTCAGTCATGTACCGAGTCATGCCGAGCGTGCAGCTACCTTCATGGACCGGCATCCTGAGATCGAGTGACTGGCTCCTACACATCCTTCACGCGGAGCACGGCAAGATCGGCTTCATTGACGACGTGAGGTCACTCTACCGCGTGCATAGCGGGGGCGCGTGGACCTCACTGGCTCCTGAGAAGCGATGGGCGTCGGAGCTCGAGATGCTCCGCCTCGTCGACATCTACCTTGGCTACCGACATCACGACGCCATCCGCGACGCGATGGCCCATCGCCATTTACTGCTCGCCAGCGCCGCCGCGGATGCACACGATCTGCGCACTGCGCGCTGGCACTGCGCGCAACTACTGCTCTTGGCTCCAAGCCGTTTACCCACGGGCCGTCGGGCGATCGTGCCACTCATCCTCCGCGTGCTCGGCGGCAGCCCCGGTCGAGGCCCGGGCGCTCGAGTTGGCGAATGACCAGCGTGGCACAGGTGCAACGCGGTCGTGCGAGCGAGCCAGTGCGGGTCACGGTCGTGATCCCAAACTGGAATGGCCTCGTTCATCTCGATGACTGCATGGCCGCGCTTCGGCAGCAGCGCTTTCGCGACTTCCGGGTGGTGGTCATCGACAACGCGTCCACCGACGGCAGCCTGTCGTGGCTCGCCGCCAACGCGCCAGACGCTGAGGCGGTGCGCATGTCCGAAAACGGTGGCTTCTCCGTCGCGGTCAACGAGGGGATCCGCAGGACAGAAAGCGAGTACGTTGCACTCCTGAACAATGATACCGCTGCGGCAGAGCGCTGGCTCGAGCGGCTCGTGCAGGAGCTCGACTCGCATCCCAACTACGACATCGCGGCCTCGCGCATGGTGTATTTCGATGCTCCTGGCGTCATCAACGCCACCGGCGACACCTTCAAGTTCAGCAAGCTCGCCATGCAAAACCGTGGGAGAGGTGACGCGGAGCGTGGCTACACCAGATCGCTGCGTGTCTTGGGGGCGTGCGCGGGCGCCGCGCTCTACCGGCGCTCGCTCTTCGACACCATCGGCTTGTTCGACGAGGACTTCTTCCTCATCCACGAAGACTCGGACCTGAACATGCGAGCGCTTCTCGCGGGTCGCAAGTGCCTCTACGTGCCAGACGCCGTGGTGCGTCACAAGGAGAATGCCTCGACCCGCAAGCACAGACGATCGGACATGCAGCACCTTGGCTGGCGGAACCAGGCAACCGTCCTCACCAAGAACCTACCGGCGCCCGTGCTCCTCCTCTGTGTTGCTCTGTGGCCGTGGGCGCTGTTCCGCACGACGGTACCGCTGCGACCGGACTATTGGGTCGCCCCCTCCGAGATCGCGCAGCGCGTCGCGCTGTTTGTGCGCGCTCAGACGGACGGGGCACGACGTGGCTTGGCAAAGCGGCACCTGCGCACGCGAGCCAACGTCGGATCGCTTACTGTGATGCGCTGGCTGCTGCATGGGACCGGTCGCCCATGACTGAGCGCCGCCAAGTAGTCGGGCGGCGTGCCAATGGCTCCGGTGGCCGCGTCGTCATTATCGCCCATCACGCCGAGGGGCCGTCACCGTCGCCGCGCTTCGCACGCTTCGTTGCGGGTCTCGCCAGCAACGGCGCCACCGTGCACGTCGTCTCCACCAGCCCCCTGCGCAACGACGCGGCCGAGCGCCTGGGGCTCCCCCGCGACCAGGTGATCACCCGACCCAACGTCGGCTTCGACTTCGCTTCCTGGCGCGACGCGCTGGCACGCGGCGTCGCCCACGACGCCGACGAGCTCGTGCTCACCAACTCGTCGCTCATCGGTCCGGTCCGACCGCTCGCCGAGATCTTCGCCGAGATAGAGCAACGCCCCTGCGACTTCTGGGGCCTCACCGAGGGGCGCTCGCCCCGCCCGCACCTGCAGAGCTACTTCTTGGTCTTCCGGCGCCGCGCGCTCGAGCACCCCGCCTTCGCCGCGTTCTTCGCCGGCGTGCGCGATCTGACCGACAAGGCGGAGGTGGTGCGCGAGTACGAGCTGACCCTGACCGAGCGCCTGTCGGCTGCCGGCCTGCGCAGCGACGTGCTGCTCCGCTACCACGACGTGCTGCGCTACGTGTGGGGCCCGCTCGCGGGCTTCCGCAACGGCGCCAACCTCACCTACCACTTCCCGCTGGCGCTCATCGACCTCGGCTTCCCGTTCATGAAGGTTGAGGCGCTGCGTGGCGTGCGCTGGAGCGCGCGGGCCGGCCTCGTTCGACGCGTCGCCGAAGCCGCGCGACGGCGCATCTATCTGGACGCACTGGCGCGCCGGGGGGTGCCGGTCGATGACCTGGACGTGCCACCCGAGCCGCGCGGCCCCACGCTGGGCAGCGAGTGACCGGTACCTCGATGCGCACCTCGGTCGTCCTCGTTACCTACAACGGCGCGCCCTACGTCGAGGAGCAGCTCGCCTCCATCCTCGACCAGTCCCGCCCGCCGGACGAGCTCGTGCTTCGAGACGACGCATCCTCCGACGATACGGTCGCGCGCGCGCGGCGCCTGCTCGCGGCACGATCCATCAACGCCACCATCGTGACGGCGCGTGAGAACGGGGGTGTTGTCGCCAACGTCGAGGCGGCGCTCGCCCTTGCCACCGGTGAGCTCATCTTCCTCGCCGACCAAGACGACGCGTGGCATCCGACCAAGATCGAGCGCATGCTCCCGCACTTCGCCGATGGGCGCGTCGATGCGGTCTTCAGCAACGGCGACGTGGTTGACGAGGCAGGGCGCACGCTCGGCTACACGCTGTGGGACTGGTGCCGCTTCGATGCCACCGAGCAGGTTCGTTTCGCGCGGGGCGAGGCGCTGCCGGTGGTGCTGCGGCGCAACGTGGCCACCGGCGCCGCGCTCGCGATTCGGTCAAGCTTCCGCGACCGCGCCCTGCCCTTGCCACGCAGCTGCCTGCACGACGAGTGGCTCGCGCTCCTTGCCGCAGCCGGCGGCGGCTTGGCGCTCGAGCCGACGTGCCTCATCCGGTACCGGCAGCACGGCGCCAACCAGGTCGGCGCCGCTCGCCGTTCGTTGCGCGCGCGCATGCGCGACGCCCGGCGCACCGACAACGGCCGCCGGCTCGACGACCAGCTCGCGACCACCCGCGCAGCGATCGCGCGCGTCACCAAGATCCCCGGGGGCGCCGCCGCGCTGGCCCACCTGGAGGCGCGCGCACACCACCTGGAGCGTCGTCGCGCCGCCGCCGCCTTGCCGCTGGCGCAGCGCCTTGGCCCCGTGGCTCGCGAGCTCGGGCGCGGCGGCTACCAGCGCTTCGCCGACCCGCGTCACGCGCTGCGCGACCTGCTGGCACCGCGCAGCAGCTCCACGAGCCGCGGCGTCGCGACCTCGAGCGAATAGCGCTCCTCCACGCGCGTGCGCCCGGCCGCGCCGAGCTCCGCCCGCAGCCCCGCCGAGCGCCCAAGCTCCACCAGCGCCGCCACCCACGCCTCCTCGTCCCCCGCCAGGCGCCCGACCCCGTCGACGATCGCCACGTTCACCCCCACGGGCGATGCGATCACCGGCCGCGCCGACGCCATGCATTGGATCAGCTTGTAGCCGCTCTTGCCGCGCTCCCAGGGCTCATCGGGCAAGGGCATGACGCCCACGTCGAAGCTCGCGATCAGCGCTGCCTCGCGCTCCTCGGACCATGGGTGGCACTCGGTCGCGATCCCGGGCATGGCGACGTCGGCGCCCACCACCACCAGGCGCAGCGGCACCACGCGCGCGGCCCGCGCCAACGCTGGCGCCAGCGCGCTCAGGTAGCGCGCCGTGTGCGGCGTGCCGATCCAACCCACGCGCAGCTCCGGGCCCCCCGGCGCCAGCGCGAGCGGGTAGTGGGCGAGGTCCACCACCGTCGGCACCAGCTCGACCCGACGCGCACCGGCCCGGCGCGCCTCATCGGCGACGTACGGGCTGCCGGCGCTCACCACCGCAGCGCCGCGCATGACCGCCGCGATCTTCTTGCCGAGCAGGGCGCCGATGAGCGGTGTGGTGTCGTACTTGTGAAACACGGCGTCGTCGTAGTCGACGACGTAGGGCAGCGGTGAACGTCGCTCGCCCCACGCCGGTAGATAGGGGAAGAGCTCGCCTTCGAGCCAAAGGCAGTCGTAGGCGCTCCGAGCACGCACGAGGGTGCGCAGGCGCGCCACATAGCGCGGCAGCGCGCGCGCGATCGAGCGCTGCCCGCCTCGATAGAAGCGCACAAGGTGCGCCGCGTCGAACAGGGGCGCCGGGGTGACCTCGATGCCGGCGGCCGCGAGCGCGGGGATGAACTGCAGGAAGCGCACCCTGCTCGAGGCCCCTGCGCGCCCGTACTTGGTCAGCGCCAGCACCTTCACGGCCGCCCCCGTCGCCGCGCGGGCTGCGTCCCTGGTAGCGTCCCCAGGGTGCCGTACGCGCTCGTGCCGCTCGCCGCCGGACTGCTTGCCATGGCGCTGGCACTCTACCTCGCGCCCATCCTGATACGCGCGGCGCTGCGCTACGGCATCGTCGATCGCCCGAGCACGCCCTTGAAGGAGCACGCGGAGCCCACGCCCTACTTGGGCGGCCTGGTCGTCTTCGTTTCGTTCCTGCTCGCGCTCGCGCTCACCTTCCCTTTTGACCAGCGCGTGCTCGCCATCCTGTTGAGCGCGAGCCTGGTGGTCGCGCTCGGGCTGGTCGACGACCTCGGCACGCTGGTGCCGCGCGACAAGCTCATCGGGCAGGTGGTGGCGGCCGTGGTGTTGGTGAAGGCAGGTGTTGCGATCGAGATCGCCGCGGTGCCCTCGCCCGTCGACGAGGCGCTGAGCGTGCTGTGGTTGGTCACCTGCATGAATGCCTTCAACATCGTCGACGTGAGCGACGGCCTCGCCACCACCGCAGGCCTGGTCGGCGCCCTGGGCGCCTTGGCCATGGCGGTGCTCAATGGCGAACGCATGATCGCGGCCATGGCAGCGAGCCTGGCGGGCGCGTGCCTTGGCTTCCTGCGCGTGAACCGGCAGCCAGCCCGCATGTACCTCGGCGACACGGGCGCCATGTTGATCGGCGCCGTGTTGGGCGCGCTCGCCATGGTCGGGCGCTACAGCGAGGCCAACTCGGTGTCGTCGTGGTTCGTGCCCCTCACCCTGTGCGCGGTGCCCTTGTTCGACCTCGCCTTGGTGGTCATCGCCCGGGTCAAGGCCAACCGCGAGATCTGGATGGGCTCGCCCGATCACTTCGCCGTGCGCTTACGCCACCACGGCGTCGCGGCGCGCACCACCGCGCGCGCCGCGGGCGGGATTGGGCTCTTGGCCATCGCTGCCGGGGTGGGCTCCACCAAGCTCGATGACGTCGGCGCGCTGGTCGTGCTCGGCGCCATGGCGCTGCTTGCGTTGGTGCTGCTCCTGGTGCTGCTCGTGCGCTTCCCGCCCCGCCTACCGGCCACGCCATGACTGCCGTCATCCACGTCGTCACGGCGCTCGAGCGCGGCGGCGCGCAGCGGGTCGTGCTCGAGATCGCGGCACGGCTGCACGATCCCGGGCGCCCGCAGCTCGTCATCACCGGTGCGCGCGTCGCCGGCCCGGGCTCGCTCGACGACGAGGCCGAAGCTCGGCTCCACAAGCGCCTCGTGCGTCTGCCGTCGCTTCGCGGAGCGGTAGATCCGCTCGCCGACGCCCTGGCCACCATGGAGCTCGCGCGGGCGATCGACGGCCTGCGGCGGCGCCACGGCGCGCCTGTCGTCGTCCACAGCCACTCGAGCAAGGCCGGCGTGCTGGGGCGTTTGACGGCGCGAGCGCTCCGCGGGGTCGTGTCGGTCCACACGGTGCACGGCTTCGGCCACGACGCGCTCGGCGCCCGCGCGCACGCGCTGCTGGAGGCGGTCGAGCGCGTGGCGGCCCGGGCCAGCGACGTCATTGTCTTCGTCAGCGACGCCGATCGCCTCCACGCGCAAGCGCAGGGCCTGACCGGCAGCGCGCGCGTCGAAGTCATCCGCGCTGGGGTCGACCGCGCGCGCTTCGCCGATGTGCGCACACCCGAACGACGCGCGGCCGCGCGGCGAGCGCTGGCGCTGCCCGACGACGCCCCGGTGGCCGTGACCGTAGGCAACCTCAAGCCCCAGAAGGACCCACTGTTTCACGCCGAGGTGCTGCATGCGTGGCGCCTCGTCGACCCCAGCGCGCGGCTCGTGTTCGTCGGCGATGGTCCCCTGCGCGACGCCATGGTGGCGCGCGCGCGCGCCACCGGCGACGACGCCAACCTCCATCTGCTCGGCTTCGTCGACGACCCGCGCCCTGCGCTGGCAGCCGCCGACGTCTTCCTGCTCGCCTCCGCGTGGGAGGGGCTGCCATGCGCAGTGCTCGAGGCGACCGCGGCGGGCCTCCCGGCCGTGGTGCGCGACACCGGCTGGGCCGGCGAGCTGTCGTGGGCACGCAGCGTGAGCGCCCTGCCCCGCGACGCCTCACCGGCGCAGCTCGCCGAGCGCCTGCGCGCCGTCGTTGCCAAGCCGCCGCGCGCGACGCGCCTGCCGCGCGAGCTCACGCTCGACGGCATGCTCGAGGATCTCGGCCGCCTGTACGACGAGCTGGTCGGCGTGCCGCGCTTCGCGCCAGGATCGTTCAGGCCTCGTCCGAGGGGTCGTCGTCGCCACCGCTGAGCCCGAGCTTGGCGAGGCGATAGCGGAAGCTACGAAAGCTCACGCGCAGGAGCTCCGCGGCCCGCTTCTTTCTGCCGCCGGTGCGCGCCAGCGCGCGCTCCAACAGGCGTCGCTCGTACGCCTCGAGCACCGACTCGAGATCGAGACCGTCGGCGGGCACGTCGTCGACGATGGCCGTGGACGCCGCCGTGGCCGCGCTCGGGCCGTTCTTCAGGACGGGCGGCAGCACGTCGAGCTCGATGAGCTCACCAGAGGCCAGCGTGACGCCGCGTTCGATGACGTTCTCGAGCTCACGCACGTTGCCGGGCCAGTGCCACGCCATGAGCACGCGCATCACCTCGGGGATGGCGGTGCGCACCGGCGAGCCCTGCTGCTCGGCGAACTTGCCGATGAACGCGTCGACCAGCATGGGGATGTCGTGACGACGCTCGCGCAGCGCCGGCAGGTGGATCTGGATGACGTTGAGGCGGAAGTACAGATCTTCGCGGAAGCGCCCCTGCTGGATCTCGACGGCCAGATCGCGGTTGGTCGCGGCGATGACCCGGCAATCGACACTGATGTCGGCGGCGCCGCCCACGCGGCGCTGCTTGCGCTCCTGCAAGACGCGCAGCAGCTTGACCTGCATGCTTAGCGGCACCTCGCCGATCTCGTCGAGAAACACGGTCCCCTGGCCCGCCAGCTCGAACAGCCCCGGCTTGTCGGCCACGGCGCCGGTGAACGAGCCCTTGGTGTGACCGAACAGCTCGCTCTCGATCAGGGTCTCCGGGATGGCACCGCAGTTGATGGCGACGAAGGGCGCCTCGGCGCGCGGGCCGCGCGCGTGGATGGCGCGGGCCACCAGCTCCTTGCCGGTGCCGCTCTCGCCGGTGAGCAGCACCGTCGTGCGCGTGGGGGCCACCTTGTGGATGAGCTCGAACACCTCCTTCATCGCCGGCGAGGTGCCGAGCAAGCGGCTGTGCGCGGCGCGCGCGTCGAGCGTGGCCTTGAGCTCACGGTTCTCATTGCGAAGCTGGCGACGCTCGAGCGCGCGCTCGATGACGACGGACAGCTCGTCGACCTTGAAGGGCTTGATGATGTAGTCGTAGGCCCCCATGCGCATCGCCTCGACCGCCGTCTCGGTGGTGGCGAACGCGGTCATCATCACGACCTGGGTGCCGGTGTTGGCCTTGATGACGTGCTGCAGCACGTCGAGGCCGCTGCCGCGCGGCAGGCGCAGGTCGGTGATCACCAGATCCGGCGCGGGCTCGTCCTTGAAGCGCAGGATGGCCTCGGTGACGTCCTTGGCGAGCCGCACCTGGTGCCCGGCCCGCGTCAGGAAGATCTCGAGGAACTCCCGGATCGATGTCTCGTCGTCGACGACCAGCACGAGCGCCATAGCCTACCGTGAGCCGGAGACCGCGCTCGCGTCAAGCCCGGCGATCGGTAGTCGCACCGTGAAGCGCGCGCCCCCGAGGGGGCTGTCGCCGAGCGAGATGCGCCCGCCCTGCTGCACGAGCACCTGGTGGACCGTCGCCAGGCCTAGCCCCGTGCCCTCGGGGCGTGTCGTGAAGAAGGGCTCGAAGATGCGTGCACGGATCTCGGGTGGCACGCCCGGGCCGTTGTCGTCCACGGTGACCACCGCGTCGTCGCCGTCGCTGCCAACCTGCGCGACCACGCGCTTGTCGGGGCGCTCGATGGCCTGGAGCGCCTGTGTGGCGTTGCCCACCAGGTTCCACACCACCTGCTTGAGCTGCGACGGGTCGCAGCTGGCCCAGGTCTCTGTGCCTTCCACCGACAGCGCGATGGCGCCATCGAGCCCGGCCCGCAGCGCGTCGACGGTCTCACGTACCAGCGCGAGCAAGGGCACCGGTTCGAGCGAGGGTGGCGAAGGGCGCGCGTAGGTGAGGAACTCGGTGACCAATCCCGAGAGCCGCTCTGCCTCGCGTTGCACGATGTCGAGCATGCGCGCGCCCTCCGCGGACCCGGCGGGGGCGGACCCGGCGGGGGCGGACCCGGCGGGGGCGGTGCCGGCGGAGGTAGAGGCGGCTGCGCGCGCCGCCGCCTGGGCGTCAGCGCGCAGCAACTGCAGGCAGCCGATCATTGCGGCGAGCGGATTCCTGATCTCGTGCGCGAGGCCGGCGGCAAAGCGGCCAAGCTCTGCCAGCCGCTCGGCACGGGCGACGTCGAGCTGTAGCTGGCGCAGCTCCGTGAGGTCTTGATAGACGATGACGTGCCCGGCGACGCCCTCGAGCCCCACGAGCCGAGCTACGGTGCCACCGATGATGCGCGATCGGTCGCCGGCACCGGTGGTGCGCTCGAAGCGCGCGTTCTCCGCGGCGCCCGTGGCCGACAGCGCGGGAGCGGCGCGATCGAGGTGGTCACCCACCAGCTCGCTGGGTGAGCGGCCGAGGATGTGCGCCCCGGCTTCATTGACGTACACAACGCGGTCCGCGCCGTCGATCGTCAGCACGCCAGACGGCAGGCTCTCCAGCACGGCCAAGTAGAGCTCTTCGAGCCGCGCCATGCGGGCACTGGTGACGTCGAGGCGCTCGCTCGCTTTCTGGAGTTGTTCGGTCAGGTACCCGCCGAGGATCGCCACCAGCACGAACGACGCGGTGTTGGTCAAGAACGAGGGCAAGACCTCGCGCAGCGTGGGCGCACGCTCCACGGCCAGCGGCAACATGACGCCGGTGATCTCGAGCGCCGCCACGATCGTGAACAGCGCGGCTGCCACCGCGGCTAGCGCCAGGGCGGCGCGACGCCCGAGCACCGCGGCGCCGTTCAGCACCGTGAGCGAGAAGGCGAACACGAACACGCTCTCGACGCCCCCGGTGATGACCACGAGCGCGGTCATCACCACGGCGTCGAACAGCAGCTGAGAGTACGCGACCGCCACGACGTGGCGGTCGCCGAGCAAGCGCAGCCACAGGGCGCCGGCCAGGATGGCGGCGTACGACAGGGCCGCCACGATGAAGAGCCCAACGGCGGCCTGGCCGAAGAGCGAGTCGGCCGAGGTGGCGCGCAGGACGAGCGCGGTGGTGAGCAGCACCGTCGTGACCACGGCACGAAACAGCAAGAGCCACGTGAGGCGCACCGTGACCTGCGCGCGCACCCTCCCCTCGTCGCGCATGAGCGCGCCGGGGGCATCGGGCACGGCCGTGGTTTCTCGGCGCGCCCCTCCCGAAGGAGCGGTCGCGTCGGTCACCTACTGGATGTTGCCGGCGATGGTGAAGATCGGCAGGTACATCGCGATGAGGAAGCCGCCGAGAATGACCGCGAGGAACACCATGATGATGGGCTCGAGCAGCGAGGTCAGTCCGGCCACCGCGGCGTCAACCTCTTCCTCGTAGAAGTCGGCGATCTTGTTGAGCATGGTGTCGAGCGCGCCGGCGCTCTCGCCGATGGCGACCATCTGGCACACCATGGCGGGGAAGATGCGCGTCTCCTGCAAGGGCTCGGACAGCGTCTTGCCTTCCGCCACGCGCTTGCGCGCGAAGCTGATGCCATCGCCGACCACGACGTTGCCGGACGCGCGCGCCACGATGTCGAGCGCGTCGAGGATGGGCACGCCGGAGCTGAGCATGGTGCCCATGGTGCGCGTGAAGCGCGCGACCGCGGTCTTCTTGAGGAGCGGACCAAATATCGGCAACCCGAGCATGACCTGATCGAGCATGCGTCGCCCTCGTGGGTTTCGCCGCATCGACGTGAAGCCAACCGTGCCGCCGACGGGCACGACCACGAACACCCACCAGTGATCGACCGACCAACGCGACAGATCGATGACCATCTGGGTCGGCACGGGCAGCGCGCCGCCGAAGTCGGCGAACATCTTCTCGAAGACGGGGATCACGAACAACAGCAGGACGGCGACGGCGCCGATGGCCACGACCATGACGGCCGACGGGTAGAACAGCGCGCCTTTGATCTGCTTCGCGAGCTTGACGGCCTTCTCCGTCTGCATCGCGAGTCGCGTCATGATGGTGTCGAGGATACCGCCGGTCTCGCCGGCGGCGACCAGGTTGACGAACAAGGGGTCGAACACCTTTGGGTGGCGCGAGAGCGCGTCGGCGAAGGTCTTGCCCTGCTCGACGTCGGCCTTGACGGCGCCGAGCACCTTCTTGAACCAGATGTTCTCGTTCTGCTGGTGCAGGATGTCGAGGCACTGCACCAGCGGCAGACCCGCGTCGATCATGGTCGAGAACTGACGCGTGAACAGCATCAGGTCGCGCGTGGCGACGCCCGAGGAGCCAGGCAGCTTGAGGTGAATCTCGGAGGGCTTCTTCTTCACCTTCTGCGGCGTGAGCTGTTGCGCGCGCAAGCGCTGCTCAACGACGTCGGCGGAGGCCGCCTCCATCTCGCCGCTCCTGATCTCGCCGGTCTTGGTCTTCGCCGTCCAAATGAAAGCCGCCATCGCGTCCTCCGCGTACAAACCGAGCCTAGCAAGGCCCATCAATGAACGAGAATTCCACCCAAATTCCAGCCGTAACACCCCGAAAAGACGGTATTCCACTTGTCTCGGTGCCGGCCCGCCGCCACCCCGGTCACCCGGGCTTCGAGCGCGGGTTCGGCCCTGAACCGCCGCCGCTCCCTGGGGGCCCACCGCCCGCTTGAATGCCGGCCTGGATGAGCATCTGGCGGAACTCGTCGACCTCCGAGCAGCGGCCAATGGCCTCGTCGACGGTGATCATGCGGCGCTGCACCAACGCAAGCAGGCTCTGGTTGAGCGTCAGCATGCCGAAGCGGTTCTGGCCTACCTGCATCTGCGAGTAGATCTGGTGGATCTTGTCTTCGCGGATGAGGTTTCGAATGGCGACGTTCGGGATCATGATCTCGAGCGCCACCACACGACCCGAGCCGCCCATCTTCGGCAAGAGCTGCTGCGAGATGACGCCCTCGAGCACGAAGCTCAGGTTGGCGCGAATCTGGGACTGCTGGTACGGCGGGAACACGTCGATGATGCGGTTGATGGTCTGCACCGCACCGTTGGTGTGCAAGGTGCCGAACGCGAGGTGACCGGTCTCGGAGATCACCAGCGCGGCCTCGATGGTCTCGAGGTCACGCATCTCACCGATGAGCACGACGTCGGGGTCTTGGCGCAGCACGTACTTGAGCGCCTTCTTGAACGAATCGGTGTCGGCCCCCACCTCGCGCTGGTTGACGATGCAGCTCTTGTGCGGGTGCAGGTACTCGATCGGATCTTCGATGGTGAGGATGTGGTAGCGGCCCTCGGTGTTGATCTTGTCGATGATCGACGCCAGCGTCGTCGACTTCCCCGAGCCGGTGGGGCCGGTCACCAGCACGAGGCCACGAGGCCGGTTGGCGATGTCGCTCACCACCGGCGGCAGGCCGAGCTCCTGGAAGCTCAGGATCTTGAACGGGATGGTGCGAAACGCCGCCGCCACCGCGCCGCGCTGCACGAACACGTTGGCGCGGAAGCGCGCCAGGCTCTTGACGCCGAACGAGAGGTCGAGCTCGTTCTCCTCTTCGAACTTGTGTTTCTGCGAGTCGGTGAGGATGGAGTAGCAGAGCTGCTTGGTGTCGACGGGCGAGAGCGGCGGCACCTTGAGCGGCACCAGGTCGCCGTCGATGCGCAACTGCGGCGGCGTGCCGGTGGTGATGTGAAGGTCGCTCGCGCCCTTCTCGATCATCGCCTTGAGGAGCTGATGCAGGTTGACCGGCGGTGCGGGCTGACTCATGGCTTGAAGCTCTCTCGTTTCATCGCGGGCTGTCAAAGCGCGCCATTGTCGTAGCAGCGAAGGGCCAGGAGCGCGCAGCGCGTGGGGTCAAAGGGGCTGCACGTCGAGGCGATGGTGGGCGCGAGCGAAGCGAAGCGGAGTTGGGTGGGGGCCCCGTGTCGGGCTGTGCCCGACATGGGGGAGGGTCTGCAGCAGACCCTCCTGGAGACCCAGCGAAGGCGACCGGAGGGAGGCTCTTGGGAGGGGGACCCGCGTCCGGCTCCTGTCCGGTCAACGACATGCCGGACGCGGGGGAGGGTCTGGCGACAGACCCTCCCATCAACTCAGAGCTCGTCGACGGCGGTGTTGCCGGTGACCTCGTCGATGGGCACGGTGCCGTCGATGAAGTGCTTGACGGCGCTCATGCGCAGCGTCTTGAAGCCGTACTTGATGGCCTCGGCCTTGAGCTCGCCCGTCGACGCGCCGTTCAGGATCAGCTCGCGCAGCGGGTCGGTCATCTTGAGCACCTCGTAGAACGCGATGCGGCCCTTGCAGCCGCTGCCGTTGCACACCTCGCAGCCCACGCCCTTCTGCGGCTGGAACTTGCCGAGCATGTTCTCGGGCACCTGGGCGTTCACGAGGGCGTCCTTCGGGATCTGCACCGGCTGCTTGCAGTTCTTGCAGATGCGGCGACCCAGGCGCTGCGCGATGATGACGTTGACCGACGCCGTCACCAGGAAGGGCTCGATGCCCATGTTGAGCATGCGCGTGATGGTGGCGGGCGCGTCGTTGGTGTGCAGCGTCGAGAGCACCATGTGGCCGGTAAGCGCCGCCTTGACGGCGATCTCCGCGGTCTCGAAGTCGCGGATCTCACCCACCATGATGGTGTCGGGGTCTTGGCGCAGGAACGAGCGCAGCGCGGCGGCGAAGTTGAGGCCGATGTCCTCGTGCATCTGCACCTGATTGATGCCGGCGAAGTTGAACTCGACCGGATCTTCGGCGGTGGAGATGTTGATGTCGGGCGTGTTGAGCGAGGACAGCGACGAGTACAGCGTCGTGGTCTTGCCCGATCCCGTGGGACCGGTGACGATGCACATGCCGAAGGGCCGCTCGATGCCCTCCGTCCAGATGGCGATCTGGTCGTCCGCCAGGCCGAGCTTGGTCATGTCGAGCTGCAGGTTCGACTTGTCGAGCAGCCGCATCACGATCTTCTCGCCGAAGAGCGTGGGACACACCGACACGCGGTAGTCCATCTCCTTGCCGCCGCCGATGCGCAGCTTGATGCGGCCGTCTTGCGGCAAGCGGCGCTCGGCGATGTCGAGCTCGGCCATGATCTTGCAGCGCGAGGCGATGGCGTTCTTGAGCTTGAGCGGCGGCTTCATCACCTCGTGCAGCACGCCGTCGATGCGGTAGCGCACCCGCATCTCCTTCTCGTAGGGCTCGATGTGGATGTCGGAGGCGCCCTTCTTGATGGCGTCGACCAGGATGAGGTTCACCAGCTTGACGACGGGCGCGTCTTCGGCGGCCTTCTCGAGGTCGACGACGTTGGCCTCGCGCTCGCGCTCGGCGACGTCGATGTCCTCGTCCTCGATGCCCTCGAGCGCGTCGTTGATGTCGAACGCCGCCAGCGGGTCGTTGCTGTTTTGCGGGTTGTAGTACTTGGCGATGGCGGCCTGGATGGCGGCCTCGGCGGCGACGACGACCTCGATGTTGTAGCCGGTGAGGAACTTGATGTCGTCGATGGCGAAGATGTTGGACGGGTCGCTCATGGCCACGATCAGCGAGGCGCCCGCGCGGTTGACCGGCACGACCTGATGTTTCTCCGCAACCTCTTTCGGGATGAGCCGGATGACGTCGGCGTCGATCTCGAACTCCGAGAGGTTGATGGCCGGGACGCCATACTGCTTCGACAAGAACTCGGTGAGCTGGCTCTCCTCGATGAAGCCGAGCTTGGTCAGGTGGTAGCCGAGCTTGCCGCCCTCCTGCTTCTGCACCTGCTGCGCCTGGTGCAGCTGCTGCAAGGAAATCAGGTTCTCTCGGACCAGCAGCTCGCCAAGGCGCGCAGGCATGAAAGGCTCCTTCGGTTCTTCACCGGTGGCTGGCCATCCTAAGGCCAAAGGGGGGGCGGCCGACCACCGCCGCACCCGACCATAGGCAGGGTGACCGGGATCACGTCCAGGTGCGCCAAGATGAGACAGCTCCGCTCATGGCAGCGCTCGCATGGTCTGGGAGTGTCCCACCAAGAAACAGGGCCATGGCCACCTGGGCCTGGGCCAGCAGCATCGATGTCCCGTCGAGAAACAGGTGGCCGCCCCGCAGCGCCGCGTCGCGGGCGGCGCGCGCGCCTCCGCCGTAGCGCAGCTCGTGGACGAAGCCGGGGCCGCGCACGGCGCCGGCGATGGCGGCGCCGGGATCGTCGAGGGCGCTGGCGGCGAGCACCACGAGGTGGGCGGGCTCATCGACGAGGGCGAGCCCGAGGGCGCGCGCCAGCTCCCGGAGAGCGTCGGCGGCGTCGGCGCGGCGGGCATGCACCGTGAGCGCGGCCGCGCCGGCCTGGTGCGCGGCCAGCACCACGGCGCGCGCCCCGCCTCCTGCGCCCACCACGGCGACCACGCGCTCGCGCACGTCGACATTGGCGCGGCGCCACGCGGTCCTGAGGCCCACGACGTCGGTATTGGCGGCACGCACGGCGCGACCGGCGTCGAACACCACGGTGGTGACCGCGCCGCACGCCGCGGCCCTGTCGTCGAGCACGGCGCGGTAGCGCGCCGCCGCGCGCAGCTGGTAGGGGGCCGTGACGTTGATGCCCGCGCAGGTGCGCTCGGCCTCGTCGAGCGCGGCCTCGAAGCCGGCGGGCTCCACCGGGTGGAGCGCGTAGCGCGGCGCCTGCCCGAGCGCCACCAGCGCGGCGTTGTGCATGCTCGGCGCCGGGCTGTGCGCGATGTCGCGTCCGATCAGCCACAGCGGCTTCATGGGGGGGGCAGCGCGGCGCGCGCCGCCGCGATGTCGGCGCCGATCTGGGCGCGCAGCTCGTCGACGGACGCGAAGCGGCGCTCGTCGCGCAGGTGGGTCACGAGCTCGAGCCGCAACGGGCGGCCGTAGAGGTCGCCGGCGAAGTCGAACAGGTGCGCCTCGAAGCGCACGTCGTCGCCGGTGGCGAAGGTGGGGCGCAGGCCGACGTTGGTGACCGCCGCCTTGCGCGTGCCGTCGTCGAGCGCGGCCCAGGTGGCGTAGACGCCGAGGCGCGGCAACAGCTCGCGCTCGACGCGCACGTTGGCGGTGGGCACGCCGATGGTGCGCCCCCGATGATCGCCATGCACCACGGGGCCCTCGACCCAGTAGCGGTGGCCGAGCAAGAGCGCGGCGGCGTCCACGCGCCCCTCGAGCACCAGCTCGCGGATCTTGGTCGAGCTACACAAGAGGTCGCCCTCGCGTACCGGTCGCACCTCGATGACCGTGGGCAGCGCGCGGCGCAGGTCGTCGACCACGCCGCTTGCGTGCACACCGAAGCGGAAGCCTTCGCCCACCACCACGCCGCCGGCGCGCAAGCGCGCACCGAGCACGCGGGCACAGAACTCGTCAGGCGCGAGCGCCGCCAGCGCGGCGTCGAAGCGCTCGACCGCCAGCGCGTCGAGCCCGGCGGCGGCGATGCCCCGCTCCTTCTCGGCGGCGTTCAGGATCAAGCGCGGCGCCAGCGCGGGGCTCAGCACCTTGGCGGGGTGCGGCTCGAAGGTGAGCACGCCGGCCGCCACGCGCGACGACGTGGCGCGCGCGCGCGCGGCGGCGAACAACGCCTGGTGCCCGCGGTGCAGTCCGTCGAAGTTGCCGATGGCCCAGATGGCGCCGGCGAGCTCGTCGGGTGCGGCGACGCCCGGTGGCAGGACACGCATGGGGCGCCCATAGCACGGGGCGATGGGTCACGCGTGACGCAATCGGTCAAACGACCGAGACCCGGTTGCCTCGGCGGGAGCTGCCGCTAGCGTCCGCGCCTCGCCGCGCGGCCCTGCGCCGCCATTCCCTGCCCAACCGGGAGATCGCATGCGTCTCGTCGCCTTCACGCTCGTCACGCTCGTCGTGCTCGCCACCGCACCTGCGCTCGGCGCGGTCCACATCGCCCAGGCGGAGAACGCCTTCGATCGTGCCCACGAGCGGCTCCCCGACCTGCGCCTGGTGCGCGGCGCCACGCCCAAGACCACCGCGCTGGCCGTCACCGCCGACGCCGACGAGGCGTGGAGCGTCACGGTCGACGTGCCCTGGCTCGAGGTGCTGCCGGCGAGCGGCACCGGCCCCGCCACCGTGCGCTTGCGCTTCGACGGCGGCGCCCTGGCACTGCTCGACGATTCGAGCGGCCACGTCACCGTCAGCGGCCCTGGCGGCGGCACCAACACCGAGATCCTCGACGTGCGCGTCGACCTGTGGCCGAGCCTGGCCACGCCGCAGACGCGCGCGGAGCTCATCGCCTACGCCAAGGACCCCGCCAACTGGCCCGCCGACGGCTTCGGCGGCGCTTGGGAGCTGTGGGGCTTCATCCCCGACGAGTACCTCGGCGTCGACACCTGGGAGACCACGCCCTGCGCGCCCGGCCAGAGCGGCGATAGCTGCGTGCGCGATGGCCAGGCGGGTCTGTCGGCCGGCCAGAGCGCCGACCAGGCGTGGCTCTTGTCGACGGGCGACCCGCGCGTCGTGGTCGCCGAGCTCGACTCGGGCATCAAGTGGGGAGAGCGCAGCCTGGTCAACAAGTTCTACCTGAACGCGCGCGAGCTCGGCGCCTGCCCCCCGCCGGGCGCCGACACCGGCGCCAGCGATCCCTTCGACGGCTTCGATGTCAACGACGACGGCCTGTTCAACATCCGCGACTACGACGACGCGACCTGGCTCACCGACGTCAACGGCAACGGGCTGCGTGATCCGCAGGACCTCATCTGGGGCGATGACGGCGATGGCCCCTGCACCGATGGCGTCGACGCCGACGGCAACGGCTACACCGACGACATTTCGGGCTGGGACTTCTACTGGAACGACAACGACGCGTCCGACGACGCGGACTTCGGCCACGGCACCGGTGAGGCCAACGACTCCACCGCCGAGGCCCACGACGGCGACGGCGCGCCCGGCATCTGCATGCGCTGCATGGTCATGCCCGTGCGCGTGGGCGACAGCTTCGTGCTCGACGTCAACCAGTTCGCCGACGGCGTCATCTTCGCGGTCGAGTCCGGCGCCGACCTCGTGCAGGAGGCGCTCGGCTCCATCAACAACACGCCCTACTCGCAGTGGGCGATCAACTGGGCCTACCGCAACAACGTGCCCATCATCGCCTCGGCCGCCGACGAGACCAGCTACCACCACAACTTCCCGGGCAGCCTCGATCACACCATCTACGTGCACGCCATCCAGATGGACGAGGATCACGAGGAGGACTCCACCACCTTCCTCAACTTCAACAACTGCACCAATTTCGGTGGCCACCTGTCCTTGTCGACGCCGGGCGAGGGCTGCTCGTCGGAGGCCACGGGCAAGACCTCGGGTCAGGCGGCGCTGATCAAGAGCTACTTCCTGCAAGAGCGCGATCGCGCCGCTGGCACCGATGACGAGGCCTACTTCGCGTCTGATCTGACGGCAGAAGAGATGTACCAGGTGCTGGTGGCGTCGGCCGACGACATCGACGTGCCCGGCGCCGAGGGCGACGACGCGGCGCTGGCGCTGCAGAAGTTCCCCTCCAACGAGGGCTGGGACCTGCACTTCGGCTACGGCCGCAACAACGCGCGCCGCTCGCTCGAGCTGGTGCGCGACCGCATGATTCCGCCCGAGGCCGACGTGGTGACGCCGCGCTGGTTCGAGGTGTTCGACCCCGCGCGCGTGTCGAGCTTCGACGTGGTGGGCAGCGTGTCGTCGCCGCGCCTGAGCAACCTGCGCTGGACCCTGTCGGTGGCCGAGGGCGTCATCGGCAAGGCGTTCACCGAGGTGGCAGCGGGCACCGGCGCCGTGAACGAGGGTCTGCTCGGTACCATCAGCCTGGCGCCCGAGGGCCCCCTCGGCAGCCTGGTGGTGCGCTCTGCCGATCCGGCGGGCAACGACCCCGAGCAGTTCACCGCCACCCTATTGCTCGAGGTCATCGGCACCAACCCCGCCGGTGACGACGTGCGGGGCCTGTTCCGGAAGACCTTCGGTGTGCGCACCGACCCGAGCACCCTGCCGGGCTTCCCCATCTACCTCGGCGCCTCGGGTGAGTCCTCACCGCGCCTCACCGACCTCGACGGCGATGGCCGCGAGGAGATCGTGGTGGCCACGTCCGACGGCCTGGTGCACGCCATCATGGCCGACGGCACCGAGCTGCCGGGCTTCCCCGCCGCGCTCGGCGCCTACCCGGCCCTGTCCACCGAGGTGTGCGGCATGAGCAGCGACCCGCGCAAGTGCCACCGCAACTCGCGCCCCTTCCGCGCGGGCACCGAGGGCGGCATCGATCCCGATCAGGTGCGGCAGTCGCTGCTCGCCACCATCGCCGTGGCCGACCTCGACGGCGACGCCTGCCGCGACATCGTGGCCGCCACCCTCGACGGCTACATCTTCGTCATCGACTGTGATGGTCAGCCAAAGCCCGGCTTCCCGGTGGAGATGGATCGCACGGTGCTGGCCGACGGCACCGATGGGGCGCGCCGCTGCCTCGACGCCGGCGGCAACGTGCTGATCGGCTGCCGCAGCAGCCAGCAGCACGGCGAGAGCGGCTTCTTCAGCTCGCCGGCCCTGGCCGACCTCGACGGCGACGGCTCCCTCGAGATCGTCATCGGCGGCATGGACGCGCACGCCTACGCCTGGCACCACGACGGCACCCTGGTGAACGGCTGGCCGGTACCGGTGGAGCACCCCGGGCAGCCCGAGTACGAGGACGACGGCGAGATCAACCGCTACGAGGATCGCATCGTCGCCTCGCCGGCGATCTGCAATCTCTTCGGCGACGGCCGCAACTTCGTGGTGCTCGGCACCACCGAGCGGCTGGAGAACCAGGCGAACGTGTTCCTCTACGCCATCAGCCCCGAGGGCACGGCCGACCCGAGCGGCCCCTTCCCGCCGGGCTGGCCCACCACGGTGACGGGCTTCATCCCCGACGAGATCCTTCCCTTCATCGGACGCGGCAACCCCAACTCGCCGGCCTGCGCCGACTTCGACGGCGACGGCATGGACGAGGTGGTCAACGCCGGCATGGGCGGCAACATGGTGCTCCTGCAAGAGGACGGCTCCTACGACTCCATGCGCCACGTGATGAACTCCACCTCGGAGTACTACGGGCCCAACGCCAACACCGACGAGACCTTCTCGCTGCCGGTGATCAACAACCCGTCCGTCGCCGACGTCAACGGCGACGGCTTCCTCGACATCATCAACGGCACCGCCGGCAGCGGCCTCATCGCGGTGGCGTCGCAGGGTGGCAAGCGCAACTCCTTCGATCATTCGGTGAGCGCGTGGGACAGCGACAACCTCGCCTTCCTCGACGGCTTCCCCCACCGCGTGTGGGACTACCAGTTCTTCATGAACTACGCGGTCGCCGACCTCGAGGGCAAGGGGAGCTGGAACGTCATCCTCGGCGACGGCGGCTACTTCGTGTACGCGCCCAACGCCTCCGGTGAAGAGGCCGCCGGCTTCCCCAAGTGGACCCAGCAGTGGCACATCGCCACGCCCACGGTGGGCGATCTCGACGGCGACGAGCGCATCGACGTGGTCGCCAACACGCGCGAGGGCTGGCTGTGGGCCTGGCGCACCGAGGGCCACGTGGGCGGCCCACCGGATCAGAAGCTGCCCGCCATCCAGTGGGAGGGCTTCCACCACGACGATCTGAACACCGGCAACTACGGCGGCCCCCTCAAGCCCTACCCGCGCCTCTTGCCCGCCGACGACGGCTGCGGCTGCGACCACGCGGGCAGCCGCGCCTCGCCGCTCGCGGGTGCGCTGGCGCTCCTGGTGCTCGCTGGTACCCTCGCTGGCAGGCGGCGCGGCCGCCACGGGTGATGCCATGCGCGTGCTCTGGATCCTGCCCTGCCTGCTCGCCGCCGCCCTGGCCGCGGGTTGTCCGCCCATCGAGACCAAGATCCCGTCGTCGGAGACCTTCACGGTCCCCGGCGCGGGCGTGCTTGGTGGCAACCCGCTGGCGCCGGAGATGGCCTTCCCCGCCGACGTGGTCGGCGAGGCGCTGGCCCAGGCGGTGCAGCAGTCCTTCGACACCAGCGGCTATGAGAAGGGCGCGGTCAAGAGCCTCAAGCTCACGGCGCTCTCGCTCACGGTGCTCGAGCCGAACCAGGGCAACGTGCAGGTGCGCGACCTCGGCTTCCTGCGCTCGCTCGCGGTCTCGCTCGGCGGGGCCGAGGGCGAGCCCACGCTGGTGGCCGAGAGCGCCGCGGGCGCCTTCGACGACGACCCCGTCGAGTACCACGTGCCGCTGACCGGCGCCGAGCTCGCCGAGACCTTCAAGAGCTCCAACACGCTCGAGATGACGGCAGACGTGGTCCCCGACGCGCCACCGCAGTTCGCCACCGACGTGCAGGTGGATGCCGAGATCACCGTGCAGATCGGGCTGTGACGTGAGCGAACCAGTCGACGCGTTGGCGGCGCTGCGCGCCGGCGTTGGCAACGACGCGCGCGTGCACTTGAACAACGCCGGCGTGGCGCCGCTCTATCCGCGCGGGCTCGCGGCAGCGCGCCACGCGCTCGAGCTCATGCAGGGTGGCTCGCATGAGGTGCTCGAGCTGTTCGCGCTGCACGATCGCGCGCGCGCCACTCTCGCCCGCCTGCTCGGCGCGCCCAGCGACGATGTCGCGTTCTTCTCGTCGTGCTCGGCGGCCATCTCGCAGGTGGCCTTCGGCATGCGCCTCAAGCCTGGCGATGAGATCGTGCTCCCGGATCAGGAGTACCCCTCGAACGCCTACCCATGGCACGTCGCGGCCAAGGGCGCCGGCGCGCGCGTCGTGGTGGTGGCATCGTGTGCCGATTGGTCCCTCGACAGCGCGCGCCTGCTCGAGGCCATTGGCCCAAGGACGCGCGTGGTGGCCGTGAGCTGGGTGCAGTTCTCCACCGGCGCCACCGCCGACCTGCATGCGCTCGCCGCCGCCGCGCACGGCGTGGGCGCCTGGCTCGTCGTCGACGCCATCCAGGGCCTGGGCGTCATCCCCTTCGACCAGCCGGCGTCCGGCGCCGACGTCGTGTGCGGCGGTGGCCACAAATGGCTCTGTGGCCCGCTCGGGCTCGGCTTCTTGAGCGCGCGCGCCGAGGTGCGTGACGCGCTCGAGCCCTTGGCGGTCAGCGCCACCACCTTTGGCACGCCCGACGATCCGGTCGACGCCACCAAGCCTGCGCGCCGCGATCGACGGCGCTTCGAGCCGGGCAACCCCCTGGTGCTGGCGTCGAGCGCAGCCGCTGGCTCGGCGGAGCAGCTCCTCGAGGTGGGCATCAAGGTGGCGCATGCCGAGGCCTTGGGGCTGCGCGCGCTCGTGGTGGAAGAAGCCGCGCGGCGTGGCTTTGAGGTGCGCCCGGGCGGCGGCCCGGTGCAGAGCCCCATCGTCACCTTCGTACCCGACGTCGATCCCGCGCGCCTGGTCGAGGGCCTGCGCGCGCGCGGCGTGTCTGTGGCGCCCCGCGGCGGCGGCGTGCGCGTGGCGCCCCACGCGCACAACACGGTGGCCGACGTGGAGCGCCTGTTCGCGCTCGTCGACGAGCTGCGCGTGGGTTTGCGCTCGACGTAAGGGCGACGGTTCGCAAGCGGCGCAGCGGCCGACGCCCATCAGGGACGAGGCTGCCGTCGCGCGAGCTGTGCCTGCAAGACCGCGGGGTCCGACGTAGGTAGCGCGCACGCACCCTCTTCGCACACGTAGGCGGTGGACCGATTGCCACGCGGCCCCTTGCCCGCGGCGTGCGGGATGCGCGCGCCGATGCCGGCGGCGCCCTCGTCGCCGTCTACCAGCGCGATCATCCGGCTTGGCAGGAAGCTCCGGCGCACCACGCGCAAGAGCTCGGCGGCGCGCACCTCGTCGCCAGGGGCGCTTGCCACCACGATCTCGGGACCGCTGTCGAGGAAGAAGTCGAGCGCGCTCAGCATCTTTGGCATGCCCACGCTGCCCTGCTTGAGCGCGGCGCCCACGGTGGCGAGGCTCTGCTCGGCGCGCGTTCGCCACTGCGCGTCGTCGGTGAGCACGAAGAGTCGCATCAGGTTGAGCGTGGCCACCGCCTGCCCCGAGGGCTCCGCGCCGTCGTAGGCGTTGCGGCCACGCACCAAGAGCGCCTCGGCGTCGCGCGCGGCCATGAAGTAGCCGCCGTGCTCCGGGTCGCCGAAGCGCTCGTCGAGTTGCGCCTGCAGGCGCAGCGCCTCGTCGAGCCAGCGCACGTCGAAGCTGGCCTCGTAGAGGTCGAGCAGGCCCTGGATGAGGAAGGCGTAGTCGTCGAGCACGGCGGGCTTGCCGCCGGCCGCTCGGGCGGTGCGCAACAGGCGTCCGGCGTCGTCGCGCTGGTGCTCGAGGAGCCAACGGGCCGCGCGCTCGGCGCGCGCGCGCGCGTCCGCGTCGTCGAGCACGAAGGCCGCTTTCGCGAAGGCCGAGATCATCAGCCCGTTCCACGAGGTGATCACCTTGGTGTCCATGAGCGGCGCCGGCCGGCGCGCGCGCGCCGCCAACAGGAGCGGCCGTGCGGCGTCGAGGCAGGCGCGGAGCGCCGCCTCCGTGAGCTTGAGCTCGCGTGCCACCTCGGCGGCGGGCCGTGCGGTGTGCAGGATGTTCCTGCCCTCGAAGTTCCCGCCGGTGGTGACGCCGTAGTAGGCGGCCACCACGCGAGCGCGCTCGGCCCCGAGGACGGACTCGAGCTCTTGTCGGGTCCACGTGAAGAACCAGCCCTCCTCATCGCTGCCCGCGGGCGTCTTGCTGTCGGCGTCGGTGGCAGAGAAGAAGGTGCCCTCTGGCGTGGTCATCTCGCGCGCCACGTACGCGAGGATGTCCTTCGCCACCGCCGCGTGGCGGTCATGGCCGCTCGCTTGGAAGGCCTCGAGGTACGCCACCGTCAGCTGCGCGTTGTCGTAGAGCATCTTCTCGAAGTGAGGCACGAGCCAGCGCTCGTCGGTGGCGTAGCGATGGAAGCCCCCGCCCACCTGATCGTAGATGCCGCCGGCCGCCATCTTGTCGAGGGTGTGCTCCACCATGGCGAGGGCGTCGGCGTCCTCGCTCCGGCGGTGGTAGCGCATGAGCAGCTCCAACGTGACCGGCCGGGGAAACTTTGGCGCTCCGCCAAAGCCGCCGTCGACTGCGTCGTAGCTGAGCGCGAAGCGCTGCGCCGCGGCGCCGAGCGCGTCGGGCCCTGGCACCGCCGCCGTGGGCAGCGCGGCGGCGCTTCGCTCGAGCTCGCGTGTCAGCGCCTCGGCGTTGCCGAGCACGGTGGCCGGCTCCTCGGTGAAGCTCCGGTGCAGCGCTTTGAGGATCGAGAGGAAGCCCATGCGGGCACCGCGATCGCCGTCACGCGCGGGGAAGTAGGTGCCCCCAAAGAAGGGCTTGCGATCGGCGGTGAGGACCAGGGTCATGGGCCAGCCGCCATGACCGCTCAAGCGCTGCACCGCCTCCATGTACACGTCGTCGACGTCGGGGCGCTCCTCGCGGTCGACCTTGATGGCAACGTACCGCTCATTCAGGTAGCGCGCGATCTCCTCGTCCTCGAAAGACTCACGCTCCATCACGTGGCACCAGTGGCAGGTGGAGTAGCCGATGGACAAGAACACCGGCTTGCCCTCGAGGCGCGCGCGCTCGAAGGCCTCGTCGCCCCAGGGGTACCAACTGACGGGGTTGTGCGCGTGCTGCAGCAGGTAGGGGCTGGCCTCGCGGATGAGGCGGTTGGTGTACTTGGGTGCGCCGTCAGGCTGCAGGTGCTCGGTGCGTGGCCGGTAGTCGCTGCCCTTGTCGCGCAGGGCGCGGGCGAGCTCGTCGACCAACGCTGGCGCAGCCACCAGGCCAGGGAGCGCGGGATCGGCGACGGAGGGCGCTGGCGGTGGGCTCACGTTCCCTCCATCGGCGGCTTGCGGCACTGCTGCAGGCCGAGCGGCAGGGGAGCTGCACGCCTGCAGCAGGAGCGCCAGCACGAGCTGCCAGCGCCAGCCTCCCGCGGCGGCCATCTCAGGGCTTCACTTTCACGACCTCGGCGGAGATGGTGATGGTGACCTCGTCACCCACGACCACGCCGCCCTTGTCCATCTTCTCCTGCCAGGAGACGCCGAAGTCATTGCGGTTGATCTTGCCGGTGGCGGTGATGCCGCGGTGCATCTGATCGGCCCAGGGCGCCTTCCACTCGTCGGACACGGTGGTCTCGAGCACCAGGGGCTTGGTGACGCCGCGCAGCGTGAGGTCGCCAGTAACTCGGAAGGTGCCCGGCTTGTCGCCGTTTTCGATCTTGGTCGACTTGAAGCTCATCTTCGGGAACTTGGCCACGTCGAAGAAAGCGTTCTTGCGCAGATGATCGTCGCGCTTCTGGGACTTGGTGTTGACGCTGATCATGTCGACGTCCACGGTCACCACGGACTTGGTGAAGTCCTTGTCGTCCACCACCAGCTTGCCGCTGTACTTGTCGAACGCGCCCTTTACGTTGCTCACCATCATGTGGCGGACGCTGAAGCCGATCTCGGTGTGCTCGGGATCGAAGGCCCACTCGGACGCCGCGGCGCGCGGTGCGAGGGCCAGGGCCAGGGTGGCGACGAGAAGGCTGGACGGCAGACGCATGACGTTTCTCCTTGGGTGGCGCTCGACGAGCCATTGTCACGTGCAGGGCCCCCGTCAACGGCGACCGGCGGATGCGACGCTCCTTAGACGCGGCGGCTCGCGTTGCGTTGCGCGGCGACTGCGACACTCCATTGCCGGGCGGCCTGCTGGCGTGGCTCCAGGATGCGGGGCGGAGCCCGCGGTGCCCGCGACATGTGCATTCCCTCACGCTCACCTGCCCCGCGGCGGAAGCTTGCGGAGGCTGCCTCGTGGACGCACGAGACGAGCAGGCCCTCACTGCCGCCGACGTTGCACGTCAACGCCGTGGCTTCGTCCCCGCCTGTCAGGCGCCCAGGTCAGCCGAGCTGCCATACCCTTCGCTCCGGTTCGTTGCGCGGCGCTCGTCGTGATTTGGCGACGACCCGCAGGGCGCGCGGCGACCATGCGCGTTCGCCATGCACCATCAGCTCGGCCGCAGCCGGAACGGCCGCACGGGCTGCTCCTTGCCCTTCACCGAGACCGGCTCCATCGCCTCGCCCACGATGTCCGGCAGCAACAACGCGTGAGTCGCCTCGCTCACCACCACGTCGCCCGCCTTGGCCTGGCCCGTGAGCCGCGAGCTCAGGTTCACGGTGTCGCCGATGACCGTGTACTCCATCTGCTGCACCGAGCCGATGTTGCCGCACACCATGGGGCCCGTGGCCACACCCACGCCAACCTTGAGCGCACCGTCGCCGACGTCCTTGAGCTCGGGGAAGGCGCGCTCGACGTTCATGGCCAGCACCTCACGCTGCAAGTCGAGCGCGCAGCGCGTGGCGCGCACCGCGTGATCGGGCTGATCCATGGGGCCATTGAACACCACCACCACGGCGTCGCCGACGAACTTGTTGAGGTAGCCGCCGTGCCGCTCGATGACGGGCACCACGCGCGCGAAATAACGATTGAGCACGGCGACCACGTCGGCGGGAGCGAGCTTCTCGCTCATGGAGGTGAAGCCGCGAATGTCGGCGAAGAACACGGTGGCCACGCGCAACGCGGGTGGGATGTTGCCGTCGCCGTGCTGCGCGCGGATGCGCTCGAGCACGTGCTGCGACACATAGACACCGAAGGCGCGCTCCATGCGCTCGGCAAGCGTGAGCGCGTCGAGCATGGTGTTGAAGCGGTGGTTCATCTCGGCAAGCTCCGTGGAGCCCCCCTCTTCCACGCGCACGTCGCGATGCCCACGAGCCACCTCGTCGAAGGCCTGCGAGAGGGGGTTGATGCGCTCCATGACTGCGTCGGCGAGCTTGCCGGTGGCCGACCACAAGGCCGGCAGGCCGAACACCAACGCCACGCCAAGGGCGGCGAGCACCACAAGCGCCGGGTGCTCGAGCGCCTGGTTCGCCGCGGCGATGACCTCCTCTCCCGAGAGCGCCTTGCCGTCGACGTTGAGCTTGAACATCCCGGGGTCGAGCGTGCGCGCGCGCAGCTGCGCCAACACCTCGACAACCACCGCCGAGATCGCGCCCGCGACCACGGTCAGCAACCCGAGCAGCGAGAGCACGGCGAGCTGGACCCGCCGGCGAAAGCCGGGCACGAGGGCGCTCACGACGACGTCGATGAGGAGGACCGGCAGGGAGCCGGTGACCGCGCCGCCCCACCAGATCGCGAACGCCAGGCCCGCGCCCATCGTCCAGTCAGTGAAGCCGAGCGCGTCCGGCAACAACGACAGGAGGACCCCGAGCGTCACGGGCGCGACCACGCCCACGGCGCCCACGCCGAGCTGACCGACGATTCGCAGCCAGGCGGCGCGCGGCGCCAAGAGGAAGAAGAGGCGCTCCTCTAGGTGGCTGGCCACCAGGCACACGGTGATCACCATGGCCACGCCGACCAAGTTGGCGACGGGCGCCAGCGCCGCCACCCAATGGGCGAGGGCCTCGGCCACCAGAGTGGCGGCGAGCACGGCGGGGATGAAGCGCGGTAGTCGGCGCTTGTGACGTGCCGCTGGGGTGAGGACGCGCACCGGGCCTCCGGGTCGAACGCGCTGGCGCAAGTGAAGCGCGCAAGCGGCGCGATGCTACGCCACCACGGCCATGTCTGCGGCCGGCAACGTGGGTCGCTGGCGCCGGAGGCCGCGACCACATCTGCGCATGACCGAGCCGCACGCGATAGTCGGAGCGCCGCCCACCTCTGGCCGCTCCAGGTCACGAGATCAGCGCGCATGCACTCAAGTTTTCCCTGCATGCATGCCGATGAATGGACCATGCGGATCCCGGGCCCCGCTGCCTTGCCGATGCTCGCGCTGCTGCTGTGCTGCGCGCTGGCCGCCGACCTCGCGCGGGCCGGCACCGGTCGCCTGGAGCTGCCGGGCGCAGCATCGAGCTACGTGCTCACCGATGATCCCGACGTGGCGCCACACCTGGCGCCCTCGGTGGTGGTCCTTGGTGGGTGGGCGAAGGACCCTTGGGTCTTGCGGGACGAGCACGGCGCGATCGTGCGCAGGCTCGTGGCCAACGAGCTGCGCGCCGATCTCGCAGCATCGCTCGGGCTCTTCGACCTGGCCGAGCTCGGCATCTCCGGCGGCGCCATGGCGCAGCAAGGCGACACCTCGACGGGAGCCACGGTGCCCGACCCGCGCGTGTGGGCCAAGGTCCGCCTCACGCCATGGCGCGAGGGGCTCGTCGCCGGCGCGCGCCTCGCGGCCACCGCGCCGGTGGCGCAGTTTCAGCAGGGCAGCCTCGTCGGCGATGTGTGGCCGAGCGTGGAGCCGGCCCTTTTGATTGGTTGGCGAACGCCCTGGGCTCGCGCCGGCGTCGATCTCGGCTACGTGCTGCGCGCGCCCGCCAGCGTGGCCGGCGACGTCCTTGGGCAGGAGCTGCGCGTCTCGGCGGCCGCCGCGGTCTCGCCGATCCCCGCCATGCTGGAGCTCTCTGGCGAAGTGCAGGGAGCGGTGGCGCCGCGCGCCCTCGGCTCCAGCGTCGACTGGAGCCCCGTGGAGGCCATGCTCGCGGCGCGCGGCTTCGTGGGGCCATGGGAGCTCCTGCTTGGGGTCGGCGGTGGGCTCATCGGCGACGCCGGCACCTCCCAGGTGCGCGTGCTGGTCGGCCTCGGCTGGCGCGGCGGCGCGCGCGACCGCGACGGCGATGGCGTCGCCGACATCGAGGATCGCTGCGTGGTGGACGCCGAGGACCCAGACGGCGACAGCGACAGCGACGGCTGCCCCGAGGAGGCGCCGCAGCCCGCGCCAGCTCCCGAGCCGGCCCCTGCACCGTTGCCCGTCGCTGCCGAGCTCGCGCCCACCGAGCTGCCGCCCGCGCCCGCGCCGCCGCCGCCAGCCCCGGAGGATGAGCCCGGCGCGCCTATCGTCGTGGTCGACGAGGCTGAGCTGCGAGTTACGCGCGGTCGCATCTACTTCGATCTCGAGAGCGATCGGCTGACTCGCAGCTCCTATCCCACGCTCGACGAGCTGGCGCGCGTGCTGCAAGCGAGCCCCGAGCTCGAGCGTGTCGAGATCGTGGGCCACACGGATGAGTTCGGCGCCGAGAGCTACAACGAGCGGCTCTCGCTCTGGCGCGCCGTCGCGGTGCGCCGCTACCTCGTGGGCGCGGGCGTCGCGGGCACACGGCTCACCGTGCGCGGCGCCGGTCCCCTGCGCCCCGAAGACGGCGTCGATACGCGCCATCAACGGCGCCGCGTGGAGCTGCATATCGTCAAGCGCGCCGAGGCGGGCGGCGGGGGAGGCGCGCCATGAGCCACGGACGCTTGGTGCTCGCGACAGCGCTCGCGTTGGTGAGCGCCAACGAGGCGAGGTCGGCGCAGGTGGGCGCGCCGCTGACGACCTCGGCGGTGTTCCGGGGCTCGGTGCGCCACGTCGTCACCGGCGCCTCGTTCGTCGACGAGAGCGGCGCGGTGGCGAGCGAGGCCGCTGCCACCGTCGAGCTACCAGGTGCAATCACGGCGATCGCGCACGTCGAGCTGCATTGGATGGGGTCGGGCGACGCGCCAGACGACGCCGTGGAGGTGGTCACGCCCGGCGCGGCCAGCGCGCAGACCGTGCAAGCGAGCGCGTGCGAGCAATTGCAGGCACCGGCGGGCGCAGGCACCGCTGGCTACTGGTCGTGCTTCGCCACGCTGACGCCGACCCTGGCGGCAGGGACCTGGACCGTTCGGGGGGTGAGCGCCGCAGCGGGCGAGCCCTGGGCGAGCATCCAAGGCGTGGTCGCGGGCTTCGTGGTGGTGGTGGTGGTGGAAGACGACGACCCAACCCCGCGCGTGGTCCAGATCGCGCGCGGCCTGCGCTGGAGCCGGCGCGACTTCTCCGTCGCTGCCACGCTGGCGCCGCTAGCGACGGGCGCGACCGCGGCGAGCTTGAGCGTGGCGGTGCTCGAGGGCGACTACGACATCCCCGGCGACGGCGACTGCACGGGCGACTTCGATGATGACACCTGTGATCACGTCTTCGTCTGCAGCGGCGACTGCAGCGGGCCGACCTTGGACCTCGCGCGCTTGCTCGACGCTCCCTCCAACACGGCCAATCCGCCCGGCAACATCTTCAACGAGACGCTCAGCACCGAGTCGGCCGACAGCGGCGTGGACAGCCGCCGTGCCAATGGGCTCGACGTCGACACCTTCGTCGTCTCCCTGCCGGTGGCCGGCGCCCTCGACGTCAACCTGGCGGTGCGCACCGGCGGCGACGCCGTGTTGCCGGCCCTGTTCGTGCTGGGCGCCGTCGAGGGCGACGCTGATGGTGACCAGCTCTCCGATGCCTTCGAACAAGGCTATGGCACCGACCCCCTCGATCCCGACTCGGACGACGACGGGCTGAACGACTTCATCGAGGTGCGGGGCGCGCTCGGCGTGGATCCGAACGACCCCGACAGCGACGACGACGGGCTGTGCGACGGCCCGGTCACCGTCGGCGCCTGCGTCGGCGGCGAGGATCTCGACGCCGACGGACGAGTCGACGGCGGTGAGACGAACCCCGCGCGCTTCGACACCGACGGCGGCGGCGAAGGTGATGGCGCCGAGCTCGCCGCCCTGCGCGACCCGCTGGATCCCGCCGACGACTTCGGCCTTGGTGGCGAGGGCGAAGGTGAAGGCGAAGGCGAGGGCGAAGGCGAAGGCGAAGGTGAAGGTGAAGGCGAAGGTGAAGGCGAAGGTGAAGGTGAAGGCGAGGGCGAAGGTGAGGGCGAGGGCGAGGGCGAGGGCGAGGGTGAGGGCGAGGGCGAAGGCGAAGGCGAAGGTGAAGGCGAGGATGGAGGCGAAGGAGAGCCACATCCGTCACGGGAGCCACGGCTGCGCCCAAGCGGGTCCGTGTTCTGGTCGTGCGCCGGCGTCACGGACGGGGCGTGGTGGGCGGCGCTGGCTGGGCTTGCGCTCGCCGTTGGACGCGGGCGGCGGCGGCGGTAGCGCCAGCGCCGGGGCGCAGGCCCTCGTCGTCGCGACGACCGCCCTTTGCGAGAGAGCTCAGTGCCCGCCGCCGGCCCGTGGTTTCGCGTGCCACACGCGCGTGCACAGGATCAAGCCGATGATGGCCAAGGGGACCATGGCCATGGGCCAGCGGATCCAGTTGGCTGCGTCTTTGGCGGCCTCGCCGGTGGGCAACGCCAGGCCCACCGCCAGCGACTGCACGCCGGTGCCCAGGTAGACGAAGCCGTCGATCACACCAACGGCGACGCCCGTGTTCTTCCTGCCACCGAAATCCGCGCTCGCTGTGCCCGAGAGCATGCCGTGCACGCCGACGTAGTTGAGCGCCATGAACACCAGCACCCAGCCCACCCACCAGTGCTCGATGGTGAAAAGCATCACGATGGAGCCGAGGGTGATGCCGCCGTAGAGCACGGAGGCGACCGGGCCGCGGCGAGAGTGGAACACTCGATCGGAGATGACCCCCGCGAACATGCCTCCGACGATGCCGAAGACACACAAGAGCAGACCCCAGTTCTTCGAGACGAAGTCGTCTTGCAGGTCGACCGCCCGCGCGAACTTCGGGTACCAGGACATGACGCCGTTGCGCAGGTAGCCGGTGCAGAACTCGATGGCGATGATGATGAGGATGACGCGGTTCCTGAACATGCGCAGGAAGACCTGCGCGACCGACAGCTTGTCGTCGTCGGCGGCGGTAGCGTCACCGAGGTCGAAGTCGGGGTGACCGGTCTCGCTCGGTGTGTCGCGGACCAGCGCCATGCTCACGCCGAACATCACGACCAGGATGATCGCGGGGATCACCAGGATCAGCCACGGAGCTTCCGGCGCCGCCCGGGCGATGGCCCGGCTCCAGTCGTAACCAAAGTAGATGCCGAGCGCGATCAAGACACCGAACACACCGCCCTGCACGCCTCGCTCGCGGACGTGGAACCACGCCGCATTGACCTTCACGATCGACACGGCGCCGAAGGACTGGAAATACATGTTGAGGCCGAACAGAACGCTGAGGGTGCCCACCACGCCACCGGGGAGCGCGACGCCCTTGCTCACCGCTGCGTAGACCGCGCCACCCATCAGCAGGTTGCTGAGCGCAGAACCGAGGGCTGCGATGAGGATGGTCTTGCGGCCGCCGAGCCGGTCCGTCAGTGGGCCGTTCACGAGAAACGACACGCCATAGACCCACGAGCCCACCGCGAAGATGGTGCCAAAGCCCGCGTTGTCGACGATCTTGCCGAGCGCGCTCGTGGCCTCGTTGATGTTGTAGCGGCCGAAATACAGGAACGCGTACGTCAGGCCGAGAGGCAGCCAATTGAAGACGCGGCGCCGACGGAACGCGTCACTGTGGCCCATCTCGATGCGAGGCAGCCGGCGAACCACGATGAGCACGGCGCCAAGGAGCAGCAGGATCGGCAGGAAGTTGCTCAGCCACTGGGGCATCGGTTCACTCGTGGCGCAGGTCGGGGACCGTGCTCACCGCGCCGTGCAAGGGTGGCGGGTCGGGGGCGTGCGCCGTGTGCACGAAGTAGTGCGCCGCCTGGGGCCAGTGCGCGGCGAACAGGTTGCACATGGCGGGCTCGTTGTCGAAGGTGGCGGCGATAGCTCCGAGCGTGCCCACGAAGGCCACCGCTTGGCGCTTGAACTCGATGTCGGTGTCCTCGAAGGCGTGCTTGAGCACGATGGCGGTGCGCGGGATACCCACCGGAAAGCGGTGGCGGCGCAGCGCCGCCGCGCAGCCCACCAGCATGTTCGGTGCATCGCGCCCGCTGAGATAGGCGACGGTAGCGCCGGCGTCGAAGAGCGCGCGCACGAAGCGCACAGCGCCGTGCACGGGCTCGTCGAAGCGCTGGAACTCGTCGGTGAAGAAGCGTTGTTTCCAAAACGCGAGCGCGTCGGCCGCCAGCTCCGTGTCGGCCTGGCCACAGCGCGCCAGCACGTCGCGCAACAGGTAGGGCAGCCCCGTTCGCGGCAGCGCGTCGAGTGCGCTGCGCAGGGCGGCGTTGCCGCGTGCCTCCGCAAAGTCGACCAGGATCTGCCAGGTGCGCGGGCCGTTGTCGAACAGCGTGCCGTCGAGGTCGAACACCACGACAGGCGACGGCCCCGTCGACGAAGCGGCGGCGCGACAGTGCTCAACGACGGCAGCGAGGGACACGAGCGTCGTGTTCGCACGCATCCAGCGCGGGTCAAGCGGGGACGCAGAGCTTTGACCTGCGGTCTCCCGAGCTCGCGTGCCCCGGCACCGCCGCGCTCAGGAGCCCTCGCCAACGAACACGCCCACCATGGACGCATCCTGTCGCATCCACCCGGGCGAGCCCGTCAGGCCCGTGTACAGCTCGGTCCTGCCGCCGATGTACAGCCCCAAGACCGGCAAGCGGTAGCGCACATCGGCGGCGACGAGGACGTCGGGCTGCAGCACTCCTGCCTCGCCGCGCAGCTGCCAGACCACCCGATCACCCCCGAGCCCACCGCCGACGCTGAGCGCCGTCGCGACCCGGTGCACCGTGCGCGGCCCGGCGCTGAGGTCGCCGAGCAGCTCGACGCCCCAGAGGCGAGTCCCCGCCGGCACGCCGTCCCACACCACGTCGATGAGCTCGACGCTGCCGTCGATCCAGTCGCCAATGCCGCCCTCGGCGGCCAGCACCCCAGCGTAGAGCGACACTTGCTCGCTGCGCAGCCCGCGCCCGTCGACGACCAGGGCCTGCTTGCCGCCGATCCCGCCGACCTTTGGCACCGCCAGCGCCTCGGCGCGCACGATGATGACGCCGAGGCCCCACGAGGCGTCGAGCGAAAAGGAGGTCTGCCGCTGGTACTCGAGCGTACCGCTGCCGCCGATGCAGGCGAGCTCGGGGCTACCGCACACGAGCGGCACATCCTCGCCACCGGGCAAGAGGGCGGCGACCTCGGCCACCAGCGCGCGGGCGACGTCTGGGCGCAGGTGCAGGCGTGGCGTCTCGTCGAAGCCCCACACCACCGAGCCGCCGAGGTCGAGGTGGCCCAAGCGGCGCGACGCGCGCGCCGCAAGGACACCGGAGCGCACCAGCTCGTACTCGTCGCGCAGCGCGGCGGTGTCGTCGTCCGCCAGCAAGCCGCCGGCCTTGGCGGGGCTGCGCACCAGCGCGGTCTGGTAGCGCGCGATGCGCACGCCGCCCTGGTTCGATGCCGCCAGGCTCCCCTCGCTCGGCTCGTAGCGCGCCAGCGCGATGGCCTCGACGCCCACGGGGCCAAGCGAGGTCCGCACCCAGGCCCCCCACGCGGGCTGCTTCTGGCGGACCGGATCGGGGAAGGGGGGGCCGCGGCGCAGATCGGGGGGGCTCACGCGATCGCCGATGGCCGCGGCCCGCGTACGCGCCCAGGGCACCACGATGCGCCCGCCGTTCACCGCGGCGCGCTCGAGGTTGAGCTTGGCGTACGCCTCGTACAGGTCGGCGCTCGGCACCAGACGGCCGGTGGGCGTGGCGTCGAAGGCCAGGCGTGCGAAGCCGTTCGCGTGCAAGCTCAGGTTGGGCGCGGGCAAGAGCGAGCTCTCGACCCAGAAGCTGCCGAGCAGCCGCCAGGGGCCGTCGCTGGGCTCGGCGAGCTGCAGGCTGCCCAACAGGTCGGAGTCGACGCCGAGGTGCCAGGTCTCCCACAAGCGGCCGAGGGCCCCGCTCACCTGCGAGGTGGGCGCCCGCGCCGCGGCGTCGGGCTCGTCGATGATGATGATCTCGTCGTCGACGACGACGGGGGGCGCCGGTTCGTCGGCGGCGTCCACGGCGGCGCTGCCTTCGACCACCTGCGGGGCAGCGCCCTCAGGTAGCTCCTCGGCCGCCCCGGCCGGGAGCGCTGTCGTCAGGGAGCACGGGAGGAAAAGCAAGACGGCCGCGCGCAGCGGCAGTCTCGGCCGACGCGGCGGCGCATTCGCGCCGCCCGTCGAAGAGCATGGAGCTGCGCGGGCCACGCGGCCGCTACATGCCGCCCTGGCTCATGGCCAAGCGCTTTTCACGCTTGCGGGCCCTGGCCTCCGCGGCGCGGGCCTTCAGCTTGGCCTTCACCGAGGGCTTCAGGTAGTGCTCGCGCTTGCGGACCTCCTTGAGGATGCCCGCCTGCTCCACCTTGCGCTTGAACCGCTTGATCGCGCGATCTGGCGTTTCGCCGTCGCGCACCGTCACCTTCGTCATTCCCTAAACTCCGTCGAGCCGCTTGGGGTAGTGGGATGCCCCCGAGGTGTCAACAGACCCCCACCGAGAGCGTGGTCCCCGAGGCAGAATTGAGGCGAGCGCGGCGGCCATGCTAACTCCGCGACATGCCACACTTGGTGCGCCACGCGCTCCTGCCCGCGGTCGCCGTGACGGTGCTCTTGAGCTCGGCCCAGACGGCGCGCGCCCAAGGGACCGACGGGCCCGCCGCCAGCGAGGGCCTGGGCCGGCTCGCCGAGGCGCTCCATGGCGCCGACAGCTTCAAGGTGCGCGCCACCGCCGCCGTGCAGCTCGCGCGCCTCGGTGACCCGCGCGCCGCCGCGCACCTGGCCGAGGCCCTGCGCAACGACGACCACTACGCGGTGCGCGCCGCCGCCGCCGGCGGGCTCGGCCGCCTCGCGCAGCTCGAGAGCATCCCCGCGCTGCTCGGGGCCCTGCACGACGCAGACGAGTTCGTGCGCGAGCAGGCCAACGGGGCGCTCGATCGCTTCCACACGCCGGCCATGGTGTTCGCGTTCCGCGATGCGCTGGGCTCTGAGGATCCCCAGACGCGCTTGGCGGCGGTCCGCGCCTATGGCGACGTGCTGCGCGAGAACAGCTCGGTGGCGCCCTTCGTCGTCAATGCCCTCGGTGACGACGACGAAGCAGTCGCGCGTGCGGCCGAAACGGCGGTCGCCGGCGTGGCGCACGAGCGGGCCGTGCCGCTCTTGGTTGCGGCGCTGCAAGGGGTGTCGTCGCCGGTGCGCGCTGCCGCTGCACGCACCCTACAGAAGCGAACCGACAAGACCGCGGTCGATCCGCTGATCGCGCTGGTGGCGTCGTCGGAGGAAGGCGAAGACGTTCGGCGCGCCGCGCGCGACGCCCTCCGGGCGCATGCGGCGTACGTCGACGTGCCCGCCACCCTCAAGCTGGCGGGCGACGAGGCCCTCGGGGCCGATCCGGCGCGCTTGCACGCGCTGCGCGCCGCTGCTGCGCTCGGCGACGCCAGGGCCTGGACGGCGGTGAAGATCGCCCTCAACGACGACGATGCGACGGTGCGCATCGCGGGCGCGCGCGCCGCCGCCGACCTCGGCGGCGAGGGCGCGAAGCAGGCGGTGGAGGCGGCCCGCGCGCGAGAGACCGAGCCGCGGGTGCAAAAGCAGCTCGAGCTCATCGGCAAGTCGATTCGATGAGCGCGCCCGCCGAGCACCACACGCGCCGCGTCCTCGTCACCGTGGCCGGCCCCGACGCGCCGGGCATCACGGCGACGCTGACCGGCATCGTGGCGCGCGGCGGTGCCGCGCTCCTCGACATCGAGCAGGTGGTGGTGCAGGGGCAGCTCCTGCTCGTGCTCTTGGTGGGCGTGCCCGACGAGCCCGGCAGCGGATCGCCGGTCATCAAGGACCTGTTGTTCTCTGCCAAAGAGCTCGGCCTCGAGCTCGACTTCCAGGTGCTCGGCGACAAGCCCATGAGCGATCCGGGGGTGCCGCGCCTGTCGTGGGCGCTCACCGTCATCGGCGACGTGGTCGACGCCGGCGCCATCAACGCGCTCACGAGCTGCCTGGCGCAACACGGCGCCAACATCGACGCCATCGAGCGACTCTCTGACGACAAGCTCTCCTCGCTCGAGATCGTCATCTCGCTGCCAAGAGACGAGGCCGCGGCGCTGCGCCTGCGCAAGGACCTGCTCGACATCGCCGCCGAGCGCGCCGTCGACATCGCGCTGCAGCGCGAGACCCTCAGCCGCCGCGCCAAGCGCCTGGTGGTGATGGACATGGACTCGACGCTCATCCGCATCGAGGTCATCGACGAGCTAGCGCGCGCCTACGGCGTCTACGACGAGGTGGCCGCCATCACCAAGGCCGCCATGCGCGGCAACCTGCCCTATGAGGAGAGCTTGCAGCAGCGCGTGAAGCTCCTCGCTGGCATGCCCCTCGAGCAGGTCGCGCGCATCGCCACCGACGCGCCCATCACCGAGGGCGCCGAGGAGCTGTTGCGCGTGCTGCGCGGGCTCGGGCTCAAGACCGCCGTGATCTCCGGCGGCTTCTCCATCGCCGCCGAGGCGCTGCGCCTGCGCTTGGGCCTCGACTACGCGTACTCGAACCAGCTCGAGGTGAAGCAGGGCAAGCTCACGGGGCGCGTGCTCGACCCCATCGTGGGCCCGCAGCGCAAGGCCGACCTGCTCGACGCCATCGCGCAGCGTGAAGGCATCGCGCTCGAGCAGACCATCGCCGTGGGCGACGGCGCCAACGACCTGCTCATGCTCGAGAAGGCGGGCTTGGGCATCGCGTTTCACGCCAAGCCCAAGCTGCGCGAGGCGGCGGACACGAGCCTCACGCGCGGCGGGCTCGATCGCATCCTCTATCTGCTCGGGCTGCGCGCGCGGGACGTGCGCGAGTTCCTTGAGGGTTGAAGTCTCGGCGACTGCACCTCACAGGTCGATCTGCGCGCCCACCTCGATCACCTTCTCCGGCGGGATCTGGAAGTAGCGGTCCGCGTTGACGGCGTTGCGCATCAAGAAGGCGAAGAGGCGCTCCAACACGACGGGGAGTTGCCCCCCGGGACGCGCGAGGATGCGCTCGCGCGCCAGGTACCAGGTGACTTGGTCTTCATCGATCTGCAGCAGGTGGCGCCGGACCGCGAGGTTGAGCGCGCGCGGCACGTCGGGCTGCTGCATGAAGCCGTAGTACACGTGGACGCGCCAGAAGCCGTGACCGAGCTCCTCGACGTCGAGGCGGTCGCGTGGCTCCACCATGGGCTGATCGCGCGTCACCACGGTGAGCAGGATGATTTGTTTGTGGAGCAACCGGGAGCGCTCGGCCAGGTGCGCGAGGATGGGCGGGACCCCGTGGTCGGCCGACGCCATGAAGATGCCGGTGCCGCCCACGCGCTGCGTGACGGTGCGCTGCAGGATGGGCCAGACCTCTTCGAAGCTCCGGAAGCGCGAGAGATAGACGGCCGCGATGAGGCGGCGGCCCTCGTACCAGACCAGCATGACCAGCGTGACGCCGAGCGCCAGCGCCACCGGCACCCAGCCACCGTCGAAGAACTTGGCGCCGTTGGCGATCACGAAGGGCAGATCGACCGCCACGAAGGCAACGCCGAAGGCGACGGCGCGCTTGCGCCACCCGAGCCGCGCGGCAGCCACCACCAGGAAGACGCAGGTGGTGATGAGCATCGTCGTCGACACGGCCACGCCGTAGGCGGCTGCCATGGCGCCCGACGAGCCGAAGCCGAGCACCAGCACCATGCACCCCACGCCGAGCAGCCAGTTCACCTCGGGGATGTAGATCTGCCCCTCTTGCTCGGCGGCGGTGTGCCGGATGGTAACGCGCGGAAAGAAGCCGAGCTGCATCGCCTGCCGGGTGAGCGAGAAGGCGCCGGAGATGAGCGCTTGTGAGGCGATGATCGTGGCGGCGCTCGCCAGGGCCACCAGCGCGAAGGTGGCGGGGCCCTTGGGGACGGTCTCGTAGAAGAGGTTCGCGACGGCAGCAGGCTCCCGGATGGCCAGCGAGCCCTGCCCGAAATACGACAGGAGCAGCGCCGGCGCGACGATGAGCCACCAGCCGCGCCGGATGGGCTTCGGGCCGCCGAAGTGCCCCATGTCGGCGTACATCGCCTCGCCGCCCGTGACCGCGAGGAAGACGGCGCCGAGGATGAGCAGCCCGTGGGGCCCGTGCTCCACGAAGTAGCTCACTGCGTGGTGGGGCGACACGGCGCTCACAACCCCGGGGTACTTGGCGATGTGAAAGGCCCCGATGGCGCCGATGGCGACGAACCACAGGAGGCAGACGGGCCCAAACAGGATCCCGAGCGAGCCGGTGCCGCGCTTTTGGATCATGAAGAGCCCGAGGAGGATGATCACCGTGAGCGGCACGATGAAGCGAGCGAGCTCCGGCTTGGCGACGGCGATGCCTTCCACCGCGGAGAGCACCGAGATGGCGGGGGTGATGGCGCCGTCGCCGTAGAGGAGCGACGACCCGATCACCACCAGCACGGCCACGATCCCGAGCTGCCGCTTGGGCCCGTGCCGCAAGCGCTCTGGCACGAGCGCCAAGAGCGCGAACAGCCCGCCCTCCCCCTTGTTGTCGGCGCGCGTGATGAACAGCAGGTACTTGGCGCTGATGACCACCATCAAGGCCCAGAAGACCAGGCTGAGCGCCTGCAAGACGTCGCGCTCCTCGAGCGCCCTGCCGCCGGCGGTGGTGTGCAGCAGGCTCTCACGCAGCGCGTAGAGCGGGCTCGTGCCGATGTCGCCGAACACGATGCCGAGCGCGCCGAGCACGAGCGCCGTCATCTTCCGCGGCGCTGCGTGGGCGCGCGACCCCTCGACGACCGGCGTGGTGGCGGTGTGCATCGCGATCAAGGTAGGGCCGCGCCGCTGCCAGGCCCAGAGTGTGTCGCCGAGCGCGCGTCGACTTTGATCTTTCGTTGATGCGCCCTTGGACCCTTCTTTGATGTCCGGGCGGCTACGGATCTGGAGGAGGCTGCGATGTCCGACGGGCTTGCGACCATCCTCTGCGCCGTGGTCTTCTACGCGTCGTTCGCGGTGCTTCTGGAGCGCGTGGGCCAGGGCCTCGACCGACGCGCTGCCGGGAGCGACCATCCCCGCACACCGGGTCCGCGATGAGTGCGAGCGTGCCGTGGACCAGGTCCGACCCCCGCTCGTGCACGATTCCTGGCTGCGGCGCGCCGGGCGTCACGTCTTGGCGGCGCTGCTGGTGGCGTTGACCACCGCCATCGCTGGCTTCCTGAGCCTGGACCGGCTTGCCGAGGCCGACATCGTCCTCATGTACCTCTTGGCCATCACTGCGACCGCGGCGCTCTACGGTCTCGAGCCGGCCATCGTGGCGGCGGCCCTGTCCGTCGCGGCCTTCGACTGGTTCTTCGTGCCGCCCTTTCACACCTTCACCGTCGAGAGCTCGCGCCACCTGCTCACCTTCGGCATGATGTTCGCGGTCGGCGTCTTCGTGAGCGGCGTGGCGACCCGCCTGCGGCAGCAGCGCTTCGATGCGGAGCTGCGGCGCCGCACCGACGAGGTTCGTGGCGCACTCCTGAGCGCGGTGTCGCACGATCTGCGGACGCCGCTGGCGGCCATCGCTGGCGCCGCGACCGCCTTGCAGCAAGACAACGCGCCGCTGCCAGACGCCGATCGACGCGCGCTGCTCGACTCCATCGCGGGCCAGGCCTTTCACCTCGAGCGGCTGGTGGGCGAGCTTCTGGACATGACCCGCGTCGAGGCGGGCGCGCTCGCGCTGCGCAAAGAGTGGATCCCGGCCGAGGAGATCGTGGGCTCGGCCATCGAGCGCATGCGCGCACAGCTCTCGCCGCGCGAGCTCCGCACCGAGCTCGCGGCGGACCTGCCGCTGCTGCACGTGGATCCCGTCCTCTTCGAACAGGTGCTGGTGAACCTCCTCGACAACGCCGCGCGACACACGCCCGCCGCGACCACCGTGACTGTCAGCGCCCGCCGGCTGGGCGCGGGCGTGGAGCTCGCGGTCGCTGACGACGGGCCGGGGCTGCCCGCGGGCGTGGACGTCTTTCAGAAGCTGGTCCGCGGTCCGGGCGCACAAGGTGGTGGCCTGGGCCTCGGCCTCGCCATCTGCAAGAGCGTGGTGGTGGCCCACGGTGGCAACATCGTCGCCTCCCCAGCGCCCCGTGGCGCGCGCCTCGTGATCACGCTGCCGCTGCCACCGACGCCCCCAGGTGGCGCATGAGTGCCGGCACGGTCCTCGTGGTCGAGGATGACCCGCAGGTGCGCCTCTTCTTGAGGACGGCGCTGTGCGCGGCTGAGTTCCGCGTGGTGGAGGCGGTGACGGCGGCGGAGGGCGCGACGCTGGCCCGCAGTCACAACCCCGCGCTCATCCTTCTCGACCTGGGGCTCCCCGACGCTGACGGCATCGAGGTCACCCGATCGCTGCGCACCTGGTGCACGGCGCCGGTCATCGTGCTGAGCGCGCGCGGCCGGGAAGAGGACAAGATCCAGGCCCTCGACGCCGGTGCCGACGACTACCTGACCAAGCCCTTCGGCACCGGCGAGCTGCTCGCGCGCATCCGATCGGCCCTACGGCGCGTGGTGCTCTCGGCGACGAGCGCCTCCATGACGGTGGAGGCCGGTGAGCTGTGCATCGACCTCGAGAAGCGCGTGGTCACGCGGAGCGGCGTGGAGGTCCACCTCAAGCCCACCGAGTACAACGTGCTGGCGCTCCTGGCGCGAAACGCCGGCAAGGTGCTGACGCACGGGCAGATCCTCAAGGAGGTGTGGGGACCGGGCGCCGTCACCCATCCCCACTACGTCCGCGTCCAGATGGCAGAGCTCCGCAAGAAGCTCGAGGCCGATCCCGCGCAGCCCGTGGTGCTCATCACCGAGCCGGGGGTGGGCTACCGCCTCAGGGTGTGAGGCCGTCTCCCTGCGCTCGCCAGGCTGCGATCAGCGCGCCCCCATCATCTCGCGCGCGATGATCATGCGCTGGATCTGCGAGGTGCCCTCGTAGATCTGCATGACCTTGGCGTCGCGCATGAGCTTCTCCACCGGGTACTCGCGGTTGAATCCGTTGCCGCCAAACACCTGTACCGCGTCGGTGGCCACCTGCATGGCCCAGTCTGCACCGCACTTCTTGGCCATGGCGGCGTAGATGGTGTTGCGCCGACCTTGATCGATCTCCCAACCGGCGCGCCACACCAGCAGCCGCGCCGCCTCGACGCTGGCGGCCATGTCGGCGAGCATGAAGGCGATGCCCTGGTGCTCGACGATGGCCTTGCCGAAGGTCTTGCGCTCGCGCGCATACGCGAGGGCGTGCTCGGTGGCGGCGCGCGCCAAGCCCACGGCGGCGGCGGCCACCAGGGGGCGCGTGTGATCGAAGGCCTTCATGGCGATCTTGAAGCCCTCGCCCTCGCCGCCGAGCAGGTTGTCGGCGGGCACGGCCACGTCCTCGAAGGTGATGCCGCGGGTGTCGCTGGCCCGCTGCCCCATGTTGTTCTCTTTCTTGCCGATGGTGATGCCCGCGCTCTTGGCGTCGACCATGAAGCCGCTCATGCCCTTGTGACCGCCGTTCGGGTCGGTCTTGGCCAGCACGAAGAACCACGACGCCTTGCCGGCGCCCGTGATCCACATCTTCTGGCCGTTCAGGACGTACTTGTCGCCCTTCTTGATGGCCGTGGTCTTGACCGCAGCGACGTCGGAGCCGGCGTTTGGCTCGGTGACGGCGTAGGAGCAGAGCAGCGGCGCCTCGACGAAGGGCGAGAGCCACGTCTTCTTCTGTGCCTCGCTGCCCGCGACGATGACCGGCACCTGCGCCAGCGTGTTGGCCGTCATGGCGGTGGCGATGCCCGTGCAGCCCCAGCCGAGCTCCTCGTCGATGAGGCAGCCATCGAAGGTGCCAAGCCCCATGCCGCCGCAGCTCTCGGGGATGTGGGCGTTCATCAGCCCGAGCTCCCAGGCCTTCTTCATGATGGCGTCGGGCCACTCGCCGGTCTCGTCGTGGTGGCCGGCGGCAGGACGGATCACGTCGCGGGCGAAGTCGTTGGCGAGCTTCTGCAGCTCCTTTTGTTCAGGCGAGAGATCGAAGCTGACCGGCATGGGTTCCTCCGTCGCCGCGCAGGTGCGCGCGGCCGCGACGGCGCGTGATCGCAAGGCTACCCGGGACCCGTCAACCGGGCTTGCCAGAGCTCTCGCCGTCCCCGAGGTAGCTCTCGAACACGCGGCGCAGCTCGTCGGGGATGGGCAGCGACTGCTTCTTGTCGAGGTCCATCATCACGTTGGTGATGGTGGTGGTCATGGACAGCGCCGCGTCGCGCTTGCGCCGGATCTGGTAGCGCATGCGCACCGACGCGCTGCCGATGTGCACGATAGCCAAGGTCACCACCACGACGTCGCCGTACATGAGCGGCGCCGTGAAGTCGGCCTCGATGTGCACGCTGGGCAAGCCCAAGCGCATGGTGTTGATCATGTGCGGGTACGAGAAGGGCGCCGCGTCGTCGAAGAAGTCCTCCATGGCCGCGTGGCACAGGTGGAAGAAGCGCGGGTAGTAGACGATGCCGGCGCCGTCGACGTCGTCGAAGCGGATCTTCTGCACGCTGGTGTAGGCCATGGGGCACACTACCCTGCCCCGGCGCGCGCGTGTCATGCTGGCCGCGGAGGCACCCCCATGAACCGCGCCGCTGTTCGCGCCCTCGTGACCACCTTCGTCGCTGCCCTCGCGCTCGCGTCGATCGGCTGCCCCAAGCCGGAAGACGTTGGTCACGCGCCCAAGGAGCAAATCGACATGGCCAAGGAGCGGCTCGACAAGGCCTCCGACAAGGCCGCCGCGGGCCTCAACGAGGCCGCCAAGGCGGCTGACACTCAGTAGCGCGGGAAGCTCCAGCCACCGTGCGCAGCCGCCCATCGTGGGGCGCCCAGAGGGCGCCTCCAAGGGCAGTGGGGCGCGCGACGGCCCCTACCCGGCACCCGACGCTGGCACGCCACCTGCTTTGCTCCACGTCGAGGTCGGTCCATGAAGCTGCAAGACAAGGTCGTGGTGGTCACGGGTGCCGGCAGCGGCATGGGCCGCGAGCTGGCGCTGCAGCTGCTGAAGCGCGGCGCCAACGTCGCCGGCATCGACGTCAACCCCGCCGCTCTGCAGGAGACGGCCGCCAAGGCTTCTGCGGGCGAGCGCTTCGCTTCCTTCGTCGTCAACGTCGCCGAGCGCGCCGCGGTCGAGGCCTTGCCCGCGCAGGTCATCGAGCGCTTCGGGCGCGTCGACGGGATCATCAACAACGCGGGCATCATCCAACCCTTCGTGCGCTTCAAGGACCTCGAGTGGGCGGCCATCGAGCGCGTCATGGCGGTGAACTTCTGGGGCACGCTCACGATGGTGCGCGCGTTCCTGCCGCGCCTGCTGGATCGCCCGATTGCGCACATCGTCAACATCTCGAGCATGGGAGGCTTCCTGCCGGTGCCGGGCCAGAGCCTGTACGGCGCGAGCAAGGCCGCCGTGAAGCTCCTGACCGAGGCGCTGCACTCGGAGCTCGTCGACACCCCGGTGCGCGTGACCGTGGTGTTCCCGGGCGCCATCGCCACCAACATCGCGGCCAACTCCGGCGTGACCATGAGCATGAGCGCCGACGATGCGAAGAAGAGCTCCATCAAGATGACGCCGGCGGACCGCGCCGTCGAGATCATCCTCGACGGCGTGGAGGCCGACGCTTACCGCGTGCTGGTGGGCTCCGACGCCAAGCTCATGGACGCGCTCTGCCGCCTCGACCCGCGGCGGGCGGCGGGCTTCATCCAGCGCCAGATGCGGGAGCTGCTGGCGCGGTAGCACCGGCAGCGGCTACCGCGACGACGACGACGGTCGATCGGCGGCCCCCTCACGCTCCGCCACGATCACGTCGACCCACCCCCACGGCAGCAGCCGTCGGCGCTCGTCGAGGATGCGGAAGGGGCCGGCAGGCGCCCAGGTGAGGGCCAGCACGCGCGTGCCGGCGGGCAACAGGGCCAGCCGCGCGGACAGCTCAGCGCGCATCGAGGGAGGCCACGTCACCCACGAGAGCCACGCGTGGGTGGCCGCGCCGAGCTCCCACGTCCGCGCGTCGGCGACGTCGAGGGCGACCCCGCTTGCGGCCAGCGGCCCCGCGATGGCCCGGGCGCGCGCCGGGTCGAGCTCGCAGCCGCGCGCCGTGGCCCCGAGCGCGCGCGCGGCGAGCAGGACAGCCCCGCGTCCGGCCCCCAGGTCCACGACGGTGGACAGGGGCCCCACGCCGGCCTCGCGCAGCAGCCGGTACGCCACGCTGAGGGGGGTCTCGCCCCAGATGCGCGCCTCCGGCGGCAGCGAGGCCTGCCGGGCCGCCAGGACGCTCTCGAAGCGCTCTGCGGGCATCGGCGCGCGCCGCAGGGCCGCAAGCGCCGCGCGCACGGCGGGGTCTGGCGAGGTGACCACGAGGTCCCGCGCAAAAAAATACGGGCGCACCATGAGCCCAAAGGCCACGGTGCGCCCGATGGCGGACCACGACGAGCTCGAGCCCGTCGCCGTCAATCGGCCGAGGACGACTCGCCGCCCTTCAGCGGCACCTCGCTGCCCACGAGCTCGAGGATCGAGATGGGCGCGTTGTCGCCGCGCCGGATGCGCGACTTGGTGATGCGCGTGTAGCCGCCGTTCCTGGCCTTGAAGCGCGGGCCGATCTCCGCGAACAGCTTGTGCAGCACGTCCTGGTCGCGGATGTCGCGGTGCGCCTGTCGACGAGCGTGCAGGTCACCGGCCTTGGCCAGGGTGATCAGCCGCTCGGCGAAGATGCGCAGCTCCTTGGCCTTCGGGTCGGTGGTCTCGATGCGCTCGTGACGGAACAGCGCGGTCGCCATGTTGCGAAACAGGGCGATGCGATGGGCCGAGGTGCGGCTGAATTTTCGACCATGATTGCGATGACGCATGACTCACTCCAGAATCGGGCGGGGCGGTGGCCCCGCAAATGGCGCCTCCCGGCGCGAAGCTCAGGCGTTGTCCTCGTCGCCCGCGTCGTCGTCGCCCTCGTCGTCCATCATGGGCTCGCGCGAGGGCACGGGACCCGAGATGATGGTGGGCTTCGGCAAACCCTGCTTGGGGGGCCAGTTCTCGAGCTTCATGCCGAGCGACAGGCCCATCTCCTGCAGGATCTCCTTGATCTCCTTGAGCGACTTGCGACCAAAGTTCTTGGTCTTGAGCATCTCGCTCTCGGTCTTCTGCACCAGATCGCCGATGTACTTGATGTTGGCGTTCTGCAGGCAGTTGAACGAGCGCACCGACAGCTCGAGCTCGTCGACGGTCTTGAGGAGGTTCTCGTTGACGCGCTCCTCCTTGATCTCGGGCTCCGGCAGGTCGGGCTCGATCTCCTCGGAGAAGTTGATGAAGATCGAGACCTGCTCCTTGAGCACCTTGGCCGAGATGCCCACGGCGTCCTCGGGCGACACGGCGCCGTTGGTCCACACGTCGACGGTGAGCTTGTCGTAGTCGGTCTGCTGACCCACGCGGGCGTGGGTGACGTTGTAGTTGACGCGCACCACCGGCGAGAACAGCGCGTCCATCGGGATGGTACCGACGGATTGGCCCTCTTGGCGGAACTGCGTGGCGGGCACGTAGCCGCGACCGCGCTTGACGGTGAGATCGGCCTTGAAGGTGCCGCCCTCGGCCACCGTGCAGATGTGCTGCTCGGGGTTGAGCACCACGATGCTCTCGTCGTGCGCGATGTCGCCGGCCTTGATCTCTTTCGGGCCCTGCACCTCGATGCGCAGGGTCTTGGTGTCGCCGGAGTGCATCTTCAGGTGCACTTCCTTGAGGTTGAGGATGATGTCGGTGACGTCTTCCTTGATGTCGGGCAGCGCCATGAACTCGTGCTGCGCGCCGTCGATCTTGACCGCCGTGAAGGCCGCGCCCTGCAGCGAGGAGAGCAGGATGCGCCGCAGGCCGTTGCCCAGGGTGACGCCATAGCCGCGCTCGAGGGGCTCTGCGACGAACTTGCCGTAGGTGGCCGAGAGCGAGTCGCGGTCGACGACGAGGTTCTTCGGCCGGATCAGATCACGCCAGTTCTTCGCGAAGTAGTTGTTCATGGTCTTTCTCTTTCAGAGCCCCATCGGGACACGGCATCGGGATGACGACGAGCACCAGCGGGACACGAGGGAATCGACGAGCGGAGCGAGGCTCTCGGGAGGGGGACCCGCGTCAGGCGCTGCCTGCGCGGGGGAGGGTCTGGCGACAGACCCTCCGAGAAGTACGGCTCAGACGCGACGGCGCTTGGGCGGCCGGCAGCCATTGTGTGGCACCGGCGTGACATCGCGGATCATGGTCACGCGCAGGCCCGAGTTGGCGATGGCGCGCAGCGCGCTCTCGCGACCGGAGCCAGGTCCCTTGACCCGCACCTCGACGGCCTTGAGGCCATGATCCATCGCCTTGCGGCATGCGTCTTCGGCTGCGACCTGCGCCGCGAAGGGCGTGGACTTGCGCGAGCCCTTGAAGCCGCGCGCGCCGCACGTCGACCACGACAGCGCACCGCCCTGCTGATCGGTGATGGTGATGATGGTGTTGTTGAACGACGCGAACACGTGCGCGATGCCGATGGCGACGTTCTTTTTGACGCGCTTCTTGCCTTTGGGGGAGGCCATGTCAGTTCACCTGCAAGCAGAGAGAAAGGGCTGAGTGGAAAGCGAGGGGTGGTAGAGCGCGCTACTTGGTGGGCGCTGCGGCCTTGCGGGCGACGGCCTTGCGGGGACCCTTGCGGGTGCGCGCGTTGGTGTGCGTGCGCTGGCCGCGGGCAGGCAGACCCTTGCGGTGGCGCAGGCCCCGGTAGCAGCCGAGGTCCATCAGGCGCTTGATGTTGAGCGCCACCTCGCGGCGCAAGTCGCCCTCGACCTTGTACGCCGACTCGAGCACGTCGCGGATGCGGGCGACCTCGTCTTCGCCGAGGTCGTCGGTGCGCTTGTCGGGGCTGATGTTCGCCTTCGACAACACCCGCAACGAGGTCACGGGACCGATGCCGTACAGGTAGGTCAGGGCGATGCCCATCTTCTTGTTTCGGGGAAGGTCGACACCTGCGATGCGAGCCACGTTCATCCTCCAAAGACCGGACCGAAGAGCTACACGACGCGACGCGCGCCGCCCGGGCCTCGGCCCGGGAAGAGATTTCATGGCGATGAAAGGAACGCACCACCCCGCCGACACGAGGTCCGCGGGGCTTTCTTGGTGCGCTCCACCGGCTGGGCCGCTGACGCGGGGGCCGATCTCATCGCGCGACGCGCGGGTTTCTCTCCGCGCGCTCGAACCGCTGCCAAGCGATGCCGCTCAGCCCTGCCGCTGCTTGTGGCGCGGGTCCTCGCAGATCACGCGGACCACGCCGCGCCGGCGAACGACCTTGCACTTGACACAGATTGGCTTCACCGACGCGCGGACCTTCATGGTTCGCTTCTCCTGTCGTCTCTCGACGACCTGCCACAACGGCCCCGTTGCCGTAGCAGCCAAAAGCAGGCCTGGCAAGGGCGATCGTTCGTCGTCACCGACGACGCGCGGGCTTCTGCTTGCCAGCCGCGGATCGAGGCTTCCTCGAGGCGGCCGCCTTCTTGGCCTTGGTCGCCTTCTTGGTCTTGGTCGCCTTCTTGGTCTTGGTCGCCTTCTTGGTCTTGGTCGCCTTCTTGGCCTTGGTTGCCTTCTTGGTCTTGGTCGCCTTCTTGGCGGCCGCGGCGCGCGCCTTGACCGTCCGCGCTGGCTTCCCGGCGGGGGCGCGCACCGCCGTGCGCGGCGCGGGCTTGCGAGCTGTTGGTGTACGAGGCGACGCGGTGCGCGCCGAAGGGCGAGCGAGCGCCGGGCGCTTGGCAAGCTTGGCCACGCCCAGCATGCGCAGCGCGCTCTCGAACACCTCGTCGGGCGGGGACATGCCATCGACGGTCTTGACCAGCCCGCGCGGTCCGTAGAGCTGCACCAGCGGGGCCGTCTCTTTGTGGAACTTCTCGAGGCGCGCGTTGACCTTCTCGAGGGTGTCGTCGCTGCGCTGTTCGAGCCCCTTGGTGCCACAGCGATCGCAGGTGTCAGCCACCTTGGGCGGGAGCTTGCTCAGGTGATAGACGGCGCCGCACTTGGGGCAACTTCGGCGCTGCACGATGCGATCGCGCACCACCTCGTCGGGTACGTCGAGCCCAACCACGGCGTCGATGACGAGCCCGCGTTCGGCCAGCATGCGATCGAGCGCCTCACCCTGCGGCACGGTGCGCGGGAACCCGTCGAGCAGGAACCCCCCGGTGCAGTCGGGCGCGGCGATGCGCTCGGCGATCATGCGGATGACGATGTCGTCGGAGACCAGGTGCCCCGCCCTCATGATGGCGTCGACCTCGCGGCCAAGGTCGGTGCCGTTGCGCACGTGGGCGCGCAGCATGTCGCCGGTGGAGAGCTGCGGGATGCCGAGCGCGGTCTCGAGGCGCTTGGCCTGTGTGCCCTTGCCCGCCCCGGGCGCTCCGAACAGGATGATTCGCATGGTCGCTCCCCTTATCCCCGCCGGCGCCTAGGCCGCCGACGGTGCTGACTCGGGCGCCGAACCGGTGCGCGCGCGACCACGGATGCGCGGCCCAGATGGCCCCGCGAAGCCGTCGTAGTGCCGCGTGATCAGGTGGCCTTCGATCTGCTGCGCCGTGTCGAGCGCGACGCCGACGACGATGAGCAGGCCGGTACCGCCGAAGTAGAAGGGCACCTGGTTCGACACGGTCATCTGGATGATGGTGGGCAGCACGCACACCGCCGACAGGTAGAGCGCGCCCGCGAAGGTGATACGGGTCAGCACCGCGTCGATGTACTCGGCGGTCTCGCGCCCCGGACGCACGCCGGGCACGAAGCCGCCAAACTTCTTGAGGTTGTCGGCGACGTCGACGGGGTTGAACACCATGGAGGTGTAGAAGAACGCAAAGAAGATCATCAAGAGCACGTACAGGGTCATGTACTGCCAGGTGCCGGGCTGCATGGCCGTCTGCACCGACTGCATCCACTCGGCTTCGACGAACGAGGCGAGGGTGACGGGGAACATCAAGAGCGACGACGCGAAGATGGGCGGGATGACGCCCGAGGTGTTGACCTTGAGCGGCAGGTGCGTGGCCTGGCCCCCGTACTGCTTGTTGCCCACGATGCGCTTGGCGTACTGCACGGGGATGCGGCGCTGGCCACGCTCCATGAACACGATGGCGCCGATGACGGCGACGACGACGCCGAGCAGGACCACCATCTCCATGGGCTGGAAGGTGCCCTCGCGCACGCCGAGCACGGTCTGATAAATGGCGCTCGGCAGGCCGGCCACGATGCCGGCGAAGATGATCATCGAGGTGCCGTTGCCGATGCCCTTCTCCTGGATGCGCTCGCCGAGCCACATGATGAAGGCGGTGCCGGTGGTGAGCGTGACGATGGTCATGGCGACGAAGGCGTAGCCGTTCCAGGCCGCACCCCAGTCGGCGCTGACCACGCTCTGACCGTTCTGGTTGATGCCCTTGAGCCAGTTCGCGAGCATCACGCCCTGCACAACCGCCACGAGCATGGTGCCGTAGCGCGTGTACTGGTTGATCTTGCGGCGCCCCTGCTCGCCTTCCTTCTGCAGGCGCTCGAGCGAGGGCACCACCACGGTCATGAGCTGCATGATGATCGACGAGGTCACGTACGGCATGATGCCGAGCGCGAACACGCTGAGCTGCTCGAGCGCGCCGCCCGAGAAGAAGTTGAACAGCCCAAGGAAGCCGCCACCGCCGGACTGCGACTTCAGGTAGTCGGACATGATCCCGCGGTCGACGCCGGGAGTGCTGACGAAGATGCCGATCCGGTACACCGCCAGGAGCGCCAGCGTGTAGATGATGCGCTTGCGCAGCTCCGGGATGCGGAACATGTTGACGAGGCCAGCAGCCACAGTCGGCTCCTACGTTGTCCCCGACGTGGTCGGCGACGGTGTCGATGTCACAGGCCTAGGCGCGGACCTCGAGGGCGTCAACCCGCCTTGCCTGCAGCCGCCTTGGCTGTCGGTTTGACCGCGGGTTTGGCGAGGAGCTCGACGGTGCCACCGAGGGCCTCGAGCTTCTGGCGCGCCGCGGCCGAGATGGCGTGCACCTTGAGCGCCAGCTTGTGCTTGAGCTCACCGGCGGCCAGCACCTTGACCTGATCCTTCGGGTTGATCAGACCAGCGGCCACTAGCGCGGCGGGATCGACGGTGGCGCCGGCGGGGAAGCGCTCCCCCAGGCGGCCAAGGTTGATCGGCGCGTAGCTGACCTTGAAGTCGAAGTTCTTGAAGCCGACCTTGGGCAGGCGCCGCGCCAGCGGTAGCTGGCCGCCCTCGAAGCCCACGCGAACGTTGCCGCTCTTGGTCTTCTTCTGGCCCTTGTGGCCGCGACCAGAGGTCTTGCCGAGGCCGGAGCCGCGGCCGCGGCCGAGGCGCTTCTTGGCCTGGCGAGCGCCTGCGGGTGCGACGAGGTTGTGCAGTCCCTGGGTCATGGCTCAGCCCTTCTTCTTTGCAGTGCCATCGGCGTTGATGTGACGCAAGCCGAACAGCGGCGCGCTGCCCTTGACGACCTCGATGTCGACGAGGTGTTGCACCTTCTCCACCATGCCGCGGATCGCGGGGGTGTCGCGCAAGGTAACGGTGTGCCCAATGCGGCGCAGCCCGAGGCCCTTGACGATGAGGCGCTGCGCCTCCGGCTTGTGCGAGAGGCCGCGACGCTGGGTGATCTTGATGACGGTCGACATAAATCAGCTCCCCGGAAATGAGGAAGGGGAAATATCAGGCGGTGCCAGCGGCCTGGGTGGCCTCGGCGGGCTGCACAGCGACACCGCGACGGCACGCGTGCTCTTCGGCGCCGCGCAGTTGCTTGAGCCCGTCGACGGTGGCGCGCACCACGTTGTGCGGGTTCGACGAGCCGAGCGACTTCGACAGGATGTTGTGGATGCCCGCGGCCTCGAGGATCTGCCGCACGGTGCCGCCGGCGATGACGCCGGTACCGTCGCTGGCGGGGCGCAGCACCACGATGCCGGAGCCGAAGCGGCCCTTGACCTCGTGGGGGATGGTGGTGCCGCGCAGCGACACCGCGAACATCTTCTTCTTCGCCTGGTCAGTACCCTTGCGGATGGCCTCGGGTACCTCGTTGGCCTTGCCGAGGCCCACGCCGACGTGACCCTCGCCGTCGCCCACCACCACGAGGGCGGCGAACGAGAAGCGCTTGCCGCCCTTCACCACCTTCGCGACGCGGTTGATGTGGATGACGCGCTCAGTGAGCTCGCCGAGGTTCTCAGAGTTGATGCGGTGATCGGCCATGGGTGCTCCGGACGAACGAACCAAACGATGAAAGGGCGACGAGATCCTGGGTGACGATGCCTAAACCTTCAGCCCGGCCTCGCGTGCGCCGTCGGCGACGGCGGCGATACGGCCGTGATAGCGGAAGCCGTTGCGATCGAACACGGCGGTGGTGATGCCCTTGGCCTTGGCACGCTCGGCCACGGCCTTGCCGATGACCTTGGCGGCGTCGGTCTTCTTCTTGCCCTTGATACCGGCGCGCAGATCTTTGTCGAGCGTGCAGGCCTGCACCAGCGTGGTGCCAGTGGCGTCGTCGACGAGCTGCGCGTAGATGTGACGCGCCGAACGGAACACCGTCAGACGCGGCGCGCCGGCATCGCCCGACATCCGCTTGCGGATGCCGATCTTGCGCTTGACGCGCGTCGCTTCCTTGGGGTTGTTCTTGCGCAGGGCGCCGAGGTTGGTCTTCCGCATGATGATTCTCCTGATGGCGACGACGACGTCACTTGGCGCCGGACTTGCCTTCCTTCTGACGCGGACGCTCGATCGAATACTTGACGCCCTTCAAGCCGTAGGGGTCCTTGTTGACCGGCCGGAACGAGCGGATCTTCGCCGCGGTGGCCCCGAGCAGCTCCTTGTTGGCGGCGCTCAGCACGATGTGCGTGCGCTTCTCGTCGGTGACCTGGGCAGTGACACCCTCGGGCAGCTTGTAGACCACCGGGTGCGAAAACCCGAGGGTCAGGTGCAGCTCCTTGCCCTTCACCTCGGCGCGGTAACCGACGCCGTTGACGTCGAGCTCCTTGGTGTAGCCCTTCTCGACGCCGTTGATCATGTTGACGATCAGCGTGCGCGTCAGGCCGTGGAGCGAGCGCGAGCCACGCTCGTCGTCGGGGCGACCGACCACGATGTTGCCGCCCTCGATCTTGACGCTCATGGCGGTGTGAGGGCGCAAGCTGAGCTTGCCCTTGGGGCCCTCGACCTTCACTTCGCCGTTCTGCACGGCGACCTTGACGGCCTTGGGGATGGCGATGGGCTTTCTGCCGATGCGGGACATGGGGTGCTCCCAGAGCGAAACGTGCGCGATGAAGCCAGCGACTACCAGACGTTGCAGAGGACCTCGCCACCGACGCGATCGATGCGCGCCTGGCGGTCGGTCATGATGCCCTTCGACGTCGAGAGGATCGCCATGCCGATGCCATTGCGCACCTTGGCGATGTCCTCGACGCCGGTGTAGCGGCGCAAGCCCGGGCGCGACACGCGCTCGATGCCGTCGAGCATGGGGCTGTTCTGTTCGTCGTACCTGAGCGTCATCGACAGCATGGGGCGGCCGCTTTGCTGCTCCACGCGCACGTCAGATACGTAGCCCTCGTCCTGGAGGATCTGGGCGATGCGATGCTTCAGCTTCGACGAGGGAGCCACCACGGTCTTGTGGCGGGCCATCAGGCCGTTGCGGAGGCGGGTCAGGAAGTCGGCGATAGGATCGGTCATGGGTCTTCCGTTCACTTCCTAAAGGGCATGCCGAGGTTCGCGAGCAAGGCCTTGCACTGCTCGTCGTTCGGGGCGGTGGTCACGAAGGTGATGTTCATGCCGCGCAGCTTGTCGACGCGGTCGTAGTCGATCTCCGTGAAGATGATCTGTTCTTTGAGGCCGAGCGAGTAGTTGCCCCGCCCGTCCATCTTCGCCGGCACGCCGCGGAAGTCGCGCACGCGCGGCAGCGCGATGTTGACCAGGCGATCGAGGAACTCCCACATGCGCTCGCGGCGCAGCGTCACGGTGCAGCCGATGGGCATACCCTCGCGCAGCTTGTAGGTGGCGATGGACTTCTTCGCCTTGGTGAGCACCGGCTTCTGGCCGGTGATCTTGGCGAGCTCGACCACCGCGCTCTCGAGGATCTTGGGATCGCGCACGGCCTCGCCGAGGCCCATGTTGAGCACGATCTTCTTGAGCCGCGGTACCTGCATGGGGTTTGGGAGCTTGAACTCCTTTTGCAGGTTGGGCGCGACCTCCTTCTTGTAGAAGGTGCGCAGGCGCGGCTCCTTCTTCGGGGCCTTCAGGTCCTCGGCGGTGGCGACCTGGAAGGCGACCTCCGCGCCGCCCTTCTTCCTCTTGCCCTCGCCTTTCGGCTTGTCGGCCTTCTCCGCCTTGGGCGCTGCGTCGCCGCCACCCTTGGCTGCCTTCGGCGCGTCGGCGCTACCTTCGTCCTTCTTTGTCGCCATAGCGTGCTCCTAGACCTGCTCAGCCTTGAGGTTCTTGCCGCGCGCCACGCGCTGCTTCTTGCCATCGGAGGTGAACGACGCGCCGGTACGCACCGGGCGGCTCAGCTTCTCCGACATGAGCATGACGTTCGAGATCGGGATCGAGCCCGCGCCCTCGATGATGCCACCCTCGGGGTGCTTGGGGTTGCGCTGCGGCTTGATGTGCTTCTTGACCATGCGCAGGCCCTCGACACGCACGCGCCAGGCGTCGCCGTCACGCAGCACCTCGAGCACCTTGCCGGTCTTGCCCTTGATGTCCTTGCCGCCGGAGATGACCTTCACCAGGTCGCCGGTCTTGATCTTGGTCTTCATCAGAGAACCTCGGGGGCGAGGGAGACGATCTTCATGAACTTCTTCGCGCGCAACTCGCGGGCGACGGGCCCGAAGATGCGCGTGCCGATGGGCTCGTTGTCCTTGTTGATGAGCACCGCGCCGTTGGCGTCGAAGCGGATGTAGCTGCCGTCGGGGCGCGCGATCTCTTTGGCGGTGCGCACCACGACGCAGCGGACAACCTCGCCCTTCTTCACCTTGGAGTTCGGGCCAGCCTCTTTGACACAGGCGACGATGACGTCGCCGATGGAGGCATAGCGACGCTTGGAGCCGCCGAGCACCTTGATGCACATGACGCGGCGGGCACCGCTGTTGTCTGCGACATCGAGGACGGACTGCGTTTGAATCATGACAAATCCCTCGGTCCCGTCGTCTCCCCGCGGGCGGGAGCCAGAACGACGGGCGTGGCCTGTCGGCCGTCGTGCTTGCGTTGATCTTCTGCCTCGGACTCGAGGCCCTGGTCGCAGCAGCGAGGACAGGGCGGGCCAGGGTCTCCGAGGGGAGCGTACGAGCTAGATAGAAGCCTTCTCCGCGATGTTCGCGAGGCGCCAGCGCTTCAGCTTCGACATGGGACGGCACTCGACGATGTCGACGGTGTCGCCGACATGAGCCTGACCGTTTTCGTCATGGGCGTAGTAGCGCGCGCGCTTCTTGATGAACTTGTTGTACTTGGCGTGGCGAACGGTGCGAACCACCTCGACGGAGATCGTCTTCGCCATCTTGTCGGACCTGACGACACCGCGGAGCGTGCGCCCCGTTCCTCGTCCTGCCTCGTCCTGCTTCGTGTCGGTCATGCGTGTCTCGAATCCAGATCAGAGAGGTCGCACCCGCGATCGCGAGCGTCAACCCCGGTTGTGGTCAGGTGCCCGCCGCCTTCTTGGCGTTGGCAGCGGTGAGCAAGCGCGCGATCTGCCGACGCGTGCGCCGCATGCTCATGGTGTCGTTGAGCGAGCGGGTGGTGTTCTTGAAGTGCATGTCGAAGAGCTCTTTTTTGAGCTTGCCCGCTTCCTCGGCGAGCTCGGCAGCGCTCTTCGTCACGTCTGATGGGTTCTTCTTTGCCATGATGATTGCTCCCGTCGCGGCCTTGCGTCACAGCTCTGCGAGGCGATCGACGAACTTGGTCTTGATGGGCAGCTTGGCATCGGCGAGCGCGAGCGCCGACACCGCCTCTTCGCGGGTCACGCCCTCCATCTCGTAGAGCACCTTGCCGGCCTGCACCGGGCACACCCAGCCTTCGACGTTGCCCTTGCCGTGGCCCTGGCGGGTCTCGGCGGGCTTCTTGGTGAAGGGCTTGTCGGGGTACACGCGGATCCAGATGCGCCCGCCGCGCTTGATCTTGCGCGTCATGGCGATACGGGCCGCCTCGATCTGGCGGGCGGTGACCCAACCGGGCGCCGTGGCGATGAGGGCGTAGTCACCGAAGGCGACGGTGGTGCCGCGCCCGGCCTTGCCCTTGAGGTTGCCCTTCTGCTGCTTGCGGAACTTGACGCGCTTGGGCGACATCATGGCCGCACCTCCCTACTCAACTGCTCTAGAACCGAATTGCTCTCAGGTACTGCCGCGACGCGCCGCCGTCGGCAGCACCTCGCCCTTGAAGATCCAGCACTTGCACCCGATGACACCGTAGGTGGTCCGCGCCTCGGCGAAGCCGTACTCGATGTCGGCGCGCAGCGTGTGCAGCGGCACGCGACCCTCGCGGTACCACTCGCGGCGCGCGATCTCGGCGCCGCCCAGACGACCGGCGACGGCGACACGGATGCCCTTGGCGCCGAACTTGGTGGCCGTCTGGATCGACTTCTTCATGGCGCGGCGGAAGGCCACGCGACGCTCGAGCTGCTGCGCGATGCTCTCGGCCACCAGCTGCGCGTCGGTCTCGGCCTTGCGCACCTCGTGGATGTTCAGGAACACCTCGGACTGCGTGAGCTTCTGCAGATCCTTCTTGAGCTGCTCGAGGCTCGCGCCCTTCTTGCCGATGACGATGCCAGGGCGAGCGGTGTGCACGTTGACCTTGCACTTGCTCGCGGCGCGCTCGATGTCGACGCGCGAGATGCCCGCGCTCTTGAGCTTGTCGACGATGAAATCGCGGATCTTGATGTCCTCGTGGAGCCACTCGGCGTAGCCCTTGTCACGGAACCAGCGCGAGTCCCAGGAGCGGATGACGCCGAGGCGGAACCCTGTCGGATGCGTCTTCTGACCCATGTGCTTTCCTCAGTTCTTCTCGGCGAGCCGCACGTGCACGTGGGCCAGCTGCTTCTTGAAGGGAGTGGCGCGGCCGTGCGCACGCGGGAGGAACCGGCGCATCATGCCGGCCTTGTCGATCTGCACGTCGGCGATCACCAGCGTGTCGAGGTCCATCTTCTTCTGGTCGGCGTTGGCCACCGCCGAGTCGATGGCCTTCTTCAGGATTGGCGCGCCGGCGCGCTGCTGGAACGCCAAGAAGGTGAGCGCGAAGTCCACCGACTTGCCGCGGATCTGGTCGGCGAGCACGCGCACTTTGCGGGCGCTGATGCGCACGCTCTTGACGTGGGCCTGGGCCGGACCCGCCTTGCGGGCGGCCTTGCGCGCGTCGGCCTTGGCCTTCTCGCGCTTCGGCTTCTTGGTGGCAGCCTTGGTCTGCGTTGCGGTCATGGGCTACCTCACTTCTTCGGCGGCGCCGCGGCGGGCGCCTTCTTGTCGGCGGGGTGCAGGACGAAGGTGCGCGTGGGCGCGAACTCGCCGAGCTTGTGGCCGACCATGTTGTCGGTGACGTACACCGGGATGAACTTGCGGCCGTTGTGCACCGCGAAGGTGTGGCCGATGAACTCCGGCGTGATGGTGGAGCGGCGCGACCAGGTCTTGATGACCTTGCGATCGGCGTTGCTCGCCACCTTCTTCCACAGGTGGTGGTCGACGAACGGACCCTTCTTGACGGAACGTGCCATGGCTCAGCCCTTCGCGTTGCGACGACGCACGATGAGGTTGTCGGTGCGCTTGTTGTGCCGGGTCTTGTGGCCCTTGGTGGGCTTGCCCCACGGCGTCACCGGGTGACGACCACCAGAGGTGCGGCCTTCGCCGCCACCGTGCGGGTGATCGATGGGGTTCATCGACACGCCGCGCTGGTGCGACTTCTTGCCGAGCCAACGCTTGCGGCCAGCCTTGCCGAGCTGAATGAGCTCGTGCTCGGCGTTGCCCACCTGGCCGATGGTGGCCATGCAATCGGCCATCACCATGCGCGTCTCGCCCGAGGGCAGGCGAACCTGCGCCATGGTGCCCTCGCGCGCCATCAGCTGCGCCGACGAGCCCGCGCTCCTCACCATCTGCCCGCCGTGACCCGGCTTGAGCTCGATGTTGTGGATTTGCGTGCCCACGGGGATGTTCTTGAGCGGCAGGTGGTTGCCGGGCTTGATGTCGGCGTCGGCGGCGGTCACCACCGTGTCGCCGACGTTCAGGCCCACGGGCGCCAGGATGTAGCGCTTCTCGCCGTCGAGGTAGTGCAGGAGCGCGAGGCGCGAGGTGCGGTTGGGATCGTACTCGATGGCCGCGACCTTGGCCGGCACACCCTGCTTGTCGCGCAGGAAGTCGACGTTGCGGTACTTGCGCTTGTGGCCGCCGCCGCGAAAGCGCACGGTGACGCGGCCGGTGTTGCCGCGACCGCCGCTCTTGGCGGCACCGGTGGTGAGGGACTTCTCGGGCTTCGACTTCGTGATCTCGGTGAAGTCATGCCCGGTCATCCCGCGACGACCCTTGGAGTACGGCTTGTAGACGCGGATGCCCATCCCCAAACTCCCTTCGGCCATAGTGACGAGGCGCTTGGGGTGCGACTCGCCGTATCGGCCGTGACGAAGGCCCGCGGGGGCCGGCTGTGCGCGCCCGGGGGCGCTTCCCAACTGTTTCTTCGTCGACCGCGGAGCGCCTCACGGCGCGCACGACACGACGAGGACGCGACCGGGGTGAGCCGATCGCTGTGGTCTCGTGTCATACCCATGCGGCTTTGCCAAGGGCTTTCTTGGGTGGCGCTATCGCCCCACGCGCCGCGCGCGCTGATCCTCGTAGAGCGACACCGGCGCGAGCGTGGCCCCCTGCCCCGCGCCCTCGACGAAGTCGGCGGGCTCGGTGCCGAGCCCGCGTCCCCAGAAGTCCTCGACGTCGGTGAGCACCTCGGTGTCGGTGGTGCCGATGACATAGCCCCAGCCGTACTGCAGCGAGCGCACGAAGCCGCCGCGCAGGTTCCAAAAGACGTTCTCGGTAGCGCTGTGGCCAGCACCGGAGCTCTCGGCGCCACGGTTGACGGCACCCCAGCCGTCGGTGCTGACGGCGCCGTCGATGAGGTTCGCCATGGCGAGCGAGTGGTGGAACTCCGAGGTGCCGACGACGCTGCCGAAGTCCGTCTCCATGCGCCCGTCGACGCTCTCGACGCGCAGGAACACGCAGCCGTTGGTGTTGAAGTCCCAGTTCTGGATGAAGTTGTGGCGACCGTTCCTCCCCACGCTGTCCTTGATGAGCACCTCGCTCGAGCGCAGAACCTCGAACAGGTAGCCGTTGCCACCGCTGCCCCGGTGCTGGGCGTTCTCGAGGGTGACGCCGTCGATGGTGACGCGCTTGCTGGTGGCCACGAGCACACCGCCGGACTGCAGGTGCCCGTCGTCGCTGGCGGTGGGCGGTCGGAAGGACGTGGTGCGCGCCACCCACGCGTCCTTCACCGACTCGAAGGCGAGCACGTGCGCGCGATCTTGGCTTCTCGCCACCGTCGCGTCGATGGCGTTGGCGAGCGCAAGATCGAGCACGCCCACGTCGTGGAGCATGCCCTCGACGCGGCGCACGCTGGCCTGATCGCGCACGAGGAGCGCCGAGCGCAGCGGCACGTCGAGGGTGACGCGGGCGCGGGTCACGCCGTCGAGCTCGCGATCCTCGACGGCGATCACGGTGCGACGAAAGAAGGCGCGCCATTGACCGTTTGCCACCTGCCAGGTGCCCGTCATGCCGTGCTCGTCGACGAAGGCGTCGGTGATCACCATGCCGACGTCCACGTCGTCGCCCGCGGCGAGCGGCGCGTCGGCCGCGAGCCACAGCTCGTGACTGCGCGCCTCGCCGTCGACGACCAGGGGCAGGTCGGGCCCCTCCGTGGGCGAGCCGTGGAAGCTGATGCTCGCGCGGCCGTGCAGGTCGCTGGCCGTGAAGAAGAGCTGTGAGGACGGGCCCGCGCCCTGCAGGAGCACGCCTGGCGTCGTCACGGTGAGCAGGCCGTCGAAGCGGTACTGGCCCGGCGGAAAGAGCACGGTGCCACCCGCGGGGTCGGCGTCGGCGGCGAGCTCGTCGAGGATCGCTTGCACCGCCGCGCTGCTGTCGGTGGCGCCCGTTGGATCGGCGCCGCGCGCGACCACGTCGACGACGGGGCCGGGCACCGTCTCCGGGTACGCCTCGCCGTTGAGGTAGCCCGCGTAGCTGAAGTCGTGCAGGAAGCGGCCGCGCTCGTCGGTGAAGCGCGGGGTCCAGTCGCTCGGGTAGAGCGCGGAGCGCCACGGCCCTCCGTCCCCGTCCCCCTCGCCCTCGCCCTCACCCTCGACCCCGCCTGCGTCGCTCGGCGCGGAGCTCGGCGCCGGGCACGAGGAGAGCGCCACGGCCATCACCAACGATGTCCACGCGCGGGCCACGCCCGGCTAGTATCGAACAGACGTTCGGTTGCAATGCCGTTGGCGCCGCGAGCGCGGCCGCAGGTCACGGCAGGCGGCGTGCCAGTACCACGCCGGGCACCGTGGCGCGGCTGCGCACCCCGGCGAGGATGCGGCCGGCGTAGGACTCAAGGTGCGCGAACAGCTCCTCTGCGTCCGCGTCGACCTCGATGACGCCAGGCGTGCCGGTCTTCTCGATGAGCCCGAGGCGGGCCTTCGGCGGCGGGTGCTCGTCGTCGCGCTGAGGTGGGCGCCGGCTCCAGCGACCAACGACCGCTCGAGCGTCGGCCGCGCGCGTCGCGCGCATCTCGTCGAGATCGAGGCCGTCGCGCTCGGCGGCCTCAGCGAGGCGGCTCAGGCGGGCCAGCGACGACTTCATCGCGTCCGACCCTCCAAGCGCCGCGCCCGCGCGATCGGCGTCCACCTCCTGCGCGCGGCCCATGGCGCGACAAGCGATCATCCCAAGCCACAGCAGCGGACGGAAGACCACGAACAGCACGGCGCGCAGCGCGAGCTGCAAGATCAGGGTGATGACACCCGAGGGCTCGGTCTCGACGAGGTTCGCGCTGCCGATCAGCGGCCACAGCAGCGTGCGCGTCACCACCGTGCTCAGCTTGCGCGCCGTGCCCTGCTGGAAGTGCCGGAGCTCGTGGCCGATGACGCAGGCCAGCTCGCGCACCGAGAGCGACAGGATGAGCGGCAGCCCCAAGGTCATGGTGGTGCGTCGCCCGTCGAAGCGCGCGCTCGCGTTGATGTCGGCGTCGAGGCGCACCTCGTCGGGCGCGCGCGTTCCCAAGGCGCTGGCGCACCGATCGATGAGCGCAAACAGCGCGGGCTCGCTCTGGCGGGTGACCACCACGCTGGTGCCTTCGCCTCGGTCACGCGGCAAGCGCGCGAACATGGCGTGGACGAGCGCGAGCGCAAACGCCGCCAGGGTGACGCCGACGCCAAGCACGGCGACGCGCAACCGCACCGGGATGCCGGGATCGAACGCAAGGACGCAGACCGCCACCCCCACGGCGCCGAGCGCGCCGATGATCCCCACGAACAAGAGCGGGGCCGACAGTGCGAGCGGGGCGAGTATGAGCGCCAGCATCACGTAGGCGCCGTGCACGGGCGGCGCCACGACCGCGGGGCCCTGGCGCGCGAGCCCCCGTGCCAACTCGATGTGGCGCGGCACGCGCCGCGTGGGCTCGCTGAGGAGCGCGCCAGGCACGACGGGGAGCCCGTCGTCCCACTCGGTGGTCCTGCGGGGGGTGCCGCGTGCACAGCCTTGCATAGGCGCACGCTCGGCCGACGGCGCGCGCTCGGCAAGGAGGTCCACGCCCGTGGGAGTGACACTCGGCAACACGCGCCTCTCGCAGCCCCAAAAAAAGCGCACGGGAGGGTGCCGCCACAGTGGCGCCCTCCCGTGCGTTGCAGCAGACGAGCCAGCGATCGCTCGTGCGCGATCGCGATGCTCAGCCCTGCTCAGCCCTGCTCGGGCCCAGGAACCGGCGGCACCTCGCCGGTCGGCGTGGTGCCGAACACGTCGAGATCCGTCCCCTCGGCCAGCGTGACCACAGCCTTCTTCCAGTTCTGGCGCATGCCCTGCGAGGAGCCCACGCGCTTGTGCTTGCCACGGAACACCATGGTCTGCACGTCGGTGACCTTGACCTCGAACAGCTTCTCGACGGCGGCCTTGACGTCGAGCTTGTTGGCGCGGCGATCGACCGCGAACACCACCTTGCGGGCCTCTGCCTTCAGGGCCGAGGCCTTCTCGGTGACGATGGGCTTCTTGATGACGGTGTACAGGCTCTTCATGACGGCTCCGATCACTCGCCCAACAGGCGCTGGGTGATCGTTTGGACTGCCGCTTCCGTCATCACCAGCGACGGGTAGCGCAGCAGATCGACCACGTTGAGGCCGTTCACGTTGAGGTAACGGGAGTCGGCCAGGTTGCGCGCGGACTTCGCGAGCTTCTCGTTGTCAGCATCGACGATGAGCGTGCAGCCGGTCTTGAGCGCGTCGAGCGCGCCCTTGACCGCCTTGGTCTTCATCTCGCGCAGCTCGAAGCTCTTGACCACGCGGAGGTTGCCCTCCTTGACCTTGAGCGTGAGCGCGCAGGCGAGCGCGGCACGCCGCTTCGCCTTTGGCATCGCATACTCGTAGTCGCGCGGCTTGGGCGCGAAGGCCACACCGCCGCCGCGGAAGTGGGGCGCCTTCTCGTCGCCCTGCCGCGCGTTGCCGGTGTGCTTTTGCCCGTAGGGCTTCTTGGTGGTTCCGTTCACTTCCGTGCGGGTCTTCACCGACTGGGTGCCGCGGCGCGCCTTGGCGCGCTGCCACTGCACTACCTCGGTGAGCAGGTACTTCTTGATCGGCGCCGCGAAGACCTGATCGTGCAGCTCGATGCTGCCGACCTTCTTCCCGGAGAGATCGATGACGTCGTGGTTTGCCATGGGTGTCTCCGGTTCAGCTCTTGATCTCGACGTCGACACCGGCGGACAGGTCGAGCTTCATGAGCGCGTCCAGGGTCTGCTGGGTCGGGTCGAGGATGTCGAGGAGACGCTTGTGGGTGCGGATCTCGAACTGCTCGCGCGACTTCTTGTCGACGAACGGTCCGCGCAGCACCGTGAAGCGGTTGATCTTGGTCGGCAGCGGGATCGGCCCGGCCACCTGCGCGCCCGTGCGCTTGGCGGTCTCGACGATCTCGGACGCCGACAGATCGAGGAGTCGATAGTCGTAGGCCTTGAGGCGAATGCGGATTTTATTGGCGGCCATGGCTCACTCCAGGATCTCGGTGACGACGCCCGAGCCGACGGTGCGACCACCCTCGCGGATGGCGAAGCGCAGCTGCGCGTCCATGGCCACGGGGGTGATGAGCTCGACGGTCATCTGCACGTTGTCGCCC
>JADZDP010000082.1 GCA_020850995.1 Deltaproteobacteria bacterium
CGAGGGCGCGCCGCGCGAGGCCGACGTGGCCTACCCCGTGTGCTGCACCGACCCGCTCAACCCCGACAGCGACGGCGACGGCATCCCCGACAGCCAAGACGTGTGCGACGCGTGGATCGACTCCGACGGCGACGGCCTGTTCGACGCCGACGAGGAGTGGCTCGGCACCGACCCGCTCAACCCCGACACCGACGGTGACGGCCTGTTCGATGGCGCCGAGGCCTACTGCTACGACGTGGCGCTGCCGGGCGAGGGCGAGGACGGCGAGGCGCCCCCGGGCGACCCCGACGAGCCCATGCCGCCGCCCCCGCCGGCCGACTGCTGCACCGATCCGCTCAACGCCGACTCCGACGGCGACGGCATCCTCGACGGCGAGGACGTGTGCGAGGTGATCGTGTGCGACCCGAGCACGGGCGCCGGCTGCGAGGAGCCGCCGGGCTGCGGCGACGACGGCCGCGACTGCGGCTGAGCGCGACCGCGACGGTGACGAAGACGACGGCGGCCCTTAGGCCGCCGTCGTTGTTCTTGCGGCGCGCGCGGCTGCGTCAGCCGACGATGCGCTTGCGGGCGCGGAGGTACGCCTCTTGCGGGTTCGTGGCCACGTCGTGGATGGCGGTGGCGAGCAGAGAGGCAAAGGGGATGGGCGAGAGCGCGGTCTTCTGCTCGGTGACCCAGGAGCCGCCGTGGCCGTCCGAGCTCACGCCGTCGAACGAGGAGTCGAAGCCCGCGATCGGGGCGATGGCGTTGAAGTGGCCGGGCCCCGTGCGCGCCGCCAGCACGCCGGGCGGCAAGCCGCCGGGCGCGCCGTCGTGCACCGTCATCTCGCGCACCACGCGGCGAGCGAGCTCGGGCGGATCCTCGGTATGGAAGACCTTCTTCGATCGCGTGACGAAGGGCATGGTCACCAGGCCAAGGAGGTCGGGCATGGAGCGGGTATCGAGCGCGCCGGTGGGAGCGGTGCCCACCAGCGCGTGACCGCCATCACTCCGCTGCTCAGCGGCGACGCACGACGAGCAGGCCGAGCAGGCCGAGGGCCGCCGCCATGCCCGCGAGCGGGGCGCCACCGCTCGCGCGCTGCTCGTTGCAGAAGCAGAAGGCCGGCGCTTCGCCCTCACCCTCGCCTTCGCCTTCGCCTTCGCCTTCGCCTTCACCCTCGCCCTCGCCCTCGCCCTCGCCCTCGCCGGCTTCGCATGCGTCACCCACGTCGTCACCATCGGCGTCGGCCTGGGTGGGGTTGGCGTCGTCGGGGCAGTTGTCGCAGTCGTCGCTGACCTCGTCGTCGTCGTCGTCGGGGGCGTAGGGATCGGCAGAGGTGCTGGTGGACAGGCCGGGGTTCGAGATCGCCGTGGTGCGCGCCGCGGCCGCGCCCTGGTACTCGAAGACGCCGCAGGGATCGCCGAGCTCTTCGCCGTTGCTCTGGCCGTCGCCGTCGGAGTCGTCATCCCAGACCCCGGCCCAGGCCGGGGTGGCGGCGGCCAGGTTGTTGTCTTGCGCGGCGCCGGTCCCCTTCACGGCGCGCCACGCGACCCCGAAGGGGTTGAGGTTGGCCGGCGCGTAGCCGCTCGTGCCATGGCACCCCTGGCAACCGCCCCCGCTCGCGTTGTTGGGGATGGTGGGGCTGTAGGTGCCGTAGGCGAGGGCCGGCGTCGCTGTCAGCGCGGCGATCCCGAGAATGACGAGGTGGTGGCGACGACAGCAGGACATGGGCTTCTCCAGGCGATCGAGCGAATTACCGCGGCGAGGGTAGCACCGGCCCGGCCAGCGCACACAAGGACCTCGAGACGCTACGACGACACGCGCGCGCCGCGCCGACGACGCGCGCCGATCACGAGCAGCGCGAGCACCCCCGCCGCCGCCGCGCCACCCATCGGCACGCTCGTGCCAACCTGCGAGGAGCCGCAGCCCTCGTCGTCACCCTCGCCCTCGCCCTCGCCCTCACCTTCCTCGCCCTCGCCCTCGCCCTCGCCCTCGCCCTCGCCCTCACCTTCCTCGCCCTCGCCCTCGCCCTCGCCCTCGCCCTCGCCCTCGCCTTCGCCTTCGCCGGCCGTGTCGCAGACATCGCCGACGTCGTCGCCGTCGGCGTCGGCCTGGTTGGTGTTGGCGTTGTTGGGGCAGTTGTCGCAGCCGTTGCTCACGGTGTCGCTGTCGCTGTCGGGGGCGTTCGGCGTCGCCGAGGTGCTGCTGGCATCGCCCGGGCGCGAGATGGCCGTGGTGCGCGCGGGGGTGCCGCCAGAGCTGAACACGCCGCAGGGATCACCAAGCTCGTTGCCGTTGTCCTGGCCGTCGTCGTCGCTGTCGTCGTCGAACACGCTGCCCCACGCGGCCACGATGCCGACGGATCCCTTGGCGCTCGCCCAGGCACTGCCGAAGCTGTTGCGCGGCGCGTTCCCGCTGGTGCTCGTGTGGCACGCGTTGCAGCCGCCCCCGGCGGTGCTGTTGGGGATGTCGTCGGAGTAGCCGCCGATGGCGAACGCGGCGGGCGAGCCAGCGAGCACGAGGACAGCCAGGGCGGACGAGCGAAGCAACGACATGCAGACTCCCGGTGATCAGGGCGCCGACGATCGGCGCAAGAAACAGCGCTGGGCAATGCACCGGGCAGCGTACCACCAGCCGGCCCGCGCGCTCGCGTGCGACAACCTGCTACTTCGGCGCCGCCTTCATGAGCGCGCGCGTGGCGGCGAGCGCCTCGGCCAGCAGGCCGCGCGCCTTCTCGCGCGCGCCCGCGTCGTTCAGCCAGCGCCACACGCCGCCCACGGGCTCCACCAGGTAGGCCAGGCGGCGGCGCTCCAGCGCGTCTTTGATCTCGCCCGCGGCCTCGGTGGACAGCCACTCGCGGTCGCGGTGCGCCGATACGCGAGGCCCCAGCTGCGCGCGCGCCAAGAGCTCGCGCGCGTCCTCGCCGCGAGCCGTCTTCAGCCATGCCAGGAGCTGCATGGCCCGCCAGGTGGTCTCCCAGCCCTCGGCGCCGAGCGTCAGCGTGTCGACGTGCTGCACCAGGTGGGCCGCCACCTGCTCGGCCTCGGCGTCACGGCCGAGCGCCTGCAGCATGAGCGCGAGCTGCAGCTGCGATTGCAGGCTGGTGGTGCTGGCGAAGTCGAGGCGCGTGAGCCAGCGCGCCTTGAAGTCGCGCACGAAGGCATGCTGCTCGACGTCGGCGCGGAACGCCTCGGGGAGGGGCGGGGCCTTGGGCGCCTTGGGCGCGCGGCTCGGCTTCCCCGGCGCGCTCGCGCTCGCCGTGACACGCGCGCCTTTGGCCGGGCTCGCCCTTCTCGCGCTCGCCTTCGCGCTGACCTTCGCGCTGACCTTCGCGCTGACCTTCGCGCTGGCCTTCGCGCTGACCTTCGCGTTGGCCTTTTTCGGTGCCGCCGCCTTCGCCGGCTTTCGCCGTGCCTTCACCTTGGTCTTCTTCGCCACCACGCCCTCCCGCATGCCGGGCGCAGCGTAGCAGGAAGGGTCAGCGCGCTGCCCGCACGCGCTCGGGGCACGAGTACAGGTTCATGGCCTCGCCGCGCAAAAAGCCCACCAGCGTGAGCCCCAGCGCCGCCGCAGCGCGCACCGCCAGGCTGGTGGGCGCCGACACGCCGGCCAGCACCGGTACGCGCGCGCGCGCGGCTTTGTGCACCAGCTCCCAGCTCACGCGGCCCGACACGAGCAGGCACGCGCCAGGCGCCGGCGGCGACCGCGCCAGCACCGCGCCCAGCACCTTGTCGACCGCGTTGTGCCGGCCCACGTCCTCCCGCACCATCAACAGCTCACCCTCGGCCGAGAACAAGCCCGCCGCGTGCAGGCCGCCGCTGCGCGCGAAGCCCGCCTGCGCCGCACGCAAGAGCGCGGGCATGCGATAGAGCGTGGCCACGTCGAAGCGCCGAGCGTCGTCGAGCGGCGGCAGGTACTGGCGCGCGTAGTCGATGGCGGCCTTGCCACACACCCCGCACGACGACGACGACACCGTGGAGCGCCGCAGCCGCTCGAGATCGAGCGGCACGCCGGCGGCGAGGCGCACCTGCACCACGTTGTCCTCGGCCTCGGGGTGCGGCGCGGTGGAGCAGTGGTGCAGGCTCGCGACCTGCTCGAGCGAGGCCACGATGCCCTCGCTCAGCAAGAAGCCGCGCACCAGGTCTTCGTCGTCACCGGGGGTGCGCATCACGGTGGCGATGGCCGTGCCATCGATGCGGATCTCGAGCGGCTCCTCGTGGGCCACGTGATCGAGCTGCGTGTGGTGCGCGGCACCCACGAAGCGCACGACCTCGAGCTCGCGGCTATCGTCGACCATGGGGAGAGGGAACGACTTGGCCGCGACCATGCAACGCCTACAAGTCGATCTGCGCGCCCACCTCGATGACCTTCTCGGCGGGGATCTGGAAGTAGCGGTCGGCGTTGACGGCGTTCCTCGACAAGAAGCTGAAGAAGCGCTCGAACACCACGTTCATCTCGCCGCCGGGGCGCGCCAGGATGCGCTCGCGCGCCAAGAAGTAGGTGAGGTCGTCGAGGTCGATGTCGAGCCAGCGGCGCTTCACGGCCAGCTCGAGCGCGCGCGGCACGTGCGGCTGCTCCATGAAGCCGTAGCGCACGTGCACGCGCCAGAAGCCGTGGCCGATCTCTTTGACCTCGAGCCGATCGCGGTTCTCCACCTTGGGCACGTCGAGGGTGACCACGGTGAGCAAGATGATCTCCTTGTGAAGCGCGCGCATGCGGTCGACGATGTGCATCAAGATCGGCGGCACGCCCTGGTCCGCCGACGCCATGAAGATGCCCACGCCGCCCACGCGCTGGCTCACCTTGCCTTGAATGATGCCCCAGGCAGCCTCGAACGACGGGTAGCGCAGCGAGTAGATCTTGCCCACGAGCTGCCGGCCCTGGTGCCACACCAGCATGATGACGACGACGCCGAGGCCGAGGAACAAGGGCACCCAGCCGCCGTGCGGGATCTTGAAGGCGTTGCCCACCACGAAGGGCAGATCGAAGAACAAGAACAGCGCCACCAGCGCCCACGCACGCCAGCGCGGCCAGTTGCGGTGGTGGATGAGCACGAACAGGTACACGATGGACGTGATGGTCATGGTGCCGGTGACCGCCACGCCGTAGACCGCCGCCATGGCCGACGCCGAGCGGAACTCGAGCACCAAGAGCACGCACACCACGGCGAGCGCGGCGTTGACCTCGGGGATGTAGATCTGCCCCTCTTGATCGGCGGCCGTGTGCTTGACCGTGACGCGGGGGAACAAGCCCATCTGCATGGCCTGGCGCGTGAGCGAGAAGGAACCCGAGATCAACGCCTGCGACGCGATGATGGTGGCGAAGCTCGACAGCACCACGAGCGCGAAGGTGGCGCCGCCCGCGGGCACCATGCGGAAGAAGGGGTTCTCGAGGGCGCCGGGGTCGCGCAGCAAGAGCGCGCCCTGGCCGAAGTAGGCGAGCACCAGCGCGGGCAAGACGAAGAAGAGCCACGCGCGGCGAATGGGCGCCAGACCGAAGTGGCCCATGTCGGCGTAGAGGGCCTCACCGCCGGTGACCGTGAGCACGACGGAGCCGAGGATGATGACGCCGTGGGCGCCGTGGTGAGCGAAGTACGCGAGCGCGTAGTGGGGCGACAGCGCTTGCAGGATCGCCGGCGCCTGCACGATGTGCCACGCGCCGAGCACGGCGAGGGTGCCAAACCACAACACCATCACCGGGCCGAACAAGCGGCCGATGAGCGCCGTGCCTCGGCTCTGGATGGCGAAGAGCGCGATCAGGAGACCGAGCGTGATGGGGATGACCCAGGCCTGCAGCCCGGGCTTCGCGACGGTGATGCCCTCCACCGCCGACAACACCGAGATGGCGGGCGTGATGGCACCATCGCCGTAGAGGAAGCTCGCGCCGATCACGACCAGCACGGCCACCGCCGAGAGCGGGGCCAGCGGGCGCGCGCGCAGGTGCTCGGGCAAGAGCGCGAGCAGCGCCATGATGCCGCCCTCGCCCTTGTTGTCGCAGCGCATGATGAAGAACAGGTACTTGATGGTCACCACCACCACCAAGGACCAGAACATCAGGCTGAGGATGGAGAACAGGTCTTCGTTGAGGAAGGTGGTGGCGCCGCCAGAGGCGTGCAGCACGCACTCCTTCAGCGTGTAGAGCGGGCTCGTGCCGATGTCGCCGAACACCACGCCGAGCGCGGTCAGCATCATGCCGGCGCCGGCGGCCCGCTTGATGGGCGCGGTGTGCGCGCCCGAGCGGTTGGGATCGAGGCTGCCGTTTTGAGCCGGTGAGCCGTGCGCGGGGGTCCCCTCGACGGGCGGTGCGGAGTTGGCCACAGCGGGCAGACACTAGCCGAACCACGGGCCCGTGCACCGCTTACGAGCTAAGCGTTTGTGATTGCGGATCTTTCACGGCCCGTTGCTTGTCTCGGCGCGACCCGCGCGCTGGGAGAGCTGGTAGAGTCGGCCCCGTGGGATGTCCCGAGTGCCAGCCTGGTGACGTCGAGGTCGTGGGCCCCGGCGAGGCTTCGTGTACCTTGTGCGGCGGCGGCTTCGTCCCTCTGCAAGAGGCGCTGCGCTCATTGCGCCTCGACCTCGGCGCCATCGCTCGCCAACCCGCGGCGACGCTCAAGTGCCCCTCCTGCGAGGGTCCCTTTCGCGAGCTGGTGGTTGGTGGCGAGCCCTTCTATGCCTGCGTCGCGTGCACGGCGTTGTGGGCTGCCCCCGGCGGCCTCGCGCGCGCGGCCACTGGCGCCGCGCCCGCGGTACCAGCGACGACGAGCCCGCCTGCGCAAAGCGCGCCGAGCGAGCGCGCCGCGCCCGCGCGCGCAGGAGCAGCGACGCCCGCAGGCGCGAGCCAAAGCGGTGCGCCACGTGCACCCGAGGCGAGGGGGCCGTCCGCGGCGCAGCTTGGCCGCGACGCCGCGCGGGCGGCAGTGCCGCCCCGTACCACCCAATCATCAACCCCGCGTGTTCCCACCGGCGCGCTCGCCGCCGAGGCCGCGGCGCTGCGTCGCGCAGCGAGCTGGCAGCTGCCCTGGCGCGCCGCGATCGTAGTGCTGGTCGCCGCGCTGCTCGGTGGGATCGGGTGGATGCTGCGGCCGATCCCGCGCGCGACCGTCGCGGGCCAAGAGCTCGTCATCCCCTGGGGCGAGCGCCCGACGGTGACCAGTGTCGCGGTGGGCGACCACGACGGCAGCCGGCACCGGTGGGACCACAACGGCGCGCGCCTCGAGGTACATGTGTTCGAGCGCGCGCCTCCCGATCCGGTGGGCCAGCTCTACGGTGCGAAGCTCACGATCGCCGATGGGCTCGGCTTCGGCATCCTCGAGGACAGTGCGGGCCCCCGCGTCGGGCGCGTGATCGTCAAGAAGGCCGGCAGCCGCACCCTCGTGCTCAGCGCCAGCGCGCCCGACGACGGCGCGTTCGCCGCGGGCGACCACGCGCAGCGCTTCCTCGGCTCACTGCCGTAGTGCTCGTTGAGGCGCAGCGCAGACCTTCGTCGGGGACGCCGATGATCGCCGATCAATGCGTCTCTGTTTAGGGCTCAGAATCTGGCAGGAAATCGTCGCGAGCGGCCCGCTGGCAAGGCGCGGGCGGGGCCGCGAGGCGAGCGTACCGGCGTACGTGACGCCGAAGAGGAGGGACCCGCAACGCTGCCAGCGGGTCGCGCAGCAGATTTCCTGCCAGATTCTCAGAAGCTCATCGGGTACGCGACGATGGGCGGCACCGCCGGTGTGGCCGAGCCGACGCCCAGGGTGTCGACGGTGTAGTTCCACACGATGCCGGGGATGCCGCCCGAGCCTTGGTTGAGGTCGTGGCCCACGAAGATCGGCCCAAAGGAGAGGAGCTGCTTCTTGAAGGTCGCGTCCTGCTGCACGTAGAGCGCGCCGGCCAGCGCGAGCTGCGCGCTGCCCGCCGCCTGGTTGAGGCTGTTGCCGACGATGAGCGAGGGCCAGAAGGCCCGGGGCTGGCCGTTCAGGCCATCGGCCGCCGTGCCGACGCCGATGCCGACGTCGACGTTGTTCGGGAAGTTCAGGTCGTGCTGCACCGCGATGGTGATCATGGGCCACTGGTTGGTCGGCGTCTGCGCCGTGGGGAGAACCGCCGGGAAGCCCGTGGTGACGCTCCAGTCGCCTTCCTTGTAGTAGATGGCGGTGACGAAGGCCGTCGTCGCCACGGGGCGGAATTGGAGGGACGCCGCGCCCGCGGAGCGCTCCCAGACCAGGATGTCGCTGCCGCCGTTGCAGCCGGTGCACTGCACGTGCGCGCCCGCGGACGGCGGCGGCGGCCAGCGCACCTCCGACTTGGATCCGCCGGCGGTGCTCGAGCACGCGCCCCAGTCGGGCCGGTGCACGACGAGCTTCGCCCCCACACCGTCGCCAATGAAGTAGGTGGGGTACGAGTCGGCGAGCATGCCGTTTGGCTGCGCGGCGGTCAGCATCGTGCTCCACGGCGAGGTCGCGGTGCCGAGATCGTTGTAGTTCGTGGTCAAGCCTGCGTTGGGGTGGAAGCCGGCGCCGTTCGGCGCGAAGCCGTTGCGGTTCACCTGGTCGCCGACACCGTCCTCGAAGGGGCGATAGGCAATCACGTGCTCGACCTGCCCGTTGGTGGTCTGCCCAGTTCCGTCGTGGGGCAGCAGGATCGGCGTCCAACAGGAATCGGGGAAGGCGGTCACGTCCTGGCTCGGCGGCACTACGTTGCCCGC
>JADZDP010000083.1 GCA_020850995.1 Deltaproteobacteria bacterium
CCCTGCACGAGGCCGAGCGGAGCGAGGCAGGAGCCGCAGCGACGGGAGTTGGGAGGGGGCCCCGCGTCGGGCTGCGCCCGCGCGGGGGAGGGTCTGCATCAGACCCTCCCAGACAACACTGGCGCGCGGCGCAATCAAGGTACACTCCCGCATGGCCACCGAACCCAAGCCATCGTCGAAGAAGACGTTGCAGTCCATGTTCGCCGAGCCGGGCGATCGCAAGCTGGTGTTGCTCGGCCCGAACAACAGCAAGCTGCAGGACTCGCGCTTCTCCATCGAGGAGGCCGCCCTCGACCACGTGCTCATCAAGCTGCTCGGCGACGAGCACCTGGTGGTGCCCTATGCAGCCATCACCGACGTCAAGCTCGAGCGCCAGGTCATGACCATCCGCTACCGCTGAGGACCACGTGTCGATCCGATTTCTCCTCGTCGCCCTCGCTGCCTGCGCCCTCGGCGCCTGCCTGCCGCCGCCCGTGAAGAACCTCGTCGACTGCCAGCAGGTGTGGCGCTGCGGCGATCAGGAGATCGCCAGCGAGAACGACGGCGAGGAGGACCTGTGCCTCGACGTCGCCGACCCGGATCGGCTGGAGACCATCGACGAGCACACCGCCGAGCTGCAGAGCGACTGCAACGCTCTCGAGGTCAACTGCATCGGCGGCGTGGGCGCGGTGTGCACCGCCACGTGCACGCCCACCACGATCGAGTGCGGTGCCGACGCGGGTTCGTGAGGGGCCCCCGGAAGGCGCTACCCCTCCGCGGGGCCATCGCCCGGTGAGGCCACGGCGGGCGCGTCGACGGCCGCGGCAGGGTCCGCGTCGGTCACGCCCACCAGCGAGCGCACCCACTCGGGCTTGATGGTGTGGATGTCGCGCGCCAGATCTGCGGGAACGACGGCGTGCTCCACGCCGTTGAAGCCCATGAACGCGATGACGCCGGCCGAACCAGCCGCGAGCTGCGCCTGCACCTCCGGCTCCACCGTGAGGTGGCCGATGGCCCCGTCTTCCTTGGCGAAATGGAAGCGCACCGCCGCGTCCGACACGGTGGCCTTGTCGTCGAGGCGGTGGCGCACCACCCAGCCGCGGATGGCCTGGTACTGCTCGCTCTTGCCCGCCTGCGTGAGCTGCTCGAGGCGCTGGCGCCAGCGCTGCGCCTCCTCCACCGCGTGCTCACGCGCCGCCCGCCGCTCGTCGCCGTCGTCATCGCGGCGCTCGCCCTTGGCGCCGCGGCCGCCGCGATCGTTGGCCCTTGCCTCGCGGGCGGCGCGCGCGCGCTCTTGGCGTGCCGCCTCCTCGTTCTCGACCTTCTTGACCTGCTCCGCCGTGACCACCCCGGCCTTGAGCAGCTTGTCCTTGAGGCTCAGCACCGCGGCACCTCGAACACCCTCATCGGTACTGCTCCGGCGGGCCCCAGCGCTCCACCTCGGCGGGGTCGAGGCGGCGCAGGCCCTCCCAGCGATACAAGCCGGTGGCGTGGCCGTCGCCGAACTTGAAGTTGACGGCGTAGCGGCCCACCAGCACCACGTCGAGGATGGCGCTCACCTGGTTGTCGATGAACGAGAGCGGCCCGCCGCTGTGTCCGCGGCATTCCGCGCAGGGGCAGTAGCCGCGCAGGCGCGAGATCGAGTAACTGCTGGTATGGCCGTCTGCCCAGGTCACGTCGACGCGCTGGCTCTCGTTGTGCACCTGCACGTCTGCGGGCACCACCTGCTTGCCGCTGGGGACGTCGTAGCGCGGGGGCTCGGCTTCGGTCACGCGTGCGATCTCCGCGCGCCTTCTTTCGCGAACGCCGCGGGCGCGCAAGCGGGACGCAGCACGCGGGCCGGCGCGCGCGGGCGCTGCCCATGAGCGTGGCGCTGCGTGCTCGTGGTGTGGAGAAGCGCTTCGGCTCGGTGCGCGCCGTCCGCGGGCTCGACCTCGAGGTGCCGCTCGGCGCCTGCTTCGGCCTCATCGGTGAGAATGGCGCCGGCAAGACCACCTTCATCAAGATGGTCCTGGGCATCACGCGGCCAAACGCCGGCGAGCTCAGCGTGCTCGGTGGCTCGCCGCACGACGCCACGCTGCGCCGCAACATCGGCTATCTCCCCGAGCGCCTGCAGATCCCCGAGTCCTTCTCGCCGCTGCGCTTCCTCGCGTCGGTGGGGCGCGCCAAGCAGCTGACGCGGCCCCAGATCGTCGACGAGACGCGCCGCGTGCTCGAGCTGGTGGGGCTCGATCCGGTGGCGTGGCGCCGCGCCACCGGTGGCTTCTCCAAGGGCATGCGCCAGCGCACCGGGCTCGCCGCCGCGCTGCTCGGGCGCCCCAAGCTCTTGGTGCTCGACGAGCCCACCGACGGCATCGACCCGCTCGGGCGCGCGCAGATCCGCGACCTCATCGCCGCCGCCGTGCGCGAGGGGACCACGGTGTTCTTGAACAGCCACCTGCTGGCCGAGACCGAGAAGATCTGCGACCACGTGGCCGTGCTCTCGCAAGGACGAGTGGTCATCCGCGGCGCGCTCGACGTGCTCAAGCGCAAAGACGCGTTCCGCGTGCGCTTCAAGAAGGCCGAGGGCGACGTGGAGCGCGCCAGCGCCGCCGGCTTCGTGGTGGCCGACGACCTCGGCGATAGCCGCGTGTACAAGCTCGAGGGTCAAAGCCCCGAGGCGCTGAGCGCCGCGCTGGCCACGGCGCTCGGCGCAGGCTTGGTGGTGCTCGAGGTGATGCCCGAGCTCAAGGACCTCGAGACCATCCTCAAAGAGGCCATCGTGCCCGGCGCGCGAGGTGCAGCATGAACCCGCGCTCGGTGTGGAACGTGGCGGCCGACGTGCTGCGCGAGGCGGTCTTCTCCAAGTACCTGATCGTGCTGTTCGGCCTCATCTTCCTCGGCCTGGTAACGCTGTCGCTGGCCCTCGACCTCGAGGTCGTCGACGGCATGATCTCGGCGGGCAAGCTCTTCGGCGGCACCATCATCGGCGGCTCACCCATGGCGGTGAGCGAGCTGCTGCGCTCGATCTTGCCCGTCATCGTGTACCTGGTGTGCTTCCTTGGCACCGTGTTCATGATCATCGCCGTCGCCGACATCGCGCCGCGCGTGCTGCAGCCGGGCCGCGTGGAGCTGACGCTGTCCTTGCCCATCCGCCGTCACGAGCTGGTGCTCGGTATCTACCTCGGCGTGCTGATCATCGCCGCGGCCTCTACGCTCTTCGGCATCGGCGGCGCCTCGATCGTGCTGTTCGTCAAGCTCGAGATGGCGAGCGCCGCGCCCCTGGTGGGCGCCGCCTGCGCACTGGTGGGGTTCTTGGCCATCTACGGCGTCATGCTGGCGACCAGCTGCGTGGCGCGCTCACCGGCGCTGTCGGCGGGCTTCGGCTTCCTCTTGTTCGGCTGTGGTCTCGCCACCAGCGACCGGCGCCTGGTGCTCTCGCTCTTCAAGAGCGGCCTCACCCGTGAGCTCGCGGCGCTGGTGATGGGGCCCTTGCCGCGCCTCAAGACCCTGGCCGACATCGGCGCCGAGTACGCCAACGGCCAGATGATCCGCTGGAGCGAAGCGCTGCCCGTCATCGGTGGCAGCGTCGCCTTCGGCTTGTTCTTCGTTGCCGTCGCCTGCATGGTCGTTACGGTCAAGGACTACTGATGGCCGATCGTCGACCCCTCATCGTGCTGGCGGTGCTCGCGCTGCTCTTCTTGATCGTGGCCTCGCTCTTGTCGCGCGGCTCGGCGGAGGTGGTGGTGGCGACCGACGGCGGCGTCGCCAAGGCGCCGCGCAAGGAGCGCGTGGTGTACCCGCGCGACAAGAAGCGCGTCCGCGTCACGCGCAAGCTCGACGATCCGCGCCCGCCCGACGAGCGCAAGCGCGCGCTCGACACCCTGCAGCGCGCCGTGCTCGCCGATGATCGCTACGGCGCCGTGTTCGTCGAGGCCAACGCCATTCGCCACGCACCGTTGATGGAGGCGATCTTACGCTGCCGCCAAGACGAGGCCTTGGGCGGCCTGGCGCAGATGAAAGAGGAGCTCGGCATCGATCCGCTCGAGGATCTCGATCGCGTTGGCTTCAACGGCGAGCTGTTTGCCGCCAGCGGCTTCTTCCAAGAGCTCAAGGTGCCAGACGAGGCGGGCCCGGGCGAGGCCTACGGCGACGGAGCGCGCCTGTGGCGCGTGCAAGACGACGACGGCACCAACGTGACCTTCGCGCGGGTCGACAACGGCCTCTTGCTCAGCAGCACCGACGAGGCCGCCATCAAGCGCGCCATCGATCGCGCCGAGGGCCGCGCGCAGGGCAGCGCGCAACCACCGAGCGGCCTCGGCGAGGCCGAGCTGTACGGCACCGTCCCCAGTAGCTTCCTGCAACAGCTCGCGGGCGGCACCAAGGACCCCACCGCCGCGCGCATCGCCGAGCTGGTCTCGAGCACGGCGGTGCGCATGAACGTGGCGCACGACGCTGCCATCAGCCTCGACGTCGCCACCAAGGACGAGACCTCGTCCGAGGAGCTGGAGAAGACCATCAACGGCGGCCTGGCGCTGTTGCGCGCCCGCGCCGAGCAGCAGGGCGAGCACGACGTGGCCGCGCTGCTCGATCAAGCGCGCGTCGAGCGCGCCGAGGGCGGCGGCCTCTTGCTCGACGTGGCGGTGCCCGGTGAGTTCCTGCTCAAGAGCATGGGCTGCGGACCCGACGGCACGCCGCTGGCGGGGGCGCGCCCGAAGGCGCAGGCACAGGCGCCCGCACCGCCACTGCAGTCACGGTAGTTGCTTGACCAGGTCCTCGTAGGTCTCGGGCCGACGGTCGCGGAAGAACTGCCACGCGCGCCGCACCTCTTCGATCAGGTCGAGGTTGAGCTCGGCCACCACCAGCTCGTCCTGGTCGCGCGAGCCAATCGACAGGATCTTGCCGCGCGGGTCGCAGAAGTAGCTCTGCCCGTAGAACTCGCCGATGTTCCATGGCGCTTCTTTGCCCACGCGGTTCGACGCCGCCACGAAGTAGCCGTTGGCCACCGCGTGCGCCGGCTGCTCGAGCTTCCACAGGTACTCGGAGGTGCCCGCCACCGTGGCCGAGGGGTTGAACACGATCTCGGCGCCGTGGAGCCCGAGCAGGCGCGCGCCCTCGGGGAAGTGGCGGTCGTAGCAGATGTACACGCCCACGCGCGCGTACTTGGTCTGGAAGGTGGGGTAGCCGAGGTTGCCTGGCTTGAAGAACATCTTCTCGAAGAAGCCCGGGTTGACGTCGGGGATGTGGTTCTTTCGGTACTTGCCGAGGTAGGTGCCGTCGGCGTCGATGACGGCGGCCGTGTTGTAGTAGACGCCCGCCATCTCGCGCTCGTAGATGGGGACCACGATGGCCATGCGGTACTGCTTGGCGAGCTGCTGGAATTCCTCGACGGTGGGGCCGGGCACGCTCTCCGCTTGGTCGCACCACTTGGGGTCCTTCGAGGGGCAGAAGTAAGGGCCGTTGTAGATCTCTTGCAGGCCGAGGATCTGCACGCCCTTCTTGCCGGCCTCGTGGACCAGGGCGAGGTGCTTCTCGTGCATGGCCTTCTTCACCGCGGCCACGGACGCCGATGGGTCGTTCAGCGGGTTGCTGCACTGGATCAAGCCGCCGATGACGGTGCGCGCCATGGATTCCTCGTGGGTTCGGGTGCGGCGCAGCGTCAATCGCACGGCGCCCGTCGTCAAGCGCCGTCCAACGTCGACCAGCGCGGGGCGCGCGTCAGCGCAGGCGGCGCATGGTGTCGATCATGCGCCCGAGCGCGGCGCCGGCGATCTCGGCCTCGCGCTCGAGCTCACCGACGCGCGCGCGCTGCTCGGCGAGCTGGGCCTGCAGCTGCGTCTTCTCGATCTCGAGCCGCCCCATGAGCCCGGTGGTGGCGTTGCCGGCGCGCAGCTCGGCCTTGAGCTTGTCGATCTCCGCGCGCGCGTCTTGCAGCTCGCGCTCCTTCTGCGCGATCTGCTCCTGCGCCCGCCCGAGCTCCATCACCATGGTGCGCAGCTGCGCCTGCAGTCGCTCCACGTCGGGGGCCTGGTGCTGCTGCGGTGGCTGGGGCTGCTGCCCGGGCACGCGGAAGGCCCCGGTGTTGGCGGGAGTGGCGAAGGGCCCCTGCCCCACTTGCGGCGGCGGCGGCATCGTCGGCGGGCGAGCGACCGAGACCGGCGCGTCGACCCGCGGCGGCGGCTCGTCGGGCTTGTCGGCCAAGAGCGAGTGCGTGAAGCCGCCGAGGTCTTGGATCAGCTCCCCAAGGCGAATGGCCGCGTCCTTGTCGATGCCGTCGAAGCGGATGCCCAGGCCGCGCCCCACGCGCGTGTCGACCACCACCCCGAGGAGGCGCAACGGCCGCTTCAGGCCCGGCCGCGCCAGGTCGAACATCAGCGCGGTGCCAATGGGCAGCGACTCCGAGGTGCGCGCCAACATGCCGCCGAGCGAGATGTCTTCGATGGGCGCCTGGATGAGCCGGTCGCCGACCCGCAAATGGGCGACCAAGTTGCTGGCACGCGTCCGCAAGTAGCGCCGCTTGTTGCGGTTCGTTGCCATGCTCGGATGCTCGTCCAGGGGCCGCCGGGGCGCAAGCTTTCGAGCACGTCGGCATGCCGCGCGCGCGGGCGGCATCGGTAGGGCTGGGGACGACGCTCATCCGATTCGTCGGTCAAGCGTGCTGTCGAGGCTGCGCCCATGAGGCTCTTGATCGCGCTCACCGTCCTCGCCGCCCTGCCCGTGCTCGCCGCCGACACGGTCACGCACCCCTACGCCGGCGTCAGCTACACGCACCGCAGCCAGGCGAGCCCGCGCAAGGAGATCCACATCGTCACCGTCGATCTCACGCGCCCCGAGGTGAGCGTTCGGGCCACGCGCTCCAGCGAGCGCGGCCGCACGCCCTCGTCCTTCTCCAACCTGGTCGACGCAGCCGTGGTGGTGAACGGTGACTTCTTCAACACCGACGGCTCCTACGACCCCTCGGGGCTCGCCATCGGCCAGGGCACCCCGTGGAGCGACGGCCCCGACTCGAACGGCTCGCGCTTCATCGCCTGCACCGCCGACAAGGTCTGCAGCATCGACACCAGCGCCTCCACCGTCGCCGTCGACGAGAGCTGGCACAGCGCGGTGGGCGGCCGGCGCCTCTTGCTCAAGCCCGGCTGGATCTTCACCGGCGACATGGACACGAGCTGCGGCGATCACTGCACCACGCTGCACCCGCGCACGGCCGTGGGGCTCAAGGACAACGGCGACACCCTGGTGCTCGTCGTCGTGGAGGGGCGGCAAGACCCCATCTTCGGGCTCAAGATCTCGCAGCTCGCCGCGCTCATGCAGTCCCTCGGCTGCGAGGTGGCGCTGGAGCTCGACGGCGGTGGCAGCTCGACGATGGTGGTGGCGGGCGCGCGCGTCTCTGGCCGGCCCGACAACGAGCCCTCGGAGCGCGCCGTGGCCAACCACCTCGCCCTGCTCTTCGACGAGGACGCCGCCACCACCGGGCGCCTGCTCGGCTTCGTGCGCGAGGACGACATCTACGACGAGAGCGCGCCCGTCGCTGGTGCCCGAGTCACGCTCTCCACCGGCGCCAGCACCACCACCAGCGACGAGGGGCGCTATGTCCTCGACGCGGTGGCTCCGGGCTCGGTCACCGTCACCGTCACCAAGGAGGGTTTCCAGAGCGCCAGCGACACGAAGGACGTGGCGGCGGGCATCGACAACTGGAAGAGCATCGCGCTGACTCGCGTGCTCGACCCCCCGAGCGAGGGTGAAGGCGAACGTGAAGGGGAAGGGGAAGGTGAAGGTGAAGGTGAAGGTGAAGGTGAAGGTGAAGGTGACGGCGAAGGTGAAGGTGACGGCGGTGGCAACGACGAGGCGCCCGCCGTCGACGATGGGCTCGGCGACGGTCCCGAGGGGTGTGGCGCGGGCGGCGTGCCCCTCGCGTGGTGTGTGCTGACGGTGGCGGTGTGCCGACGTCGGCGTGCGAGTACGACGCGTGTGCCCATGTGCGACAACGACGCTCGGGGGCTCGGCTGATCTGCCGAAGATCATCCACCGACGGCAATTTCATCGGGCGACTGGAGGAGCCGACACCCACGCGTCGACAGACCCTGCGATAGTGATGCGGTAGCGGGGTCGTATTATGGCGCATGCACGATCGCTTCACGGCCTATCCCTCTCGTTGCTCGCGAGCGCGCTCGTCGTCGGCGCGTGCCAATGCAACGACAACCTCAACCTGGTGCCCGGCGGCGTACAGGGGCGCGTGTGTGACCCCGACACCGGCATCGGCCTCGACAACGCGGCCCTCAAGCTGATGGGCGGCGCGGTGACGCGCGAGAGCATCTCGGACCAAGGCGGCAACTACATCTTCGAGCGCGTGCCCCCGGGCCGCGGCTACACGCTCACCGCCACCCTCGGCGACGTCGTGCGCGAGCTCCAGCTCGAGGTGGAGCCGGGCCAAACCGCCATGCCCGAGGACACCGCCTGTCGCGGCAACCCGGGCGATCCCACCAAGGGCACGCTCGAGGGCCAGATCTGCAACCGCCACACGGGCACCTTGATCACCAACGGCGAGGTGATCCTCGCGCTCCCCGACGGCGAGCTCATGATCACCCAGACCAACGACGAGGGCCGCTTCCTGCTCACGGGCATCCCGCAGGGCGAGCACGTGGTCACCATCCGCGGCGAGGGCTACCAGCGCTCCTTCCTCGTCACTATCGAGGGCGGCGGCACCTTCACGCTCGATCTCGCCGAGGACTGCGAGGCGCCCTCCGCCGTGGAAGGCAGCATCGTCGGCTCCTTCTGCAACCCGGCGACGCTCGACAACCTCATCGGCGCCGACGTGCTGGTCAGCGCCGAGGACTCGGGCGAGACCTGGAGCGACCTCACCGATACGGCCGGCGAGTTCCTGGTCTCTGGCTTGCCCGCGGGCCTGTACACCGTCGAGGTCAGCCACGCCGACTACAACTTCACCGAGTCGCACGTCCCGGTCAGCGCCGGCGCGGTGGAGGTGGTGCTCGACCCCACCTCCGAGTGCGGCGATCGCCCGCAGTACGGGCGCATCGAGGGGCAGATCTGCGATCTCGAGGCCGGCGGCCGCTTCGTGGGCGACGTCGATCTGATCCAGGGCGTCACCGTCATCGAGTCTACCGTCAGCGACAGCGACGGCCGCTTCGCCTTCAACGCCATTCAGCCGGGCATCTACTCGGTGCGCGCCCACGTCGGCAGCTACGAGCGCATCTTCACCGGCGTGGTGGTGGAGCCCTTCGCCACCGCCTTCCTGCAAGAGAGTGACTGCCCCGGCCCCGAGGACGTGTGCACACCGCACGAGAACGATCCCATGATGAGCTCTGACGGGCGCATCCTGCTGGTCGTCGATCGCTCGGGCTCCATGGGCGAAGACGAGGTCGGCAGCGGCCAGCAGAAGTGGCAGGGCATGAAGAACGCGCTCATCAACGTCACCAGCGCGCTCGACGCTACCGTCGAGTTCGGCCTGATGCTCTTCCCCAACAACGACGAGTGCGGCGGCGGCAGCCTGCGCGTGACCTTGGGCGCCAACAAGGCGAGCGCCATTCAGACCGCCCTCAACGGCGCCTACCCGTCGGGCGGCACGCCCACGGCAAGCACCCTGCAAGTGACCAACGAGGTGGTGGCGCCCTACCTCGGTGACGGGCGCCCCTTGGCCGTGCTCTTGGCCACCGACGGTGGACCCAACTGCGAGACCGGGCAGATCGTGAGCTCGCGCTCACCGACCTGCAGGTGCACCAACATCGAAGAGCAGGGCAACTGCCTGTTGCACAACTGCCTCGACATCGAGACCGACAACGACGGCCCCATCACCGAGATCGGGCACATCAAAGACCTGGGCATCAGCACCTTCGTGGTGGGCATCTCGGGCGTGGAGAACTTCGCCGACGTGCTCAACAGCATGGCCACCGTGGGCGGCACCGCCTTGCCCGGGGCCACCAAGTACTACGAGGCCAACAACGAGGCGCAGCTGCAGCAGGCGCTCGAGGCCATCACGCAGCGCGTGCTCTCGTGCCGGATCAACGTGGGCGCCGATCTCGACAGCGCCGACAGCATCAACGTGCGCATCGGCGACATGGTGGTCACGCGCGATAGCGCGCGCCAGAACGGCTGGGACATCGTGTCGCCCGGGGTCATCGAGCTCTTCGGCGCGCCCTGTGACATCGCCAGCTCGTCCACCACGCGCGTGACCGTAGAGACCTGCATGTCGCCGTGAGGCCGGCGGCAGGGTACAGTGCCCGCCATGCGACTTCTGGTGTTGCCTCTCGCCGCGCTTGCGCCCGTCGTGCTCACCGCCTGCCCGCCGGCCAGCCTGGTGGGCCAGCCCTGCGCCGAGGTGGGCGAAGAGCAGTGCGAGGGCGACCGCCTGCTGCGCTGCGACGGCAACTACTACCGTGTGCTGGCGCAGTGCGCGGGCCAGTGCATCGAGGCCAAGGCCGAGATCGCGCACGGCGGCGGCACCCTGAGCGCCGACGAGACCTGGACCTGCGCCGAGGGGCCGCACCTGGTGGAGGGCACCGTCACCGTAGGTGACGACGTCACGCTCACCATCGAGGAGGGCGCCCTCGTGCGCTTGCAGCCCGCCTCGCGCATCGCCACCACCAGCGCCGGGCGCGTGGATTCGGTGGGCAGCGCCGAGGCGCCCATCTTGTTCACCTCGAAGAACGGCCTCAGCGGCGGCTTCGGCGCCGGCGCCGAGGGCGGCCTCAACGTGTTCGCAGTGGAGAGCGGCGAGCCCTCGGTGATCGAGCACACCATCATCGAGCGCGGCATCCACGGCCTCGGCATCTTCGGCCTCTCCTCCGACGCCGACCCGCCGGTCGTGCGCAATAACACCCTGCGGGACAACGAGAATTTCGGCATCATCCTGAGCTGCAACGAGGCCGCCGCCCCCATCCCCGACTTCGAGGCCGACGGCAACCTCTTCTTCAACAATGGCGCCGAGCTCTCCAACTGCGACGGCGAATAGGGCCAGTACCCCAAACCCGAAGTTCTCAGGGGGTTGTGCACCGTGGATTCTCGTCGAGGGCAAGGAGCCCCGCAGCCGCGTAGCAGCGCTACGCGGCGAGGACGCGACGCCGCCATCGGCGAGAAGACCAAGCACAACCCCCTGAGAACTTCGGGTTTGGGGTACTACGTACCTACATCACCGCACCCATGCCCACGGACGAGGTACTGAGCGACGCGCGACCTGCGCCGGCGGATACTTCCGAGAGCTTTGCGGAGATCGTTCGAACCCGTGCGCGGCAACTTTTGACGACGACGATCAGGTGATGACCATGCGCGTGCTCCCGCTCCTCTTCCTCGGCCTCGTCGCGCTCCTTGGCGCTTGCCGCGACGAGGAGCTCACCAACCTCGCCGGCGGTATCACCGGCCAGGTCTGCAACCCGGTCACGGGCCGCCCCGCCGCCGGCGCCACCATCACGGGCAACTGGGTGAACCCCTTCAACGACAAGGAGGGCACCAAGGACACCACCGCCGACGAGAACGGCTTCTTCACGCTGGGCGGCATGCCGGTCACCACGGTGACGCTGGCCATCCGCAACGACGAGTTCCAAAACGAGCTGCAGGTCGAGATCGTCGAGCGCGAGGACGTGCAGCTCACCGATCCGGCCTGCCGCGACCTACCGGGCGAGCCCGGCATGGGCGAGCTGGTGGGGCAGATCTGCAACCGCCACACCGGCGAGTACATCACCGAGGGCACCGTCACCGTGCTCTTGGCCAGCGGCGAGGAGTTGGTGGCCGATATCCAGGGCGACGGCTCCTTCGTCATGCCCGAGGTGCCCATCGGCATCCACGTGGTGTACGTGCAGGCCCCGGGCTTTCAAAAGACCTACCAGGTCGAGGTCACCGAGGGTGGGCAGACGCTGCTCGAGGACCAGGTCGTCGATTGCCAGGAGTTCGACCAGCTCTCCACCGGCATGATCGTCGGCTCCATCTGCGGCCCCTCCGACAGCGGCGAGGGCGGACCGCTGGCGGGCGCACACGTCTACGTGGTGCAGCCCATCGACGGCATCGTGTACGAGAGCTGGTCGCTCGACGACGGCACCTTCGCTATCGAGGGCATCCCGGCGCCGCAGACGGGCTTGCAGGTGCGCGCCGAGAAGGGCGGCTTCGTCTACACCTGGGACAACGTCAACGTGTACACGCTGGCCGACGCGCCCGACGGCACCAACGTCACTGCCAGCGTCGACTGCCAGGAGCTGGTGCCCGACGACGACCGCCGCTACCTGGTGGTGCAAGGCACCTTCGACAAGATCGAGCAGGTGCTCAGCCGCATGGGCCTGACCAACGTCGACCTGCTCGAGGGCGTGCCCATGGACCCGAGCGATTTGTGGTCGACGGCGGCCTTCGGCAACTACGAGACCCTGTCGAACTACGACGCGGTGTTCGTCAACTGCGGCATCTCCGAGACCGACCTGGTGCTGGGCCTCAACGGCGCCGTCAAGGAGAACCTCAAGCGCTACATCCGCGAGGGCGGCTCGCTCTACGTCTCCGACTGGGCGTATGACCTGGTCGAGCAGGTGTGGCCCGAGCGCATCAACTTCCTGGGCGAAGACACGGTGAACTCGGATGCCGAGCACGGCGAAGACGGCGACTACGGTGTCGACGTGCTCGAGCCTGGCTTGGCCGACTACGTGGGCTCGAGCGACGTCACCATCGGCTTCTCCTTCGGCAACTTCGCCATCGTGTCGCAGCTCGATCCCACGGTGACCACCTACCTGCGCGGCGACGTGGGCTACCGCGTCAACGGCGGCGTCTCCACGCTCACCGACGTGCCCGTCACCGTGGGCTTCAGCGACGGCTACGGCCGCGTCATCTTCACCTCGTTCCACCAGGAGACCAACGACGCTGGGGAGACCGAGACCCTCGATGGCCCCGAGGACCTGGTGCTGCGCTACTTGATCTTCTCGCTCTGAGCGCGTGGGGGACGGGCCGGTCGCCCGTCGCCAACTACCTGGGCTGAGCAGCGCCGAGCGCGAGATACAAAAACCCCGAGCCCTGGCTCGACGAGAAGGGCGCGCGATAGACCCCCTGCGCGCCGATCTCGACGGCGGCGTGGCGCGCCAAGCGCTCGGCGCAGGGCTCGGGACAGCCGAAGCTCCCCTCACTGAGCGCGCGCAAGCCCCACGCCGTGCTCGCTTGGCGCAGGCCTTCGACCTTGCGGCGCAGGCGCTCGGGCGCTTGATCGTTGGCGAAGCCCCACAAGAAGCGCTGCGTGTCGGCCGACCAGGAGCCGAGCAGCTCGACCTCGAGCAGCAGGTCAGCGTGGCCCGCGCCCGAGAAGGTGATGGTGCCCTGCTGCAGGTCGATGGCGAAGCGCGTGGTGCCAGCGATGAGCGCCTCGACCTCGGTGCGCTGGGCGCGCTCGCGCTCCTCGGTGGCGTTGAGGCGCGCGAACAGGGGACCGGTCCACAAGAGCCAGCGCAGCTCGCTCTTGTCGTAGCGGCGCGTCATGACGACGTGCTCGCCGTCGGCGTCGGCGCGCACCAAGAACGCGTTGCGCGCGCCGTCGTCGGCCTCCTCGAAATCGAGGCGCCCCGCCAGCACGCGCACGCCCCCCTGCCGCTCGGTGGCGTCGGCGAAGTCGCCGAGCAGCTCGTTGATGCCGCCGAGCACGGCGTGGTCGTGAAAGCCGAGCTCCGGGCGCTTGGGCTGCCCGGGGCGCGCGTGGCCGTCGAGGTCCCTGAGCGCCGGCCGCTGGCCCTGGTCGTCGGGCCCGAAGTGCACGCGCATGCGCGCGAGCGGCTCGGGGAAGGCGAGCGCCACCAGGTCCATCAGCTCGAGCATGAGCTCGTCGGGCGTGGTCGCGGGGGCGCTCTCATCCACCATGGGAGCGCAGTAGCCAGCGGACGCGACGTCGCCAAGCGGGCCGGGGTAGCTTTCGCCCATGGCGCTCTTCACGCGACGGCGCGCGCTCGTAGGGCTCGGCACGCTCGGCGCCGGCCTGCTGGGGGCGCGCTGCGCGCTGCCGCGCTGGCTGCGCCACGGCCCCCCGCGCGCCCTCGAGGGAGAGGTGGCGCGCGCGGTCGAGCGCTGCTTCGTCGACGTCGATCGCGCCAAGCTCTGGGACCTGCACGTGCACCTGGTGGGCCGCGGCGTGGGCACGCGCGCCTTCGTGGGCCACGAGCTGACGAGCCCGCTGAGCCCGTGGAAGAACTTCCAGTACGACCTCTACGCGGCGGCCGCCGGCTTCTCCACCGACCCGAGCACGCCCGACGCCGCCTACCTCGAGCGCCTGCTGGCGCTGCACCGCCTGGCGAACCCGCAGGGCAAGCTCGTGCTGCTCGCCTTCGATCAGCTCGTCGACGACGAGGGCCGCGAGGTGCCGGACCACAGCGAGCTGTTCACGCCCAACGAGTACGTGCTGGAGGTGGCGCGCACCAACCCCGACGTCGTGGCGGGCGCGTCGGTGCACCCCTACCGCAAGGACGCCATCGAGCGCCTGACGCGCGCGCTCGACGCCGGGGCGCGCGCCGTCAAGTGGCTGCCGAACGCCATGGGCATCGATCCGCGCGACGCGCGCTGTGTGCCCTTCTACCGAGTGCTGGCCGAGCGCAAGGTGCCGCTCATTACGCACACCGGCGAAGAACAGGCCGTCGACGCGCGCGAGGCGCAGGCCCTTGGCAATCCCGCGCGCCTGTGGCCGGCCATCGATGCCGGTGTCACGGTCGTGGCCTCGCACGTCGCCACCACCGGCGCTTGCCTCGACGAACAGCGCACGCTCGAGGCCAGCCACGGCGCCGCCGGGCCCTCGTGCTTCGCCGCGCTGCGCGACATGCTGAGGGACCCGCGCACCGAGGGCCGCCTGTACGCCGACATCTCGGCCATCACGCAGGTCAACCGCGCGGGCGCCTTCCTCGCCGAGATCTTGGCTGACCCCGCGCTGCACGAGCGCCTGGTGAACGGCTCCGACTACCCGTTGCCCGCCATCGACCCGCTGGTGAGCACGCGCTACCTCGAGCGCATCGGCTTGCTGTCGACGGCAGACCGCCTGCTGTGCAACGAGGTGTTCCGGTGCAACCCGCTCCTGTTCGACTACGTGCTCAAGCGCAAGGTGCGCGCGCTGGTTGGTGGCGAGGAGCGCCGCTTCGCGCCGCGCGTGTTCGAGACCGCCTGGCTGTTCTCGCAGGTCGGCGCATGAGCGCGCGCGCGCTCGGCGCCACGGTGCTCGTGGTGGCCGTCGGCGCCTGCACCACGACGCCAGCGAGCGTGAGCATGCGCGATCTGCCGGTGGGGCTCGTGCCCGCGGGCGCGCTGCTCACCGGCTGCACCGCCAGCGACGACGACGCCGTGGTGCGCGCGCGCTGCGAGGGCGAGGTGGTGCTGTCGATGCTCACGCGGCCCGTGGGCGCCGCTGAGCCGCGCTACCGCGAGGAGGCGTTCGCGCTCGGTGGCAGCACCGGCGCGCGGCTCGCCTGGGACCAGATCGAGGTGCCCACCGAGGGGCCCTCGGGCCTGGTGGACCGCGCGCAGCTGCTGGCGCCGCTCGCCACGCTGCCGGTGGCGACGATGATCGGCGCCGTGCGCGGCCTGGGCGGGCGCGAGGTGCAGGAGCTGTGGTGCAGCTCCCGCGACAGCGCCGGCGACGCTCGCTGCCGCCAGCTCTTGGGCGCGCTGCTCGGCACGCTGCCGAAGGACGTCGCGGGCAAACACACGACCACCGGTGGCGGCGATCCCCCGCCCCGTCGCATGAGCGGGCCCCTCACGCTGTTTGGGCGCGCGCTCTCGCTGCCCACCTCGTGCACCGGCGCGCTGCGCCCCGACGGCGGCGACGCCCACTGCGACGACGGCGCGACGCTCTCGTGGCGCAAGCTCCCTACCATGGACCAGGCCAGCGAGGCCCTGGTGGGGACTCTGGCCGCGCTCGATCTGGGCGACGGCGAGCCCTACGGCTGCACCGTGGCCAGCGAGCCCGGCCAGTGCCAGGACCATGGCCGCGCGGCGGCGGGCCTGTGTTACCTCGACGGCGCGCCGATCACGGTGGCGTGCTTTGCCGTGAACGCCAAGGCGCACCCGCTGTGCGTTTCTGTGCTGCGGGCGCGCTAAGGCTCACGGCGCCAAGAGCGGCACCAACACCAACACCGAGACCAGCACCACCGCGAAGCCCACGACGTCGAAGAGCAGGCCCGCCACCACCATCTGGCGCACCGAGACCTCGCCGGTCGCGTAGGCCATGGCGTTTGGTGCCGTGCTGATGGGCATCATGAAGCCAAACGACGCGCCCAGCGTGGCGCCGAGCAGCGCGGCCAACACCGGTGTGCCGGTGGCCTGCGCCAGCGAGATGGCCACGGGCACCATGAGCGTGGCCGCGGCGGTGTTGCTCGCCAGCTCGCTCAAGATCAGCGCGGCGCCGGTCACCAGCGCCACCACCGCCCACGTCGACGACGCGCCCGTCGCCGACATGAGCGCCTCGCCCCAGGCCTTGGCCAGGCCGGTCTTGTTGGCGAGGTCGCCGAGCAAGATGCCGCCGCCGAAGAGCAGCACGGTGCCCCAGTCGATGCCCGCGGCCTCGCGCCACGAGAGCGCCCGCCGCGGCGGCTCGCCGCGCCTGTTGATGGGCCACAGGAACAAGAGCGCGGCCGCCAGCAGCGCCACCACCTCTTCCGGCAAGCGCTGCTTGAGCTCCTTGGCGACGCCGACGCCGAGCGCATCGAGGACACCTGGCAGCGTCCACACGCTCGCCGCCAGCACGAAGGCGCAGAGCGCCGCCACCTCGCCGCGCGTCCATGGGCGCGCGGCCACGTCGACGGGGGGCGGGGCGTCGCCGGGGCGGATGCGGAACACCAGCGCCAGCACGACCCACATGGCCACCAGCATCACCAGCGCCGGCGGCGTGGCCACCTTCATCCAGTCGACGAAGCCAAAGGCGGCGAGGCCGGCGCTCTCGGGCAGCTCTTGCGCGGCGCGCATGCCGATGAGGTTCGGCGGCGTGCCCACGGGCGTGCACAGGCCGCCCATGGAGGCGCCCCACGCGATGGCCAGCACCATGGCGGCGGCGTAGCGGCGGTCCTTGGTGGCGCGCGCGATCTGCAGCGCGATGGGCAGCACCACCGCGGTGGCGGCGGCGTTCGACATCCACATCGACATCAAAAAGGTGGCGCCCGAGGTGGCGCACAAGGAGCCGAGCCGCCCGCGCGCGTGCCGCGCGGTGGCACGCGCGAAGCGAGCGCCGAGGCCGTGCACGCTCATGGCCTCGGCCACCATGAAGGAGCCGACAAACAGGAACAGGATGGGGTTGCCGAGCGCTGCGAACGCCTCTTTGGCGCTGGCGATGCCGAGCACCACGCTGAGCGCCACGGCGACCAGCGCCGTGACGGCGGGCGGAATGGCCTCGGAGATCCACAGGATGGCGGTGGCGGCGAACAAGGCCGCCAGCTTGCCCGCCGGCCCTCCGTCGGAGCCGAGCCAGACCACGAGCGCCGTGGCCGGCGCGCCAAAGAGGCCGATGCGCATGCGCCAGACGTCGAAGCGGCTCTCGACCTCGCTCACCGTGCCTCCGTGGTCGCAGCGTTCTACCACCGGCGCGTGCTCGAGTAGGCTCACGCTCATGCAGCAGTCATCGCCGTCCCGCACCGCCGAGGTGGTGTGCCTGTTTCGCGCCCTCGAGCATCAGCGGCGCGCGCCCGCCCGCATCCTCGACGATCCGTACGCGCAGCGCTTCCTCGGCCGCGCCACCTCGACGGCGCTGCGCGCCTCGCGCGCTGCCGGTCGCCTGGCGGAGCTGCCGCCGCGGCTCTCGGCCGGGCTCGCGACCTACGTGCTGGCGCGCCACCGCTTCATGGACGACGCCCTCGGCGCCGCGCTGGCACGCACGGGTGCGGAGCGCGTCGAGCAGGTGTTGGTGCTCGGCGCCGGCTACGACACGCGCGCGTGGCGCTTCGCGGAGGCGCTCGCGGGCCGGCCGCTCTTCGAGGTCGACTTCCCGTCGACGAGCAAACGCAAGGAGCAGATCGCGCGCCGCGCGGCGGCCGAGCTGCCGGCCACCAGCGTGCACCGCGTCCAGGTCGATTTCCTGCAGGAGACCTTTGATGGGCCGCTGTTGCGCGCCGGCTTTGGGCGCGGCGCGCGCACCTTCGTCATCTGGGAGGGCGTGTCGATGTACCTCACGCGCAGCGCGGTGAAGGCCACGCTCGCGCTGGTGCACGCGCTGTGCGCGCCCGGCAGCGAGCTGGTGCTCGACTTCTGGTTCCTGTTGGACGCGCCCGATCACCGCGCGGCCGCGCACCGCTTCTCCGCCAACCTGCTGCACCTGCTCGGCGAGCCCGTGCTCTTCGGCGTGCATCCCGAGGACGCGGGCGCCTTCCTCGGGCGCGCAGGTTTCGCGCTCGTCGACCTCGCCGACGCCGACGCGCTCGGCGCGCGCTACGTGCGCGACCGTCGCGCGGTGTACCCGGCGAACTTCGTGGTGCACGCGCGGCGTGACCCGTGAGGGTCAGCTGGCCGCGAACACCACCTTGCCCACCTGCTGCTCCTCGTCCGAGGCGTTGGCGCGCTCGGCGGCCAGCGCCTTGACCTCGGCCTCGAGGTCGCGGAAGCGATAAGGCGCGCGGCCCGTGTCTTCGACCTCCTTGAGGTCGATGTCGCCGCCGAGCTCCACCACCTGGCGGCGCAGCGTGGCCAGGTCGGGCTCTTCGCCCGTGGCCTGCTGCCAGGCGCCCTTGAGCCGGCCCTCGGTGACGCCCTCGCCGGCGGCGGTGGCGTCGAGCACGGTCTTGAGCACGGCGCGGCGGCCGTTCTCTTGCGTCGCTTGCTTCTTTCTCGCTGCGTCGGTGGCCCAGCGATAGATCGGCAGCGCGAAGATGAGCGCCGAGAACACGAAGGGGATGAGCCCGAAGATGAGCGGCGTGCCGTCGTAGGGCAAGGGCGCCACCGGCACGATGCTCTTCCAGTGCTCGATGATGTGCAGCAAGCGATCGAAGGTGAGGTTGGTCTTGAGCGCGACCAGGCTCATGACGAGGTTGAAGCCGTTCAAGAGCGTGACGGTCCAGTTGCTGCCGCCGTCGTTGCCCGTGATGGGTCGCGCCTTGACCTGCTCGCGCCACACCGGCGGTGGCGCCACCACGTGGCCGGCCTGGGCGGTGCGGCGCACGTCGGGGAACTCGTAAAAGATGGCGCCGTCGTCGCTGACCTTGACCTCGCCTTGGTAGTCGAGCATCAGGCGCGCCATCAGGGGGTCGGCCTCGTCCCGCGGCAAGCCCGTGACGCGCATGACGTCGCCGATGCCGACGCGGCCCTTGCGCGCGCGCATCTGCAAGAGGATGCGCCGCTCCATCTCTTGCGCGTCGGGCTTCTTCTCTTCGGGGCCGAACACGAAGCGGTTGACGCGCTCGTAGAAGGGCGCCTTCTTCTCGCGCGGCTTGCCCCAGCTCCGGTCGTCCCACACGTTGGTGGCCGCGAAGGGCGAGAAGGGGTGGAAGGTCCACCACAGCGCCTCGAAGATCACGCGCAGCACGGCGCCCACGAACACGCCGCCGCGCTCGTCCCTGGTGGCGAGGGCGATGCCCACCGCCAGGAAGATCAGCGCGTAGCTGACCATCACGATGGAGATCCAGGCGCGCACCACGAACTTGCCCACGCCGAGCACCGCGCGCTTGACCCGGTCGACCGCGCGAGTCAGCCAGGGCTGCTTGGTGAGCGGCAGCGACAGGCCGTAGGGGAAGTGAAACAAGAGCTCGCCCTTGTCGGTGGCCGACAGGGTGCCGCGGTACTTGGCCACCAGGGCGTGCAACCCGGCCTCGGCCTCGCGCAGGGGGATGCCCGCGGCGGTGGCGGCGTCGGCGATGGTCAGCTTGCTGCCCTTGCGCACGCTCCTCTTGAGCGCGGCCTCCAGCAGGCCGGCCGCTTCATCAGATGGGCGGGTGTGGACGTGGGCCGCAGACATGGGAGCTAGATAACCTCGGCTCGGCTACAAACAACTGGGCACTTGGTAGGCAACGAGGCCAGGCGACCTGGCCGCTTGCGCGAGCCCTACGTCTCATTGATGCTGGAGGCGGGCCGGAGTGGCGTAATGGCAGCCGCAGCGGACTTAAAATCCGCGGAAGCGCAAGCTTCGTGGGGGTTCGAGTCCCCCCTCCGGCACCACCGGGCGCTCGGCCCGCGCTGGGCGTGACCGTGACCACGACGCTACAACAGCGGCTCAAGCTGCCGTTGATCGGAGGACCGCGATGGGAGTTGCCGCGAGGGCGAGGAGCAGCGGAGGCGCGTTCCCCTCGCCTCGTGCCGAGCGCGCGACGCAGCCATCGGGCAACGACCGAGCGAGGACCGGATCAACGGGTGCGTGCGCCGCTGTAAGCTCCCGTCAGCACAGCGGGATCGGATCGGGCCCTGAATGGCGCCCGGGTCGCCGGCGTCCCTGTGCGCAGGTGACCCCATGAAGCTCCATTTCCTGCCTGTGCTCTCGTTGGTCGCGCTCTCCTCCGCCTGCATCTTCGTCGCGCCGCCGCCGCACGACCCCTACGGTGACCTCTCCTTCGACTGGAGCTTCGCGGGGATCTCCTCCTGCGACGACGCCGGCGTCGACGAGGTGGACCTCACGCTCTTGCAGGCTGGCGAGGTGGTGCTGGTCATCGAGCGCGAGCCTTGCGTGGGTGGCGGCCTCACCATCACCGAGCTGCGCGAGGGCACCTACGAGGTGGCCATCGACGCGTTCTCGCGCGAGAGCGTGCCGCTCTACGCCGGCTCCTTCGTGGCGCGCGTGGTGGGCGGCGAAGCGACCTACGCGGGCGTGGTGGAGCTCGACGCGCTCGGCGAGCCGCCCCCGGCCGACGGCGCGCTCGGCATGTTCTGGGGCTTCAACTACCCCACCGACGGCGCGCTCACCTTCGATTGCGCCACCGCCGGCGTGGAAGACATCGACGTGCTCATCACCCCGCACGGCGGCGCCGGCATGGCGTACGACGACACCTTCGCCTGCGAGGACGAGGGCGCGTTCGTCGAGCGCCTGCCGCCGGGCCGCTACACGGTGCAGCTCTTGGCCATCGGCGCCTACCACAACGATGATCTGCTGCTCTACGACTCGGGCGAGATGATCGTCGACGTGCTCGACGGCAGCATCGTCGAGCTCGGCGACGTGGAGCTGGCGCGCGTGGAGACCGCCTTCTCCGACTTCGACGTGGCGTGGACCTTCGCCGCCGCCAGCTGCGAGAGCACCGGTGTCGAAGAGGTGCTCATCTCCTTCACGCGCTTCGGCTTCGCCGCACCCGAGGACAGCTTCGCCGTCGACTGCAGCGCCACCAGCGTGCTGCGGCGCACCTTCGTGCCCGGCAGCTACACCGTGACGGCGAGCGCGCAGGGCAACAGCGATGACTTCCTGGCGCAGGTGACGGTGGACCTGGCGCCCGACAGCGTGGCGCAGATCGATCTGGTGCTCGCGCCCTAAGGGCCCGCGAACGGACAAGTCGATCGGTGATCGCGAGCGAGGCGCGTCGATGGCAAGGAGCCCCGCAGGGCCGTGGCCGTCGCCACGGACCGAGGACGCGACGCCGCCAGCGACGATGGA
>JADZDP010000084.1 GCA_020850995.1 Deltaproteobacteria bacterium
CTGCTGGTTCTTGCCGTTGGTGCCCAAGTGGCAGGTACCGCACAGCTTGTTGACCGTCTCCTTGTGCAGATCGATCTCGGTGTAGGTGCCGATGCCGAGCTGCTCGCGGTCGTTGAACTCGAGCGGGACGAGGTGCGGCACCGAGCCCGGTGGCGAGGCATCCATGTCCCAATCTGGATCGTCGACGTCCGTGGCGCCGTAGGTGGCCAGGTGCTTGCCGTAGGAGTCGCTGCCGAGCTCGGCAACGAGATCCGTGGCGCGCGGCACGCCGAGGCCCTGGATCAGGCCATCGAGCTTGCCCACCGCAGTTGCCATGGTGGAGCGGCGCACCGTCTCACCCATGCCTGCGTGGCAGCCCGTGGCGGAGCAGGTGTTGTCGACGACGCGCAGGTCGCCAGGGTTGCGAAAACGCAGCCACTCGTCGCCGCCAGGCAGTCGCTCGACGCCGGCGAGCGCGAGGTACTTGCCGCCGTACTTGTCGCGCTGGGGCGTCGAGTAGTCCTCTACCGACACGCGCATGGACTCCGGCATAGGCACGTGCGCCTCGTCTTGCGACAGCCGCCGGGTGCGGTCCACTGGGTCGAAGCCGACGCCCCCGTGACAATCAACGCATGCGACGTACGACCACGCGTGGGGGTTCTCGATGCCGCCCGAGGTCGACGAGGTCGCGAGGCCGTGGCACGCGATACAGGCAGCGTCTTTCGCGCAGACGGTGGCGTTCGGATTGGCGTCGCAATATGCGCCACCTTGGATCGGGGGTTGTTCTTCCTCGCCCTCGCTGCCGTAGCCATCGCATTCGTGGCAGCGCCACTGGCCGACGCCGTTCCCGCCGACGACACAATCGCAAGGCAGGGAGCCGTCGGTGCAGGTGTAGGGCAACTCGGGGACGTCGCCGCAGTCTTCGGCTGGTATCTGGTCGGGCGGCGGCGGTGGCGGGCCGCCCGGGGACGGCGGCGGGCAGCCCGTCCCGATGGCGGCGAGCAACCAGCTCGCAGCGAGGATGCGCACCAAACCTCGGGTCACCATGCATCACCTCCACTTCGACGGCACGAATGAGCGTGTCAGAATGTAAATGACAGAGTCCAGTGAGCATTGGCACCGATTCTGGCAACGAGCGACGCTGCTCAGTGTGAGGCTCAACTGGTCCCGAGCATGGTGAGGAGGCGCTCACGAGCCTTCGAAAAGAGAGCAGAACCACACATGGTGGTGAGCAGATGCGCTCGCTCCGTCGGTCCACGACGTGCTTTTCCCAGTCGGCGCACGGCCGGCTGGATCTGGCGCAGCGGGACATGACTGCGCGGCAGCGCCCTCGAACATCTTGCGCAGCGGGCGCGCACCGCGCAACGCCGGCCGCAGTGTGGTGCTGCAATGGGAATGTCGCGAGAGCGAATGATTGTGCGCGACCGTCAATGGCGGAGCGGAGCGATGATCGATGGCCGCGAGCACGATGAGGTCGGCGGCGCAGGATCGGCGAGGGGCTCGAGCTCGTCGCGCCCGCGAGGTGCTCGATGCCCTCGGAGCGTGACCTGCGTCTGCGGCCGCTCACTCCCCAAGCACCACTCGCGCCTCCACGGGTCGATGGTCCGCCAACATCGGCAGCTCCGCGTCGTAGCGCCTCACGCGCGCGCTCGCGACGCGCAGCGGGACGGCCGTGGTGCCGCGCACCAGCACGCGATCGAAGCGCTCGCGCTCGCTCCCAAATTCGTAGGTGAGCCCCGCGTCGTGCAGCACGGCGCCATCGACGAAGCCTGCAGAGGTCAGGCGCGCGGCGCTGGCGCGATCCTCCGCGTCACCCTCGTAGAAGTTGAAGTCCCCCAGGAGCACCACGGGCGCGCCGCGCGGCGCGAGCGCCTCGAGCAGCTCGTCCACCTGTCGCGCTCGTCCCGTGGCGTCGCCCTTGCGCGCGTAGGCCGCCAGGTGCGTGGTGACGATGTCGACGACACCGCCGGGGAGCGCGGGAGCCTCGAGCGTCACGCGCAAGAAGCCCTTCCTGAGCCACGAGCGCTCATGGGCGCGCCCGCCGCCGCGAAAGAAGGTGTGCGCGCTCTCGGCCACGGAGACGCGGGCGCTGATGGCGAGCCCCGAGCGCGCCTCGTGCGCCGCCCACGAGGGCGGCGCCATGCGCGCAATGCGCCAGGGCAGGGGTCGCCACAGCTCCTGCACCGCGGCAACGTCGAAGGCGCGCAGGTAGCGGAAGGCGCGCGGGAAGCGCAGGTGGCGCGGCGGCCAGGCGAGCGGCGGCGGCAGGCCCCACAGGTTCAGCGTGACGACGTCGAGCGCAAGCACGGTCCCATGATGCCAGAGGCCGCGCGCGCGCGCCCGTGGCGCGGACGCGCGGCCGGCAGCTACTTCTTCAAGAAGGTCGCCAGCGCGCCCGCATTCACCTTCTCTGGCCCCGTCGTCGACACCACCACCGTCCGCCCGGCGCCCACGCTGGCCTTCACCTGCTCGCCCAGAGCCAGCGCGCGTCGGGCCCATTCGACATCCCTACTCAGGATCGCGCTCCGCTTGATCCTGGCACCTGCCCTGTGGTCGGTGAGCCTGCACAACGACCAAGGGCTGTTGCCCATCGTCGACGGTTTCCATGCCGTGGTAGCCGCTGCGCTTGAGGACGAGCTCCACCTGACGCGCCTGGCCCTCGCCGGCCTCGAACACGATCGCGCCACCGGCCCGTAGGAACGCCACGGCCTCGCGAGAGGTGCGCTGGTGAAAGGTCAAGCCGTAGGGCCCGGCATCGAACGCCTCGCGTGGCTCGTGCTCGAGCAAGCCAGCCCGGTCGCTCGCCAGGCGCGTGGTCGAAATGAACGGTGGCGCGCACACCACGAGGTCGACGCGCCCTTCGAGGCTGTCACCGGCAACAGACCCAAACAGGTCTCCCGTGCGAACCGCGACGCGCCCCTGCAGCCCGAGGCGCTCGACGTTGCGGCGCGCCAAGGCCGACGCGGTCTCCATGAGGTCGCAGCTCCAAACCTGGACGCGCGGATCCGCATGGGCGAGCGCACAGGCGAGATTGCCCGAGCCGCTGCACATGTCGATGACGCGCAACCCGTCACCCTGGTCCGGCATCGCCGCCAGGAGCTTCGCGGCGGCACGCCCCACCCGTTCAGTGACCGGCCGCGGAACGATGACGCCCGGCTCCGTGATCACGTCGATGCCCATGAAGCGCTGGTGCCCCAGTGTGTATGCGAGCGGTGCCACACCGCGGCGCGCGGCGGCCAAGAGCTCGGCCTCACGCTGGTCGGCCTGATCAGCATGGGCCGCCACATCCGCTTCGATCAAACGGGCCCAGTGCTGCGCATCCGGTAGCTCCGCCGCGATCAATGCGCCGACGATCGACATCGTCCACCCCATGCGTGCCCGGATACCAAACCACCGAATTGGTGGATAATACAATTCGATGGACTGCAGCGAACAAGAAGAGCAGCTCGCGTGTCGTCGGATTCTCGCGTACGACGCCGCGTGGAACGCCCACGATCTGCCAGCCGTGCTGGCGATGCACACCGACGACTCGGTGTTTCAGAGCCACACGACCGGAGAGTTGGCCACGGGCAAGCCTCAGATTGGGACGATGATCAACCGCCTTTGGCGCCTGTACCCCGATCTGCGCTTCGAGATTCGGCGCATGTACGCGCGCCAAGGCCTGGTGGTGCAAGAGTGGACCGCCGTCGCAACGCACACGCGAAGCATCCCGGGCCGCGGACGGGCGTATCGCCCCACCGGTGAGGTGCTGCGTTGGCTCGGCGTGGACGTCATCCCGCTGCGCGACGGTTTGATCCTCCGAAAAGACGCATACGTCGACACTGCCGCGCTGCAACGGCAGCTCGAGAAGGGAAGGAGCCTGACCCCGGAGAGAACGCCAACATAGGTGGGCGCAGCGCCGAGGCCCATGCGCGCGCTCGACGTCGTCACGCTGAACCTGTGGGGCCTGCCGCCGCCGCTCGCGTGGCCGTGCGCGCGCGCCGGTGGCGCGCGCGCACGGCGTCGGCCGGCAGCTACTTCTTCAAGAAGGTCGCCAGCGCGCCCGCGTCCACCTTCTCGGGCCCCGCCGTCGACACCACCAGCGTGCGCCCGGCGCCCACGCTGACCTTCACCTGCTCGCCCAGGGCCAGCGCCGACTTCAGGTCGGGGCGCAGCTTGAGCACCTGGAAGTAGGCATCCGAGAAAGCGCGCACCTCGAGGGACTTGTCTGCCGGCTTGCACTTCTCGTCGACGTAGAAGCCGCTCGTGAAGGTGAAGGCGCGGCCGAGCGCCGATTGCACCGTGGTGGCCGCGCGGCGGCCGTCGACGGTGGTGGAGGTCTTGAGCGCGCCGAGCTCCTTGGCGGCGCTGACCGCGCTTTCGCCCTCGGCGCTCTTCAAACGCTCGCGAGCGTCCTTCTTGGCCTTCTCCACGTCGGCCGGCTTGATGGGTGCCGGCGGCGGAGGAGTTGCGCCCGTCACCGGCGCGCCACCGCCGCGACCGCCACCCTTGTCGCCGCCGCCGAACAGGCCATCGAAGATGCCGAAGCCGTCGCGGCTCTCGGCCGGCGCTTCGGCGCGCGGGGCGGCGTCGGGGCGACGCAGCTCACCATCGATGGCGACGTCGTCGAATTCGAAGGTGGTGCGGCGCACGGGCGGCGGCACGTTCATGCCGGGCTCGAGCACCAGGTAGCTCGTGTAGGGCGTGACGATGCCGAAGCGCGTGGCGAGCTGGGTCACCTCCGCCACCAGGCCCGGGCTCTCGCCCTTCACGCGGATCTCGTCGAGCAGCATGCCCACCTGGCGCTGCGCCCAGATGCGCGGGATGAAGGCATGCTCGGTGGAATTGCCGAGGAAGCTCGCGTCGAGCTCGAACACGCGGCTGCCCTTGGGCGTGCTGCCCGAAAGCTTGATGCGCGCCTTGCCGGGGTTTCTGTAGCGGCCCACCACCACGAGCTGCTGGCCCTTGAACAGGTCGCCGAGGGCGCGCGGGTGCGCGCCGTACGTCGTCACCCCGCTGATGTCGAGCTTGAGGTCGGCGAGCACGGGGTGCGAGATCTTCTCGTAGAAGCCCGCCACCTCGGCCTCGAGGGCCGCGTTGCCCTTGAGATAGAGCGCGCTGCCACCGTTGGTGGAGCTCATCTTGTCGAGCAGCACGGCGTTCAGGTCGTCGCCCACGCCCAGCACGAACAGACGCGCGGCCTTGGCCGTGCGTTCCTTCTCGGCGAGCTGCAGCAGGTGCTGCACGTCGGTGTCGCCCACGGTGGGACGGCCGTCGGTCATGAACACCACCATGAGCGGCGCCTTGTCTGAGCCGCTGGCGGTGGAGAAGGCCAAGCGCAGCGCCTCGTCGATGTTGGTGCCGCCGAGCGCCTCGATCTTGCGTACGTGGGCGCGCGCTGCCTCGACGTTGGCCTTGCTCGCCGCCACCATCTTGTCCTTCCACGCCTCGGCGTAGCCGCCGAAGGTGACGATGGAGAACAGGTCATCTTCGCCGAGCTTGGTCAGGCACTGATCGAGCGCGCGCTTGGTGGCGACCATCTTGTCGCCCTCCATGGAGCCCGAGGTGTCGATGACAAACGCCACGCGCTTGCCGATGATCTCGTTGTTGCGAAAGCCGTCCTTGGGGCTCGCGAGCAGCATGAAGTAGCCGGGCTCGTCGCCCTCTTGATAGCTGAGCACCGACACGCCCACGTCGTCGTCGTTGACCTGCCAGTAGAGCGAGAGATCGTCGCCGAGCGAGAAGCCTCCCTTCTCGATGGACGCCACCGCGCCCTTGCCGCGGATGCTCGTCGCCATCTTGTGGGTCGGCGAGTAGAAGTTCTTGATCTCGGCCTTGCTCTCGATGCGCACGGTGAGCGTGAAGTCCTCCAGCGTCTGCGTGGCGCGCTGGTCGGTTTTCATCGGGTACACGTAGCGCGCCAGGCCACCCTCGTAGTCGATGACGTGGCTGTACTTGAGCTCCACCTTCTGGCGCCCGCGCGGCGGGATAGGGAAGACCTTCGCCTCGAACATCTCGCTGTCGACGTACTCGATGAGCCCGGGGTCGCGCGCGCGCCGCACGATGCTCTCGTAGATGGCGCGCGCCTGTTGGCGCTCCATCACCTTGCCGGTCTCGCGCTTGCCGTTCATCCACAGCGCGAACTCGTCGATGGCCGCACCCTTGGGCAGTGGGAACAGGTAGGTCGCCTCGAGCTGGCGGTCGGTGTTGTTCTGGAACTCTTGGGTCACCGTGGTGACGGCGCCGCGCTCCACCACCTTGGCCTCGACGCGATGCGACACGAGCTGCAGCGGCCCCACGCCGGGGTCGGTCGGCACCAGCAGGCCGATGGCGTCGGCGCGTTCGGACGCGGCGAGGACCAGGAGGGCGGCGAGCAGGGCGGGGGAGAGAGCGCGACGCATGGTGACACCTCGGGTCCTTGGAAACGGGCGAAGGCTAGTCCAGATCTGTCGCCCCCGTCGCCACACCGCTGGCGCGTGGTCGTTGGTGTGGTTCCGTGGCGCGCATCACGGCAACGCACGGCGATTCACACGGCGCACATCGTCGCCATGGCCCGATTCCCCTCCACTGTCGCGGGCGAGCGGTGGCACGGCCGCTGCAGAACCATGCGTGCACCCCAGGGGTGCAGGAGGGTCTCGACGATGCTTCCGCAGACGGTCTCGCTCCGCTCCCTCGCCTTCGTGCTCACCCTCAGCATCGCCGCCGCCGGCGCAGTCGCCGTCGAGCCGGAGGACGCGGTCCCCGAGCTGCCTGCCGCGTCGGGTGACGCCATCGCGGTCGACCACGTAGCGCCCGCGGCGCCGGGCGCGCCCGTCGAGGAGCTTGCACCGGCGACGCCGAACCAGCGCCCCTTGGCGCCCGTGGCGGGCGCGGTGGGCGCCACCGCCGGCGTCGTCGTCGGTGCAGGCGCCGGGCTCGCGGCGACGTGGGGCGTGTGGGCGCTCATCTCGGCCGCCACGGCGACCTCGAGCGCCGCGTGGGCGCCCATGGTCATGAGCCTGGCACAGCTCGCCGCGCCAGCGCTGCTCGTGGGCCTACCGGCGCTCGGCGCGGGGCTCGGCGCGTACGGCGCGCTCGCGCTGGTCACCGATTCCTCCAGCGCCGCCGCCGGCGGCGTCGTCGCTGCCGTCGCCACGCCCGTTGGCGCCGTCGGTGGAGGCGTTGTCGGCGGGGTGCTTGGCGCGGCCGCTGGCATCGCCATTGTGGCTGGCGGCTCCGATCCCTACGCGCTCCTCTTCGTCGTCGTCCTCGGCTTCGGCGGCGGCGTGCTCGGCGCCGGCGCTGGCGGCCTGGTGGGCGCCACGGCCGGTGGGCTCATCGGTGGCTTCGTGGCCGGCGCGGAGTAGGCGTGCTCGACACGGGGGTACTCCCCGCGAGCGCGGACCCGCGCTAGCGTGCGCGCCATGGAGCTCTGGGTCCTTCGCGTCGTGCATATCCCCTCGTCGATCCTCTGGGCCGGCTTTGCCGTGATGCTCGGCTTCTTCATCTTCCCTGCGCTCGCCGAGGCGGGCCCGAGCAGCGGCGGGTTCATGGCCGCCGTGATGAAGCGGCGCTTCCCCTTGTGGATGAACCTGCTCGGCCTCGTGGCCGTCCTCAGCGGCGTGCGCCTCTACATGCTCTCGGCGTCGAGCGCGTGGCTCGCGACGGGCACTGGCGTTGCGTACTCGCTCGGGGCTGCCGCCGCGCTGGTGGCGTTCAGCGTGGGGCACGCAGTGTCGCGACCGACGGCGGCGAAGTTGAACGCGCTCCAAGCGCAGGTCGGTGCCGCCGGCGGGCCACCGAGCGCCGAGCAGGCGACCGAGCTCGCACGCCTGCGTGTGCGCGCGCAGAGCGCCGCCACGGTGAACGCGTGGTGCGCGCTGGTCGCCGCACTGTGCATGGGCGCAGGCAGGTACTTCCCCGCGTAGGGCAGGTCCCGCGACGCGGAACGGCCCACGCACGCGATCTCCCCAGGACGCCCAGCGCTCCCTACCGGCCCGTCTCGACGAGCGCGAGCGCGGTGTGCGCGGCGCGCTCGAGGTTGCTGGCGGCGTCGCGCAGCGCGCGCTCCACGGTGCACGGCCCGGGCACGATGGGCAGGGCGATGACGCCGGCGCGCGTCAGGCGCGCCGCCGACAGCGCCACGCTCCCGCACAAGGCGACGAGCGGCGTGCGCGTGCGCGTGCAGACGCGTGCGAGCGCCGCGATGGCCTTGCCCTCGAGGGTCTGCGCGTCGAGGTGGCCCTCACCGGTGAGCACCAGGTCGGCGCGCGCGGCTCGCTCTTCCACGTCGTGGGCGTCGAGCACCACGTCGATGCCGGGGACGACACGAGCGCCGAGCGAGACCAGCGCCGCGCCGAGCCCGCCGGCGGCTCCGGCTCCTGGGACCCGCGCGACGGCGCCGGAGTAGAGCAGGCGCAGCACGCGCTCGAGGGCAGGCAGCTCGCGCGGGCGCGCGCCCTTTTGCGCCATGAACATGCGCGCGCCGTGCGCACCGAGGAGCGGCACGCGCACGTCGGCGAGCGCGGTCAGGCGCACGCGCGCGAGGCGCGGGTCGAGCCCGCTGCGGTCGACCCGCGCGAGCGCGCCGAGGGCCCGTGGCGTGGGTGCCAGCGCGCGCCCTCGCGCATCGAGGAAGCGGGCACCGAGCGCCCACAGCAGCCCCGCGCCGCCGTCGACGGTGGCGCTGCCGCCGAGTGCCACGAACACGTGCGCGGCGCCCAGATCGAGCGCGCGCCGCACGAGCATGCCGACGCCCACGGTGGTGGCGCGCATCGGGTCTCGTTGCGCCATTGGCACCCGCGACAAGCCCGCGGCCTCGGCAACCTCGACGAGGGCGCTGCCCTTGCCGATCCCAAGGCGCGCGCGCGTCGGCGCGCCCAGGGGGCCGGGCACCACCACCGTGCGCAGCCTGAGGCCGAAGGGCTCGCGCAGCGCGTCGAGCGTGCCCTCGCCGCCGTCGGCCACGGGCGCGATCTCGACCCGGTGGCCGCGCGCTCGCGCGACGCGGGCCAGCACGCGGGCGGCGGCGTTTGCCGTCAGGCTCTCCTTGAAGCTGCAGGGGGCGATGAGGATGCGCACGTCGTCACCGAGGAGCGGCACGCGCCGCTCGCCCCTTATCGCACATCGTCACACATGGACGAATCATTGATCTCCCATTCGGATCTGCGATCCGCTCTGGTAGGAGTCGCGCCATCCCGAGGTCACTATGCGCTTCTCGTGGGTGTTGTTGGCAGCCCTCTGTTCTTCGTTGTCGCTGTTCGCGTGCCGCTGCGATGAGGAGCTGATCGCCGCTCCGGGCGACCTGTTTGGCAAGGTGTGCTCCGGCGACACCGGCGCTCCCATCGGCGGGGTGCAGGTCGACATCATCGACGCCGACGGCGAGGCGCACCAGGTGCAGACTGACGCGGCGGGCTCCTTCACCGCTACCGATCTCGCGGCCGGCACCGCCACGGTGTCGGTCAACGCCGATGGCGGGCGCAGCATCGAGGTGCTCATCGAGCCGGGCCTACAGGCGAGCTTCGTCGACGCCACCTGCCACCCGCCCGTGGGCCCCGAGCCGCCCTTCGGTCACGTCGACGGCCGCGTCTGCAACGAAGCCGCGGGGCAATGGGTGGCGGGCGCCAACGTGTTCATCCAGACCGCCACCGGCGCGCTCTATGTCACCGGCACCGACGACACCGGCGCCTTCCTCTTGGAGAACGTCGCCGTTGGCCCCCAGACCCTCACCATCGAGAAGGGCGCGTACTTCCGGCAAGAGACGGTGCTCGTGGTGGATCAAGAGACCTTCCACCTGCCCTCGCCCGAGACCTGTGAGCTGCCGCCGCCGCCCGAGGGCTCGGGCAGCATCGAGGGCCGCGTGTGCGCGCCCGACGGCGAGACCTGGCTCTCCGAGGCCACGGTCTACGTGGTGCGCCCCGACGGCACACGCGCCGAAGACACCACCGACGCCGAGGGTCGCTACCTCGTGACCGGCGTGCCCGCCGGTGAGCAGACCGTCATCGTGCAGAAGGGCAGCTTCACCGCGAGCTTCACCGTCACGGTGACCGAGGGCGCCACCACCACGGTGCCCGAGGAGCAGTGCGCGCTCGATCCACCCGACATCCGCGTGGCGGTGGTCACCGGCAGCTGGGATCGCGTCGAAGACGTGCTCGACGACGTGGGCGTCGATCCGGCCAACATCACCATGTACAACGGCACCTCGAGCGGTTGGGTGGCGGAGCTGCTCGACGACTACACGGTGCTGAGCCAGTACGACATCGTGTTCTTCAACTGCGGCGTCTACGACTTCGGCTTCTCGTTCGAGACGCAGGCCATCACCAACCTGCAGCAGTTCGTCGCACAAGGCGGCAGCGTGTACGCGTCGGACCAGGCCTACGACGTCGTCGAGCGCGCCTGGCCCTCGTCCATCGACTTCTACGGCAACGACGCGCTGTCGAACCAGGCGCAGAACGGGCAAGAGACGCTCGACATGGTGGGCCAAATCGTCGACGAGGGCCTGGCGGGGTCGCTCGCCAGCACCACCATCGACCTGCACTATCCGCTGCTCGCGTGGGCGGTGATCCAAGACGTCGCCGCCAACGTGAACGTGTACATCCGCGCAGATGCGCCGCTGATGGACGGCACCGCGCTCAGCAACGTGCCGCACACCGTGCGCTTCACCGGCGGCGAGGGTCGCGTCCTGTACACCTCGTTCCATCAAGAGGCCAACATCAGCGAGCAGATGGAGCAGGCGCTCCGCATCCTGATGTTCGAGCTCTAAGGGCCAGCGAACGGACAACTCAATCGTCCTCGCGAGCGATCCATCGTCGCTGGCGGCGTCGCGTCCTCGGTCCGTGGCGACGGCCACGGCCCTGCGGGGCTCCTTGCCATCGACGCGCCTCGCTCGCGATCAC
>JADZDP010000085.1 GCA_020850995.1 Deltaproteobacteria bacterium
ATCCTCAAAGAGTTCATCGGCCGCGGCACCTGGATCTTCCCCGTCGACGACTCGGTGCGCCTGGTGGGCGACACCATGGAGTTCTGCGCGAAGAACGCGCCCAAGTACAGCCCGGTGAGCGTGTGCGGCTACCACGTGCGCGAGAGCGGCGCGAACCCGGCGCAAGAGATGGCCTACGGCCTGGCCATCGCCTGCGCCTACCTCGAGCACGTCATGGCGCGGGGCCTGTCCGTCGACGAGGTGGCGCCGGGCCTGTCGTTCAACTTCGACATCCACGGCAACATATGGGAGCAGGTCGCCAAGTTCCGCGCCGGGCGCCGTCTGTTCGCGAGCATCATGAAGGACCGCTACGGCGCCAAGGACCCGCGCTCCATGCAGTTGCGCATGATCGCCGGCGGCGGCGGTGGTGGGCTCACGGTGCAGCAGCCCGAGAACAACATCATGCGCGGCGCCTACTACGCGCTCATCTCGGCGCTGTCGGGCACGCAGACCATGGCGCTGTGCTGCTTCGACGAGGCCTACACCATCCCGAGCGAGCGCGCGGCCAAGCTCTCTTTGCGCACCATGCAGATCCTCATGACCGAGATGGGGCTGTGCGACACCGTGGATCCGCTGGGAGGCTCTTGGTTCGTCGAATCCATGACCAACGAAATGGAGGCGCAGATCCAGAAGATCCTGGCCGGCCTCGAGGGCGGCTCGGGCATCGTCGCCGCCGTGCGCGAGGGCCGCGTACAAGCCGAGGTCAACCGCGGCGCCTGGCAGCGCGAGCGCGCCATCGAGAAGGGCGAGGTCAAGAAGGTGGGCGTCAACTGCTTCGTCGAGGAGGAAGAAGAGCGCGCCGTGGCGCTGCATCCCTACCGCGAGGAGGAGGCCGCCAAGCAGGTGCAGCGCCTGCGCCGCACCAAGGAGACACGCGACGCCAAGGCCGTCGAGCGCACGCTCGCGCAGCTCCGCGCCGCGGCGGCGGCCAAGCACAACGTCATGCCCGCCACCATCGAGGCGGTCGAGGCCTACGCCACCGTCGGCGAGATTTGCGGCGTGCTGCGCGAGGTGTACGGCGAGTTCAAGGAGCCCGTGGGGAGCTGGCGGTGAGCGAGCCGAGGCGCCCCACGGTCATCTCCGTCGAGCAGGCGCTCTCGATGCCCTATGCCACGCTGCGCTTCGTACAGCTCGGCTGGCGCGTGATCCGCGTGGAGCCGACGGCGCGCCCGGGGGCGAAGAGCAAGGGCGACCCCAACCGCTACATCGGGCGGCCCTTCGCTGGCGATGACCGCCACAGCTACTTCGTGGCGCCGAACGTCGGCAAAGAGGCCATCGCGCTCGACCTCAAGTCGAAGACGGGGCAGGCCCAGCTGCAGCGCTTGATCACGGCCCTCGACGCCGACGTGTTCTGCACCAACACCATGCCCGCGCGCCACCAGTCGCTGGGCATCGACTACGCCGCGCTCTCGGCCCTGAAGCCAGGGCTCATCTGGGCCGCCATCTCGGCGCTCGGCCTCAAGTACCCCGAGGTGCCCGGCTACGACCCGATGATGCAGGCCTTGTGCGGCTACATGGATCTGACGGGCGAGCGCGACGGCCCGCCCTTGCAGTGCGGGCCGCCCATCACCGACCTCAAGGCCGGCGACGAGGTGTTCGCGCAGGTGCTGTTGGCGCTCTACGAGCGCACGCAGAGCGGCAAGGGCAAGTGTATCGACGTCGCCATGGGTAACGGCGCGGTCTCGTGGTTGCTCACCTTCCTGCCGATGCTCGACATGGGCAGCGCGTCTGCCGAGATCAAGAGAAACGGCAACGAGCACCGGCAGTTCATCCCCACCAACTCCTATCCCACGGCCGACGGCTACCTGTTCATGGCCATCGGCAGCGACGTGCAGTGGGCGCGCTTGTGTCACGAGCCGGCCTTCGCCGCGCTCGACGACGAGCGCTACCGCACCAACGAGGGGCGGCGGGCGGATCGCGAGAACCTGCATCGGCGCATCGGTGCGATTACGTCCAAGATGAGCTTCGCGAGCGCGTCGCAGGCCCTGTCGGCCGCCGAGATCCCCCACGGACCCATCACGCCCATCGAGGGGGTGTTCGACTTGCCCTTCGTCAAAGAGCGCATGCTCACCACCGAGGCCCCCGACGGGCGCACCGTGCGCATGCCGCCCGCCGCCGTCGACACCGCGTTCCTCGACGAGCAGGACCGACAGCTCCCCTTCGCTCCTCGCTACGGCGAGCACACCGAGCGCCTCTTGCGCGAGGCCGGTGCCAGCGACGCGGAGATCGCTACCATGCGCAAGGACCAGGTGATCGCGTGACCGACGCTGCCTACCATCGCCCCGCCACCCTCGACGCTGCCCTCGTGCTCAAGGCGCGTGAGCCCACGGCGCGCTACGTCGCCGGTGGCACCGACCTCTGGGTGCAGGCGCGCAAACGCAAGGCCGCGCCCGTACCGCTCATCTCGCTGCAGAACATCGCCGAGCTGCGCGGCATCAGCGTCGGCGACAAGGGGCTGCGCATCGGCGCCACCACGCCGCTCAGCGATCTCTTGCGTCACGAACTCGTGCGCGCCGAGCTGCCCGCCTTGGCCATGGCGCTCGGCACCTTGGCGAGCCAGCAGATCAGGAACGTCGCCACCGTGGCCGGCAACCTGTGCAACGCCTCGCCCGCCGCCGACACCGCGCCGCCCTTGCTCGTGCACGACGCCAGCGTGGAGCTGAGAGGCGCGAGCGGCGCGCGCACCGTGTCGCTCGCGAGCTTCCTGGTGGGCCCCGGCAAGACGACGCTCGCGCCCGGCGAGCTGCTCGCTGCCATCGTCGTGCCGCGACCCGCCAAGGGCACCAAGAGCGCCTTCTTGCGCCAGGGGCGCGTGGCCATGGACCTGTCGCTCGCCAGCGTGGCGGCCCTGGTGTGCATCGAGGACGATCGCCAGGCCCCCGTGGTGCGCCTGGCGGCGGGCGCGGTGGGGCCGGTGCCCATGCGCTTGCCGAAGGCCGAGGCGGCGCTTGCGGGCCGTCCTCTCGACGCTGCCGCGCTGGTGGCCGCCGCGGAGGTGGCGGCCGACGAGGTCGCGCCTATCACCGATCTGCGCGCCAGCGCCGGCTATCGTCGACGTCTGGTGCGCGTCTTGTGCGAGCGCGCGCTGCGCCTGGCCGTGGGCGACAAGGAGATCCACCATGAGGTCCACCATGCGGGCTGAGCTCCGCTTCACGCTCAACGGCGCTGCCGTGGAGACCATGGTGCGCCCGCAGGCGCGCTTGCTCGATGTGCTGCGCGATACCCTTGGCGCCACCGGCACCAAGGAGGGGTGCGGCGAGGGCGAGTGCGGCGCCTGCACTGTGCTCGTCGACGGGCGCGCCGTCGCCTCGTGCTTGTTCCCGGCGCTCGAGGCCGAGGGCAAGACCGTGCTGACGGTAGAGGGCCTGCGCAACGCGAGCGGCGAGCTCTCTGTGGTGCAGCGGGCCTTCGTCGACAAGGGCGGCACGCAGTGCGGCTTCTGCACGCCAGGCATGGTGATGGCGACCACCGCGCTCTTGCAGGAGAACCCCAGCCCCAGCGACGACGAGATCCGCGCTGGTTTGGTGGGCAACCTGTGCCGCTGCACCGGCTACGTGCAGATCGTCGACGCCGTGAAGCAAGCCGCCGAGCTGGCAGCGAAGGAGCGGCCATGAGCGA
>JADZDP010000086.1 GCA_020850995.1 Deltaproteobacteria bacterium
CAGGAAATCGTCGCGAGCGGCCCGCTGGCAAGGCGCGGGCGGGGCCGCAAGGCGAGCGTACCGGCGTACGTGACGCCGAAGCGGAGGGACCCCTAACGCAGCCAGCGGGTCGCGCAGCAGAGTTCCTGCCAGATTCTCAGATCAGCTTGAGCGTCGTGGCCATGGCCACGCCCTTCTGCTGCGAGGGGCGAGCGCCGCCAGGGAAGAGGATGGGGAAGAGCTTGTCGATGGCCTTCTCCGTCTCCTTCTGCTCAGGCGTCTGCCAGATGGCCTTGTCTTGCAGGTCGGGCAGCTCGTGAAAGCGCGGTAGGCCGTTGAGCTGCGCGGCGCCGGTGAGGCCGTTCGCCCAGCGCTTCTGCTCCGACTCGGTGGAGAACGACTGCAGGTTGGTAGGACGGGAAGCCGACGTCGACGAGCGCGACGACGAGCCGGGCGCGTTGATGTACTGGTGGTCGATCTCCATCTCCACCATGTACTTGGTCTCGAGCTTGCCCGTGACCGGGTGCTTGACGTTGACGAAGTCGACGGAGACGTCGATCTCGAGGCCGCCCTGGTGCTTGAGCGTGAAGCGGTGGCGCTCTTGGTCCATGGTGAAGGCGACGTGCTTGCCCTGCGCGCCGTTCGGCATCAGGGCACGGAGCGCCTCGCCGGCGGGGTTGTACGGCGACATCTCCGCGCGCAGCCAGGCCTCGAGCTTCTTCCTGTCGACGTTCTTCGACTTGAGCGTGTAGCCGTACTCGATGCGCTTCCGGATGAGGCCGCTCGGCTTCTTCTTCGACGTCGCCGAGATGTCGCCCAGCAACACGCCAGGGCCGGGCTTCAGGTTGAACACACCCTCGGCGATCTTGTTCGAGCGGATGCGCTGGATGATGGAGGCCTTCAGCTCATCCGAGGTGCCCGAGTACTTGTCCTCGAGGGGCAGCGGATCGCCCATCTGCACGCCCTTGAGCAGCGTGGCCAGGTGGTTGGCCTCGGTCTTGTTCTTGGCCAGTCCCGCCTTCACCAGCGCGTCGGCGTCGAGGTACTGCTTCATGCGCGCCGACTTCTTGACGTTGCCGGCCGGGGTCTGCTGCCACCAGTGCGTCACGGGCGAGATGCTCCAGCCCTTGCCGAGCGCCTTGTCTGCCGCCGCCGGATCGTTGGCCATCTGGTAGAGGCGCACGATGGCGTACTCGAGCTCTTCAGCGGAGTGCAGCTCACCCTTCAGCTCGGTCTCGAGGCGCGACGACACCTTGACCTCGCTGCCAAAGATGCCCGCGGGCGCCGCGTTCTTCACGCTGGCCGGCATCTTGTGCTCGACGTCGAGCGGCAGGCCGGCCGCGCTGCCCCGCCGACGCGCGGTGGTCACGGTCTGCGTGCGCGTGCCGATGGGAGAGGTGGTGGCGGGCGGGCTCGGCACCTCGAAGACACCGCCGCGGTTGTAGCCGCCCCAGCAGTGCCCGGTGTCCCACAGCGCGGCCACCGCGAGGTTGGCGCCGGGCACGAGCTTGAGCCCCGGCTTGTACGACTGCAGGAGCTGGTTGACCTCGTCGTACGCGATGCGGAAGGTGTGCTCGCCCTCGTAGGCGCTCTTGTTGTTGCAGGCCTCTTTGTCCTTGAGGAAGGACAGGTTGAGGATGCCCTCGCTGGCGCCGTCTTGCACGCGGCACTGCAAGACGAGCGTCATCTTGTCGTCGTCTTTCTTGCGCGGGCCCGAGTAGCTGGCCGCGTGATGCGTCTTGACGGTGAGCAGGAAGCTCTTGGCGTCGTAGGGCGCCGAGTCGACGTCGATCTTGCCGCGCGTGTAACCCCCACCCGACTGTCGCGTGCCCACGCTGCTCACGCCCTGGCCGGTGGTGCCCGCCGATGGGACGGTGTTGGAGGCGTTGAACGACTTGCCACCCATGCCGGCCACGTGGTGCAGCGGTGGCGCGACCCGGCCACGCGCCGACGGCGCCTGGGCTTGGCCGGTGCTGGTGCTGGTGGCGCGTGTGGTGCGCGTGGTGCCGCCCGTTGCGGTGGTGCGGCTGGTGGTGGTGGTGGATCGGGTGCGGGTGCGGGTTCCGACGACAGGCATGCCGCATACTAGCCGCGGCCCAGCCCCTTTGGCGCGATCAGGGCCACATCGTGGCGCCCGGCGGGGCCACCCCTGCAGCGGTTCCAGCATTCGTTGATCGGAGGATCGCGAAGGGGCTTGCCACGAGGGCAAGGAGCAGCGGAGGCGCGTGCCGGTCGGCACGTGCCGTGCACGCGACGCAGCCATCGGGGCAGGGACCAAGCGAGGAACGAATCAACGAATGCTGGAACCGCTGTAACTGCTACGCCAGCGCGGCCAGCAGCGGGTCGAGCGGCGTCTCTTGGGTGAGCTCGGGCAGCACCGTAGCCAGCCGCACGGCCCCCTCGGAGTCCAGCACGAACCACGCGCGCGCCAGGTGCCCGCGCAGGGGCGCCTCGGCGATCTGCACACCCCAGCGGGTCCCGAAGTCCGAGCCCAGGCACGAGAGCAGCGCCGGCCCGTCGAGCGCCTCGAAGGCCGCGAAGCGCGCGAGCGCGTAGGGGGAATCGGCGCTCACCACCACCAGCGCCACGTCGTCGTTGCCCTCGAGGGCGCGGCGCAGGTTGCGCACCGCCTGCGCGCCCTCGGGCGCGTCGACGGAGTGGACGGTGGCGATCACCACGCGGCGATCATGAAAGTCCTCGAGCGTCACCGCGCTCAGGTCGGGCGCGCACAGCTCGAGGGCGGGGGCGGTGGCACCAACGTTCGGCACGGTGCCAGCAAGCTTGAGATCGGAGCCGCGGAATTTGACGGTGGGCATGGCCGGGTTCTACCGCGAAACGGCCCGGCGCGCGCCCCCACCGCCGCTCCCGCCCTCACGCACCGTCGGTCGCAGGAAACGACGAGGCCCGCGGTGAAGCGGGCCTCGTGCGCAAAGGGTGCGGCGCCACGCGCCGCCCGCTCGAGATCAGGACAGGTGCTTGGCCACCAGCTTGGTCATCTCGAACATGTTGACGACGCCCTTCTTGAACACCGCCTTGAGCTTGTCGTCCGCGTTGATGTTGCGGCGGTTCTGCGAGTCCTGCAGGCCGTTCTTGCGGATATAGGCCCACAGGCGCTTGGTGATCTCGGTGCGCGGCATGGCGCTGGCGCCGACGACCGCGGCGAGCTCGGCGCTCGGCGTCACTGCCTTCATGAACGCCGCGTTGGGCTTGCGCTTGGTCTTGGCCTTGACCTTCTTCGCCGCCTTCTTCGCGGGCTTCTTCGCTGCCTTCTTCGCTGCCTTCTTCGCTGCCTTCTTCTTCTTCTTTGCTGCCATGTGGCTGCCTCCAGTCGTGTTCGGACACCAGACTCGAAAACTGCGGCGCTGGCCGCGGGAGGGGAGAGCCTGCACGAAAAGCCGGGTGTTCGTCTATGCGGTCCGTGCATTTCCTGCTTGGGCGGCCCACACCGGACTTCCCGGTCCAGACTGTCCGGACCGGGACCAGGTGAGCGGGCGGGTGGCGCTCGGGGCTACACTTCGACCATGCAATTGACCCGCACGAACCCCCTCCGGCTCTTCGTCATTGCCTCCGCCTTGGCCCTGGCGGCGTGTCCACCGGAGGAGCAGAGCAGCGTCGAGCTGCGCATCTTGCCCGCCTCCCTCGACCTGG
>JADZDP010000087.1 GCA_020850995.1 Deltaproteobacteria bacterium
CCTCGGCGGCGCCGCCACCCCCATCGGCGACTTCCCCGCCATCCTGCTCCTCGGCGCCGGCGCCATGGAGTTCAACGCGTACCTGGTGCGCGCGCTGCCCCTCACGCTGGTGGCCCTGGTCGCGTTCTTGTTGCTGATCGCGCTGTGGGTGCGCCCCGCGCGCGACCTCGGCGCCAACTCCGTGGCCGAGCGCATCACCATGGCGGTGGTGCGCGCGCTGCACCGCAACCTGCGCATCAACCTGCGGGTCTTCGTGCCGTCGGCGCTCGGGCTCTTGGCCATGCTGCTCGCCTGGGCGCTGATCCCCGCCAAGGTCGTGCCGCCCGAGCTGATCGCCTGGCTCGGCGCGCCGCTCCTGGCCCTCGCCGCGGGCAGACATGGCGTCCGCGCCGTGCGCAACGCCGTGGACGCCGAAGCCACGCTCTTCCTCTTTGCGCTCTTCGTGCTGGTCGCGGCCGTGCAGCAGACGGGCCTCTTTGATGCGCTCGCCGCCGAGCTCTTGGCGCTGCCGCTACCGCCCCGCGCGCAGCTCGTGGTGTTCTCGCTCGCAGCCGGTCTGTTGACCGGCGTGTTCTCGGCCGGCCCGTCGATGGCCGCGCTCCTCGTGGTGGCGAGCGGGCTCACGGGTGTCATCGCTCCGGAGGTGGTCTATGTCGCGCTCGCCCTCAGCGTCTGCGCGGGCAGCTCGCTGTTCCTCACCGCCGCCACCGCCGGGCCGCTCGCGCAGGGCATGATCGAGCGCGCCCAGCTGAGCGCCGCGGATGGCGAGCCCATTCGTTTTGCCTTCTTCGATTTCCTTCGCGTCGGGCTGCTCGCGTTCGCGGTCATCGAAGGCGTGGCGGTGGCCTGGTGCCTGTTCGCCGGGCCGTGAACGCGGACGCGTGGCGGCGCTGCCGAGGCCACCTCGACGGACCCGGGCGTGTCAGGGCGCTTTCGGGCTGGCTTCCTCGCCGCCCGCCGAGGCCTGCGGCTCGCCGCTTTGCGGCGGTGCCTCCGTGGTGGTGGGTGCTTGCGGTGCCGGAACCGGCAGCTGCGTGGGGTAGCGCCCGAAGACCCGGCCATAGGCGCCGACGATGAAGGGATGATCGCGGAAGATCACGATGGCGGCGGCGATGGAAATGCTGAAGAGCACCGTGCCGAACACGATGGCCTCGATGCTCGCGCCCTCCTTGACGCCCGCCTGACCAGGGAGCCCAGCGAGCACCGCCGCGGCGAGGCCCTTGGGCGCAAGCGCGGCGGCCACGGTGGCGTCGGCGCGGGTGGTGGTCTTCGACGAGAACGCCGCATGCACGGCGAGGGGCCGTACCGCGAAGACCGCCAGCGTGGCGAGCCCGCCAAAGACGAAGGGCTGCCAGCCGTCGAGCTTGAGGGCAGCACCCAGGTAGACGAAGAAGAGCACCTTCAAGAGGAAGGCGATCTCCGCGAGGAACATCGACTCACCCGAGGCCAGCGCCAGCTCCTCGGGCTTGACGCTGCCGCGCGCCAGCAGGGTGGCGTTGCCGAGCGTGACACCAAAGGCCAGCACCGCGATGGCGCCGAAGGCACCGAGCGCCTCGGTGACCGCGAACACCAGGAACACGGCGGCGCCCACCACCACCATGCTGGTGCGATCGCGCCGCAGCGCGCGCAGGCCGTAGGCCCAGGCCACGCCGGTGGCGACCCCGATGGCCACCGCGCCGAGGAAGGCCGCGATCAGCGAGCGCCCGACGTCGAGCGCGTCCACCGAGCCCGCGGTGAGCACGCCCACAAGCGCCATGGCGAAGACGATGCACAAGACGTCCGTGAGCGCGCTCTCGAGCGTGAGCGTGGTCTTGACGTGGGGCGCCAGGGGCAAGGCCGCCACCATGGGGATGACCACCGCCGACGAGGTGCCGCCGAGGATGGCGCCCAGGCACAGCGCGGCCAACGGCCGCATGCCAAACAACGCCCAGGCCAGCGCCGCGACAGCGCCCGCGGTGATCAGGAAGCCCACGCCCGTGACCAGGAGCGACGAGAGCGCGGCCGTGCGCAGCTCGGACAGGCGCAGGCGCACCGAGCCCTCAAAAAGGATGAGCACCAACGCAGCGGTGGTGAAGACTTTGTCGAAGCCGCGCAGGTCGTCGACCTGAAAGACCCCGAGCACCGACGCGAGCAAGCCAAGCACCAGCAGTACCAGCACGTCCGGAATGCCGGTGCGCTTGAAGAGCCACTCGAGGCCCAGGCCCACCAGCACGAGCGCTGACAGAACCGCGAGGATGAGCGTCGCCATATTGCACCTCTACCAATGAGCCCGCCGGAATGTTCCGCGCCGCGGTGGCGCAAGGCTCTACCTTGCCGCACCGAGCGCTCACGTTCGAAATCAGCCGCCCACATCGCCCCAGCGCGGCGAGGCCGCGAAGGCAGCGTGGATCAGGCCCACATGCGAGTAGGCCTGCGGGAAGTTGCCCCACATGACGCCGCTCGTGGGGTCGAGGTCTTCCGACAGGAGCCCGAGGGGGGAGTGGACCGAGGGCAGCCGGGCGAGGATGGTGCGTGCCTCCTCGAAACGATCGAGTCGCGCCAGCGCCTCCACCAGCCAGAAGGTGCACAGGGTGAACGCGACGCTGGGCACGCCGAGGCCGTCGTTGGTGCGATAGCGCTTGAGCCAGCCGTGCGCCTCCAGATCGGCGCGCACGGCCTGCACGGTATTCGCGGCGGCCGGGTCTCCGGGCGCCAGGAAGTTGAGGGTGATGGCCTGCAGGAGCGCTGCGTCCACCTCGGTGCCACCGTAGTCGGCGACCAGGCAGCCGCGCTCGGGGTGGACGGCACGCGACAAGATCTCGCTGCGCAGCCGCGCCGCCTCCGCGGCATAGCCTGCGGCTGCTTCGGGGCGATGCTGCGCGGCGATGCGACTCATGCGCTCGGCGGCGGCCCAGCACATGAGCGAGCTGAAGGTCTGCGGGCGCCACTCGTTGCGCACCTCCCAGATGCCGGCGTCGGGCTGTCCGGCCACCGCGATGGCCTTGTCGGCCAGGCGCCCCACCAGGTCGAGCACCTGGGGCGTGACGTGCTCGCGGAAGCGCGCGTCGAGGAAGAGGGGCGTCAACGCCAACACCATCTCGCCGAAGACGTCGTGTTGGCGGTGCAAGGCCGCGCCGTTGCCCACGCGCACCGGCCGGTTGTCGAGGAAGCCAGGCCAGTGCTCGAGCGTGCTCTCGGCCAGGTCGCTCTTGCCATCGATGCGGTAGAGCGGCGCCAGGTCGAGGTCCTTGGTGGACGAGGCGATGTTGAGCAGGAAGCCGAGGAACTGCTCGCGCTCCTCGAAGTGGCCGAGCAGGCGGAAGGCGCCCAGGGTGTAGAAGGCGTCGCGCAGCCAGCAGTAGCGGTAATCCCAGTTGCGGCCTGCGCCCGGTGCCTCGGGCAGCGAGGTAGTGACGGCGGCGATGATGGCGCCGGTGTCTTCGAAGCAGTGGAGCTTGAGCGCGAGCGCGGAGCGGATCACCTCTTCCTGGTAGTGGGCCGGCACGTCGCAGTGCTTGACCCACTGCTGCCAGTAGCGCGTGGTCTCCTCGAGGAAGCGCTGGCAGAGCGGCTCGAGCGGCTCCTCGACGGGCGCGTCCCAGGAGAGCACGAAGTGCTTGCGCCCGGTGAGGGCGAAGGGACCGGCGTCGAGGTACGAGAGCGGCGCGTCGGTGGTGAGGCGCAGGTGCGCCGGATAGCCGTGCCAGGCGACGTGGTGCGAGCCCTGTTCCCGGCGCGGGCGCGCACGCGACCAACCGAGGATGGGATCGCACACCACGTTGATGCGCGGGGTGCCGCGCAGCGGTTCGACGACGCGCACCAGCTTCGTGGGTCGGAAGGTGCGGCCGTGCTGGTGGAAGCGCGGCATGAAGTCGAGCACGCGGAAGGCGCCGTCGGCGTCCTCGAAGCGGGTCTCGAGCACGTTGGTGTTGGGCAGGTAGCGCTGCGTGCCGGGGCGCCCGTCGGCGGCGCCGATGCGGAAGGTGCCGCCGCGTTCGGCGTCGAGCAGCGACGCGAAGATCGGCGCCGAGTCGAAGCGCGGCAGACACGACCATACGATGGAACCGTCGCGCGCGATGAGCGCGGCCGACTGGCAGTTGCCGACGAGGCCGAGGTCCGCGAGCTGCATGACGAGGTGCTACCACGCATCGATTGGATATCCAACGGATGGATGCTATCCCGCTCCTGTGCTGCGAACCTCCCTGCTCCTGGTGGCGGTGCTCTGCGTGCTCGCGGGGCTCGGTGTGGTGGGCGACCTGGTGTTACGCGACCTCACCACGCGGTGGTTCGAGCGCGACCTCGACCTGCGCGCCCGCCTCGCCGTCGGCGCAGCCAAGGAGAGCCTCGAGGAGCGCTGGCTGCAAGATCCGGAGGGCCTACATGCCACGCTGAAGAACATCGCGCGCGATGAGCGCATCATGGGGGCCGCGGCATGCCTTCCCAATGGGCAGCTCATCATCTCCACCGAGCTCTACCCCGCGGAGTTCACCTGCCGCTCGGTGCAGCGAGCGCGCCTGCGCGAGCAGGGGGAACCGGAGCACTGGAGCGAGCGCGCCGAGCTGCCCTCGGGGCCCGTGCTGCTCAGCGTGCTCGGCCTTGCGAGCGCGGGGGTTCCCCTCGGCGATGTCGTGCTGGTCCACGACCTCAGCTTCGTCTTACGACGCGAGGCCAGCACACGAGCGTTCCTGATCGCCTCCTACTTCGTGCTCGCGCTCATCACTTCGTTGGTGACCCTGGTGGGCGCGCGCTACGCCTGGCGCCGCTGGCGACGCGAGATGCTGCGCGCGCTCAGCGGCGGCGGCACCAGGGAGTTCGAGCCCTTGGTGCGCGACGTGCGTCACCTGGTGGATCGCCTGGTGCACGAGGCCGGCCACGAGGCGCGCGCCGGCACCTGGAGCCCGGCGCGCCTGCGCGAGACGCTGGTGCGCTACCTGCAGGGCGAGCGCGTCGTCATCCTGGCCAACCGCGAGCCTTACATCCACGAAGCGAGCACAGATGGTGTCAAGGTCTTGCACCCGGCGAGCGGCCTGGTGACCGCGCTCGAGCCAGTGATGCGCGCTTGCTCCGGGGTGTGGGTGGCGCACGGCAGCGGCAGCGCCGATCGGCAGACCGTCGACGCGCACGATCGCGTGCGGGTGCCGCCGGGCGAGGAGTCCTATCTGGTGCGGCGCGTCTGGCTCTCGAAAGAAGAGGAGGACGGTTACTACTACGGCTTCGCCAACGAGGGGCTCTGGCCTCTGTGCCACATCGCGCACGCGCGGCCGAGCTTCCGCGCCGAGGATTGGGCCCACTACCAGGCAGTCAACCAGCGCTTCGCCGACGCCGTGTGCGAGGAGGTCGACTCCGACGACCCCATCGTCCTCGTGCAGGACTACCACTTCGCGCTGGCGCCCCGCATGATCCGAAAGCGCCTGCCGCGCGCCACCATCCTCACCTTCTGGCACATCCCCTGGCCCA
>JADZDP010000088.1 GCA_020850995.1 Deltaproteobacteria bacterium
CCCGTCGCCCGTCGCCCGTCGCCCGAAGCCGACGCCCGACGGCCGCGCCCGACGCCCGATCACCGCAAAACCCGACGACCCGCCGGCCGAAGACCGATTTGCTGTCGGCCTTTCAGTTCCGCGAGCGCGACACTGCCTTGGGGTCGAGGCCCTCGCGCACCAGCAGGCCCTTGCCCCGCTGCTCGATGAAGCCGCGGCGCTGGAACTCGGAGAGCGCGCGGCTGACGGTCTCGCGGCTCGTGCCGATGCGGCTGGCGATGTGCTGCTGGGTGGGGATCTTCTTGATCAGGTGACCCTCGGGCACCACCTCGCCCTCTTCCTCGCAGCGCTCGAGCAGGAAGCGCGCGACGCGACCGTAGACGTCGAGCAAGGCGAGGTTGCCGATGCTCTCGTCGGCGCGGCGCAAGCGCACGCACACCTCGGTCATGACGTTGATGGCGATGGTGGGGTAGCTCCGCAGCGCCTGCAGGAACTCCTTCCGGCCCAGGCGCAGGAGCAGCGCGTCGGTCAGGCACGCGACGTTGGCCGAGCGCGGCTCGCCGTCGACGAGGCTCATCTCGCCGAAGAAGCTGCCGGCGCCCAGAGTGGAGAGGATGATCTCGCGGCCGTTGTCGGACCAGAGCGACACCTTCACCTCGCCCTCGGCGACGATGTACAGGGCGTCACCCGGGTCGGTGGCCGACACCACCACGGTGTCCCGCGGGTAGTGCTTCTCGGTGATGAGCAGGCTCAGGCGGGCCAGGTCGTCGTCGGGCATGCCGGCGAACAACGGGACCTCCTTGAGAAGGTCCACGATCTGGCGCGCACGTGCATTCGACGACGTCGACGTCATCCATCACCCCGGAGACAAGTTGCTGGCACGCTACCCGCGTGGCAATCCCGCGGTCAAGCGGACCGCCGCCGCGCCAGGGCGTCCTTGACCAGGCTCTCGAGCACGGCTTGGGCCGCCTCGTCGAAGCCCACCAGCTCGATGGCGTGGCCACCCTCGGCGCTGCGCACCACGCGGCCCTCGCCCTGCAGGAAGTGCTGGCCGTCCCGCGTGGTGAGCTGCACGTAGACGCGCGTGCCGACGGGGCGCTGCTCCGCAGTGGTGATGAACAGCCCCGAGCGCGACACGTTGAGCGTGTAGTCGGTGCGGAATTCCTCGAGCGCACCGAAGCGGTATTGCACCAGCAAGGGGATGTCGACGCGCGGGTGGCGCCGGCGGTTATCGTCGCTCACGCCATCACTCTACGGCGAGCTCGTGCGATCGCGACAGTATCGACCGAGTGGGAGATACTGAAGGTGCCACAGCGTCAGCGAGGCCCCACGGGCGGGCCCTCGCGCAAGAGCGCCGAGCGCGCGTCGACCACGCGGGGGCGCAGCTCGCTGCCGTCCTCCATGATCTGCACGGCTGTGCCGTAGGCGTCCTCGAGGTAGGGCAGGCGGGTGGCGAGCGTGCCCCACACGCGGGCCGGCACGCCGGTGCGGTGTGCGCGGCGCAAGGCCTCGTAGCCGGCCCGATCGACCTCGACGAACACGCCGTAGGCCTGCGCGCGCGGGTGGCCGAGGGGCACGCGCAGCACGGCGCGCACGAAGCCACGGGTGGTGCGCGCGTCGCCGGCGCGCTCGTCGAGCATGACGCTCTCGGCACCGGCCCGAACGCGTCGCGCGCGCTCTTGCTCCGACAGCGACAGCACCGGCTCGGGCCAGCGCGCGGCGAGCGCATGCGGCTCGTCGTCGACGACGATGGGCAGCCCGCTCATCCTCTTCCTCCGGCCGGAACCAGACGCCATGCGCTACGCTCGCCTCGATGAAGTTTACCCCGAAGCTGCCGCACACCGTGCCCGAGTCGCTGCGCTTGACCAAGCCGGATCCCGGTCCCCTGGTCAAGGCGCGCACCCACGAGCGCAAGGCCGAGGAGCTGCGCACGGGCCGCAAGGAGGCAGACGAGGCGCTGGCCAAGGCGGAGGCGGAGAAGCGCAAGAAGGGCGCGCCCCCGATCGAGGATGAAGGTCCGCGCCCGCACCTGGAATTCCTCGAGCGCTGGAAGGCCCTGGAGCACACGGTCACGCCCATCGAGGCGCGCGCACGCCACGAGTGGAAGAACCGCTTCTCCACCGATCCGCGCGAGCACGAGGTGATTGGGCACCTGATCGCATCGCTGCCGCGGCCGCGCCTCGACGCCTTGTTCAAGGACCCACGCATCGCTCAGCTCAACGTCGTGCTCGGACATCGTAATCTCGCCAAGGTGATCGGTGACAACGAGCTCTTGCAGGATCTCGGCATCGACTTCGCGACCTTCCTCTCCGCGAAGCGCGATCTCAAGTTTCAGCTCGGGATCCAGACCTACAAGAGCGCGCAGGCGCTGGCCGTGTATTTGACCGTCGTGCGCGCAGCCGCGGATCCCAAGGTCAAGAAGACCAAGAATTTCGTCACCGATCGCGAGGTGCTCGATCCTGCTGGCGCGATCTTGCGTGACATCACCACGCACATCATCGAGGAGATGCAAGCGGCGCACGACTCCTTCTTCGCCGTGGGCGACCGCAAGCAGGTGGGCGAGCAGTTCCGCATCGACCGCGCCAAGAAGAGCGGCCGGCCGGTGCCGCCTGCCAACGCGCCCAAAGGACGTCCCCTGCCCGACGCCACGGCGAAGCCGAAGGCGGGGGCGCTCAAGGGGTGATCTGCGTCGTCAGAACTTGCCGGCGAGCACCAAGAACGCGCGCATCTTCTCGTTGGTCTCGCGCAGGCGCGACGACAGCGTGCGCACGAAGGTCCACAGCATGTCGTAGGCGAGGTCTTTGTTCATGAACAACAGATCCTCGAAGGTGGCCTTGGCGATGCTGCCCACGACGACCGTGGTGTTGGTGATGGCGTCGGCTGATCGTGGGCTGTCATCGATGAGCGCCATCTCGCCGAAGTAGTCACCGGCCTCGAGGATGGCGAGCGCTTCCTCGCCCACGCCCGGGATCTGCTTGGAGACGCGCACCTTGCCCTGCACGATGAAATAGAAACGGTCAGCGGCATCGCCGTCGCCGAAGATCTTGGTGCCCGGCGCGAAGCTCCGCTCCTCGACGATGCCGGCCACAAGCTTGAGGTGCTCGGGGAGCAGGCTCTCGAAGAGCCCGACCTTCTTGAGGGATGCGACGTCGACCGCCATGCACCGGTTGTCGCACGCCGTGGCAGGTCGCGCAAAGAAGGCGTCACCAGCGCTCGCTGCTCGCCGCCAAACCCGTCACCACCTCGTCGAGGCCCCGCACCGCGCGCACCAGCCGGTCGACGTCGAGGGTGGGGGGCAGATCCGTTGGCTCGTGGTAGTGCGGGTTCCTGAAGGGCGCCGTGTCGGTCACCATGACGGCGCGGTAGCCGTGCCGCCAGAACGACGCGTGATCCGACCAGTCGATGCCCTCGATGGAGCCGGGCACGCTGGCCCCCTCGGACGCCACGGTGGCGCGCGTTCGGAACAGGCGCACCGACTCGTGCACCAGGCGCTGCGATGGGAGGTCGCCCACGAAGCCGACGAAGGCGCCGGTGGACGGGTACACCAGCGAGAAGGGGAAGGGGTACTGCTGCGAGCCGGGCGCGTCGCTGAAAAAACCGAGCGTCTCGAGCGAGAACATCGCCACCACGTCGTCGCCGCGGGCGCGACACGCGGCCGCGTAGACGTCGCTACCCATGTGCGGTCCCTCGAACCAGGGCGGCTCCTCGTTGACGAAGAACACGAAGCGCACGGTGCGCTCGGGCGCGCGCGCGGCAAAGGCGCGCGCCAACGCGAGGGCCGCCGCCACACCCGAGGCGTTGTCATCGGCGCCCGGCGTCCCCTCGGCCGAATCGTAGTGGGCGCCCACCACCACGATCTCCGCGGCGCGCCCCTTGCCGCGGCGCTCGGCGATGAGGTTCTCGACAGGGTGCCCCACGGAGGGCTCTGGCGTGCGCGCCGCGTAGCGAGGCGCGAAGCGCTGCGCCTCGTAGCGCTGCTTCTCCACCGCGTAGCCCATGCCACGCAGCTGCAGCTCGACGAAGCTCGACGCTGCGGCTAGGGCCTCGGGCTTGCGTGCGACGTTGCGCTCGCCGATGTCGACCGCCAGCCGTCGGACGTCGGCGCTGAGCTGTTCGGCGAGCGCGCGCTCGGCGTCGTCGAGGGCCGGCGGGGTGCCGCTGAAGCTCTGGCCCGGCATCGACACCATGCCGTGCACGCACGCGCCGAGGCCGAGGACGCACGCGGCGCCGAGCGCCGCGACGACGAGCCGCCACCTCACGACGAGTGCTCACCCAACCAGCGCTCGGCGTCGATGGCTGCCATGCAGCCCGAGCCCGCCGCCGTGATGGCCTGGCGATAGTGGCTGTCTTGCACGTCGCCGCACGCGAACACGCCCTCGATGCTGGTACGCGAGCTCTTGGCCTTGGTCACGAGGTAGCCCTTGTCGTCCATCTCGAGGGCACCGGTGAACAGCGAGGTGTTGGGCGCATGTCCGATGGCGACGAACAGCCCGCCCGCCTTGAGCGAGGTGACGGAGCCATCCTTGGTGCTCTTGAGCTTGACGCCGACGAGCCAGTCCTTCTCGAACGGGCCCACCTTCTTCTTCTCGGTGACGAGCTCGCAGACCTGTGCGTTGAGCGCGAGCGCGATCTTGGGGTTGCTCTTGAGCCGATCCTCCATGATGCGTGACGCACGGAACGCGTCGCGACGGTGCACCAGCGTGACCTTGGTGGCGAAGCGCGTGAGGAAGAGTGCCTCCTCGATGGCCGAGTCGCCCCCGCCCACCACCACCAGCTCCTCGCCCTTGTAGAAGGCGCCGTCGCAGGTGGCGCACGCCGACACGCCGGCGCCCTGGTTCATCAGGTCCTTCTCGTGCGGGATGCCCAGCAGCTTGGCGTTGGCGCCGGTGGCGATGATGAGCGCACGTGCGCGGTGCACCTCGCCGCTCTCGGAGGTGAGCTCGAAGGGGCGCTTGCTGAAGTCGATCTTCTCGACGTTCTCGGAGTAGATGGTGCTGCCGAAGCGCTCCGCCTGCTTCTTGCAGCGCTCCATCAGCTCGGGGCCCTTCACGCCCTCGGGGAAGCCGGGAAAGTTCTCGACCTCGCTGGTCCACATGAGCTGGCCGCCGGGGATGTTCGGCGACGCGCCCTCGAACACCACGGGCGCGAGGTTGGCGCGCGCCGTGTAGACGGCGGCGGTCCAGCCAGCGGGCCCGGAGCCGATGATGATGACGTTGTGCACGGGGTCGGCCATGTCGCGTCCTCCTTGAGGAGGCGACCTAGCCTTTTCCCGTGCCCTTGACCATGGCCGCCGCCCGGATCATGCGCAGGCGATCGATGCAACCTCTGCGCGGCGCCGGCATCAGCTACTTCGTGGGGTTGGCCTTGCTCTTCTGCGACGCGATCGCCTGATCGATGTTGGCGAGCAAATCGGGTGCGCGCGTGTCGCCGCCCTGTTGTGCCTTGAGCGCCGCCGCCCGCGCCGCTGGCAGATCGCCCAAGTTCAGCTGCGCCACCGCCATGCCGAACAGCGCCGCCACGTAGTTGTTGTCGATATCGATGGCGTTCTGGAACGCGTTCCTGGCCTGCGCGTGGTCGCCGAGGCGCCCGTGGCAGCGGCCGAGCTCGGTCCATGCGAAGGGGTTGGTGCCGTCGATCTTGGTGGCGCTGAGCAGGTGCTCGACCGCGTCCTTGAGGACGTTGTTGGCGCGGGTGGGGTCGGTGCTGGCGAGCGTGGCCGCGGCGCGGCTTTGCGCATGACCGAGCGCAAGCTGTGCCACGCCGTTCTTGGGATCGCGCAGCACCGCCTTGTTGTAGATCGCGAGCGACTTGGCCGCGTCTTTGGCGATGGGCCGCCCGCCGGTGTCGGTGCCCGCGGGGAACATCGGGTCGTAGCTCTTGGCCTCCTCGATGAGCTGCCGCACGGCGATCTCGTCGGCGCTGTCACCACCGGCCACGCGCTGCGCCAGGTGGAAGGTCATCTTCGACAGCAGGCGCGCGGCCAGCTCGTCGTAGCCGCCGAGCACGTCGTTGAAGGGCTTGACCACACGCTCGGCCGCCAACAGCTGCCGCGTCTCGACCTCGAGCAGGCGCCCGTTGAGCGCCACCTGCTCACCCGCCACCTGCACGCTGCCGATGACGACGTAGCGCGCGTCGACCATCTGACCGACGGCGAGGTAGCTGTCTTCCTCGAAAAGGCCCGACTGGTTGCGCGCGATGGCGTTGATGGCCTTGTCGAGCTGGCTCTCCTCGACGATGCGCAGGGCTTTGTCGTTGACGATCTTGTTGACGATGGCCTCGGCCGCGCCCTCGCCGAGGTGCTGGTGCTTGTCTTCCTTGTTGAGCACCTTGAAGGGGAAGATGGCCACCACCGGCGCCTTCTTGTTGCGCTCACGGTTGGGCCCGGCGGAGGCCGCGGGGGAGAGCAGCGAGAGCGCGAGCGCGCACGAGAGCGACGCGAGCGAAATGCGAGCACAGGAAGTCATGGGGGTCCTCACGCGGTCATCCTACCACCGGCCGCGCCGGGTGCACGGGGCTCGACGCTCCGCGGCACGGCCCATCGGAGCGGCCTCGTCTCCGGCGCCCGCACGCGGTCGCACAGCTCGGCGGCACGCTCGACCTCCGCCAGGACCGCAGCGCCGGAGCAGGTACGCCGACCCAGGCGCGCCAATGAGCAAGGAGCGCTGCGCACACTCACGGCGGCGCTGCCTTGACCGGGCTCACACGAGGGCGCGGTTCGCGGGCGCTCTCAGCGCGCTACAGCTTCCTGCTCGCCTTCCCCGGACACCCCCATGGCCCACCGCCTCCTGCTGCCGCTCGCGTCGTCGTTCTTCGTGCTGGCCTGCGGGCCTGGCCTCATCGACGACCGGCCCGATCGACCGCACGACGAAAGCGTTGACGACGACGACGACAGCGGCGAGGGCGACGCCGGCGTTCTCCCCGACGGCTGCGGCGACGACGTGGCCGACCTTGGCGAGGTCTGCGATGGCAGCGACCTGCGTGGCGGCACCTGCGCCGAGTCTGGGTTCGGCGGCGGCACCCTCGCTTGCGCCAGCGATTGCCGTGGCCTCGACTTCGCCTCGTGCACCGACCCGCTCACGCCGTGCGCGGGCGAGGTCTGCCAAAACGGTGGCAGCTGCATCGTGGTCGACGATGACGCCAGCTGCCTCTGCCCCGAAGGCTTCACGGGTTCGGTGTGCGAGCAAGCGAGCGCGCCGTCGGTGTGCGAGACCATCACCTGCAGCAACGGCGGGCTGTGCGGCTTGCCGGGCTTCGAGCCGAGCGAGCCGTCGTGCGACTGCACGCCCTTCTTTGGCGGCGCCACCTGCGACATCGCCGTGAGCGATCCGCGCATCGACGGCAACCCCATCGAGTTCTACTACCGCTGGCAAGCCGAGGACACGGCTCCCGCCGTCGAGCAGCTCCCCGATGGCGTCGAACGCCCCACCGTCGATCTCGGCGGTGACGCCGTCGTGCTGCCTGCGGGCTCGGCGGCGCAGCGGCTGCTCAACGAGCACGGCATCGTCCTCGATGACGCGGAGACCGCCTGGGACGACGCCACGGCCACGGCCCTGTTGAAGACCCTCGAGCGCTTCCCCACCCCGCCGCGCGCTCCCGACGGCTCGTTCTTCCGTCTGACGAAGAGCGCGGGGCAGCTCGAGAACGACATCGACGTCGCCGCGGCCCCCGCAAGCGCGCCCTGGGTCTGGCCCATGCGCCTGGCGGCCGACGCCTTCAGCTTCGCCAATCCCATCGAGCAGCCGCCCCACGACGGCGTCGAGCGCGTCTTCTACTCCAACCGCCTCTACCGCGCGGTGGTGCGCGCGTTCTTCCGCGACGGCGCCGCCCTCGAGGGCATCCTGCAGCAGCGCTACGGCGTAACGGTGCGCCTGGGCGAGCCGAAGGACGACTTCCAGCTCTTCAGCTACGAGGAGCTGATCTTCATGCTCGCCACCTTCGAGGACTACCCCGCCGGCTTTCGCAACCTGGCGAACCTCGAGTACCTCACGCGCAGAAAGAACGGGCTCGTCAATCCTAGCTACCCACAGGCGCCGGCCATCGCCTGGGTCGGGGCCCACGAGATCGAGTTCATGGACTTCGCCTTCTCGAGCGCTCAGGCCGACTACATCCATCGCCTGGTCGCCCACGAGCTCTCGCACTTCGTCTATCGCCTGCTCGAGGACATTGACGTCGTCACCTGGGAGTCGCTCTCCTTGTGGCAGGAGGTCGCGCCCGATCACTGGGTGCCGGGGACGGCGACCAACTTCGTCTCCGACTACGCCCACGACATCAACCCCGACGAGGACTTCGCCGAGTCGCTCAGCTTCTACATCTACGACCCCGACTGGGTGCGCACCATCGCGCCCACCAAGTACGAGTTCATCCGTGGCGTGGTCGACGGCTACGAGTACGTCTTGATCCTCGACGATCGCGTGGTCTTTCAGGTCTTCAACCTCTACCCCGACATCACCTTCCCCGGCCGTGTCGTGCGCGTGACCAACACGGTGGCCAGGGACGAGGACGGCGCCCACCACGCCAAGCTCGTCTTGAACATCCACCAGCCCCCGTACGAGAGCACCATCGCCTACGCGCGCCTGTTCGCGCCCGACGGCGAGAACTTCCGCGACGTGTACTTCTACCCCGACGAGGTGGACCCCTCGCAGCTCGTCGCCGACCTGGTCTTCGGGCCCCACGATCCCGACGGCTATTGGAGCTGTCCCAACATCACCATCCAGGAATGGGGCTCGAACAACACCACGCACCTGGCACAGAACGACTTCGGCTGGCTGTTGTGGTTTCACAACGACGTCGTCGACACCGAGGCGCCAGTGCCCGATCTGCCGCACGTAACGGGCTCCGCGCAGAAGATCGGCGACGAGTACATCATCACCGTCACGGCGCCCGTGGAGGATCAGCAGATGAACGACGTCACCGGCTTCGCCGAGCTCGTTCACTACGAGAGCGGGCAGAAGATCTCCGAGTACGCGACCTGGAACGAGAGCGCGGGCATCCTCACCTGGGTCTTCGTCGTCCGCCCCTATCGCGCCGCGGGCACGTGGACCTTCCGCACCTTCTCCATCTCGGACGTCTCGGGGAACTGGGGCCGCTACGACCTCTTCCCCGACGTGCTCGAGTTCGTCGCCGACACGGCGCATCCCGACCACACGCCGCCCCTGCTCGACCAGGATGCGCTGTCGGCTTCGGCGGAGCCCACCAACCCCGAAGCACCCAACGGCGAGACCTTCGTGACCATCACCTACCGCGCCAGGGACGACATCGCGGGGCTCGGCACGGTGTCGTTCCGCTTGTTGAAGCCCAGCGGTGACACCCTGTTCGACTACCACCTCCACGACAACTTCTACACGCCGTACTTCGACGGCGACGCGACCGTGTTCTCCGACTACAGCATCGAGATCCTGCTGCCGGTGGGCTCGGAGCCCGGCACCTGGGCGCTCAAGGAGCTCACGCTCTGTGACAAGGCGGGCAACTGTCGCGCCAACGAGCTGACCGAGCTCGGCATCGTGGCGCCCGTCGAGTAGCGCGGAGCCTCCGCGGGGTCTTTCACCCACTCGCAGCTCGAGAGATCGCCCGAAGCCACCGCCCGGCCCCTCAGCCACGCGCGGCTACAACAGCGCCCGCTTCTCCAGCGCGCGCACGCGGTCGCGGAGCTCGGCCGCGCGCTCGAACTCCATGGCCTGCGCGGCGGTGCGCATCTCGGCGCGCAGGCTCTCGATGAGCGCGGGGATCTCGGCGGCGTCCACCGCGTCGACAGCGCCGCGCCGCCGCTTGCCGCCCTTGCCGCCAGGACCACCAGACGACGCCGCGTCGAGGTCGAGGTAGTCGTGCTCGGCGTAGGCGAGGGACGGGTCGACGCGGATCGCCTTCTCGATGGTCCTGGGCGTGATGCCGTGCGCGCGGTTGTAGTCTTCCTGCGCCGCGCGCCGGCGCTTGGTCTCGTCGACCGCCGCGCGGATCGAGTCGGTGACGACGTCCGCGTAGAGGATGACACGACCGTGGGCGTTGCGCGCGGCGCGCCCGATGGTCTGGATGAGCCCGGTGGTGGCGCGCAGAAAGCCCTCTTTGTCGGCGTCGAGGATGGCCACCAGCGACACCTCGGGCAAGTCGAGCCCCTCGCGCAGCAGGTTGATGCCCACCAGCACGTGGAAGTCGCCGCGGCGCAGCGCGCTCAGCAGCTCGATGCGCTCCAGCGTGTCGATGTCGGAGTGCAGGTAGCGCGCCTTGACGCCCACCTCTTGCAAGTACTCGGTGAGGTCCTCGGCCATGCGCTTGGTGAGCACGGTGACGAGCGAGCGCTCGCCCACCTCGACGGTCTTCTTGACCTCGGCGATGAGGTCGTCGACCTGCGACGCCACCGGGCGCAGCTCCACCATGGGGTCGAGCAGGCCGGTGGGGCGGATGAGCTGCTCCACCAGGACGCCGTGCGCCTTCTCGATCTCGTACTCGGCGGGCGTGGCCGACACGTAGATGGCCTGCGCCACATGGGCCTCGAACTCGTCGATCTTGAGCGGCCGGTTGTCGAGCGCCGACGGCAAGCGGAAGCCGTAGCGCACCAGCGTCTCCTTACGGCTGCGATCGCCGAAGTACATGCCGCGCACCTGCGGCATGGTCTGGTGGCTCTCGTCGATGACGAAGAGCGCGTCCTTCGGGAAGTAGTCGAGCAGCGTGGGCGGCGCCTCGCCGGTGGTGCGACCGGTGAGGTGCCGCGAGTAGTTCTCGATGCCCTTGCACTGGCCGGTGGCCTCGAGCATCTCGAGGTCAAACATGGTGCGTTGCTCGAGGCGTTGCGCCTCGAGCAACAGGTTGTTGCCGCGCAACTCCTGCAAGCGCACCAGCAGCTCGGCGCGGATGGCGTCGAGCGTGCGCTTCATGCGCTCCTTGTTCATGGCGTAGTGCGACGCGGGCCAAATGGTGACGAAGGGCAGATCGTTGATCACCTTGCCGCGCAGCGGGTCCACCACCTGGATGCGCTCCACCTCGTCGCCGAAGAAGGAGACGCGCAGCGCCTCTTCCTCCTCATGCGCGGGGAACACCTCCACCACGTCGCCCTTGGCGCGGAAGGTGCCGCGCGCGAACGACACGTCGTTGCGCTCGAACTGGCTCTCCACGAGCTGGCGCAAGAACGAATCGCGCCCGAGCGGCCGACCCACCTCCACGTAGGCCGTCATCTCCTTGTAGCTCTCGCGCGAGCCGATGCCGTAGATGCACGACACCGAGGCCACGATGACGACGTCGTTTCGCTCGAGCAGCGCGCGCGTCGCCGAGTGGCGCATGCGGTCGATGGTGTCGTTGATGAGGCTGTCTTTCTCGATGTACGTGTCGGTGGACGGGACGTAGGCCTCGGGCTGGTAGTAGTCGTAGTAGCTGACGAAGTACTCGACGGCGTTGGTGGGGAAGACGGCCTTGAGCTCTTGGTAGAGCTGCGCCGCCAGCGTCTTGTTGTGCGCCAGCACCAACGTGGGCTTGTTGACGCGCGCGATGACGTTGGCGACGGTGAAGGTCTTGCCCGAGCCGGTGACGCCCAGCAGCACCTGGTGCGGCAAGCCGCGCTGCAGGCCGTCGACGAGCTGCTCGATGGCCTGCGGCTGATCGCCCTGGGGCGTGAACTCGCACACCAGCTCGAAGCGCGCTGGCGCCTTGCGCAGCCCGTCGCGGCGCCCCTGCTCGACTTGAGCGCCCGCCAGGTCGGTGGTGGACTCTGCCGGCTTCACGGCGGCCCCGTTACGACGGCCTAGGCCGTCGGCACCTTGAAGGGGTGGGACTTCGGGCGATCGCAGGCCTTGTCGGTGCACACCTGCGCCTCGACCTTGCCTTCGATGTCGCCGCTGCCGCCCTTGACGATGGCGCTGAGCTCCACGTTGCCTTCGAGGATCATCGAGGTGCCGAGGGCCCCCAGGTCCTTCTTCTGGCCGGCGGGGACGCTGACCGCCCCCTCGACCTTCCAGCCGCCCTTGCTCTCGTCGACGGCGAGGGCCACGGGCTTGCCCACCTCCTCGCCGGGGGCGTACGCGTGGTAGCCGGGCTTGAGCTTGAGCGTGACCGTCACCTTGCCCGTTGCGGCATCGAAGGCGGGCGCGATCTCGAGGGCGTTGGCGAAGTCGGGCGGCGCGTCGGGCATGGCGCTCGGCTTCACCACCGTGCCGTCGTCTTTGACCGGCTTGCCTTCGCCGAAGCCGCCCTGGGGCTCCGACGGGCAGGCGCACAGGAAGGCGGTGCCAACGGTGGCGGCAACGACGGCGGTGCGGATCAGCGTCATGGGCGGAACCTCGGTGCAGTGGATAGCGTCTTTCACGGGGGCGCGCAGGATGCCATAGACAGCGCGCCCGAGCCCCGTGACCAGCACCGCCGACCCCCCTGACGACGACCCGACCGGCAGCGCTGCCGCCGACGCCCTTCCTGCTGATGCGGGTTTGGCGCCGCGCCCGCGCCCCGGGTTCCGCAGCAAACCGGACGGTCTGGACATGACGCAGAAGGCCGCGCTGGTCGCTGCGCTCTTTCGCGCCGGCATCGGCCTCGCAGGGCTCTCCATCACGCTCTTGTGGATCCCGGTGCCGCACGTGGGTGGCGGCGGGCACAGCGTGCCCATCGTCCCCGTGCTCGCGGCCGTGTCGATCCTGATGATGGTGACGGGCTGTACGTCGCTGTCGAAGGTCACGCGGGTCGCGTACCCGCGCTTGGCTCGCTGGGTTGCCGTGGGCTTCGCCCTGGGGGCGCTGGTGGTGGTGGCGCTGACCGCGGCGCTCGGGGCGGGCGCCTTCGGTCCTGCGCGCAACCCGCCACCAACGACGCCGACGCCGCCCACCATCACCTTCGAGCCGCCACCCGGACAGTGACGCGCCCTCCTGGGAGGTGGGTGTAGGACTGTGCCACCGGGGCACGGCACAGCGGACTTGGCTAGACTGGGCGGCACATGGCCAAGCCGCAGGTGTTCGGTCGCTACCTCTTGCTCGACAAGGTCGCCTCTGGCGGCATGGCCGAGGTGTGGCGCGCCAAGCTCTCCGGCGAGGCTGGCTTTCAGCGCATCATCGCCATCAAGAAGATCCTGCCGCACGTGGCAGAGGATCAGGAATTCATCTCGATGTTCACCGACGAGGCGAACATCACCTCGCGCTTGCAGCACGCCAACATCGGCCAGGTCTACGAGTTCTCCAAGATCGGCGACACGTTCTACATCGCCATGGAGTACATCTCGGGCAAGGACCTGAAGACGGTGTGGTCCTACAACCGCTCGAGGAAGAGCACCATGCCGCTGGACCTGGCGGCCTTCATCGTCGCGCGCATGGCCGACGGCCTCGATTACGCGCACCGGCTCACCGACAACTTCGGCCAAGACGCCGGCATCGTGCACCGCGACGTGTCGCCGCAAAACGTGCTCTTGTCGTGGGACGGCGAGGTCAAGGTCATCGACTTCGGTATCGCCAAGGCGCAGGAGAAGAGCGGACGCACGCGCCCCGGCACCCTCAAGGGCAAGTTCGCGTACATGTCGCCGGAGCAGATCCGCGGCCTCAACCTCGACGGGCGCGCCGACATCTTCGCGCTCGGCGTGGTGCTGTACGAGATGTGCACCGGCGAGCGCGGCTTCTCTGCCGAGAGCGAATTCTCGCTGCTGGAGATGGTGCGCAACGTCGAGATCAAGCCACCCACCATCGTCAACCGCGACATCCCCGCGGAGCTCGAGCGCATCATCTACAAGGCGCTCGCCAAGGACCGCGAGCACCGCTACCAGACCGGCGCCGAGCTGTCGGAAGAGCTGCAGCGCTTCCTGATCATGAAGGGCAAGCCGCCGAGCCGCCAAGAGATCTCGCGCTACCTGAAGGAGAACTTCACCGTCGACTTCGAGAAGGAGCGCGCGCGCCTCGAGAGCTACAAGGAGATCTCCCTCGACGACGTCGAGCCGGCGTCCGCGTCGGGGTCATCGAGCAGGCAGACCGGCACGCACGCCCCGGTGCCAAGCGAGCAGGACAACCACGACGATGGCACCGCGGCCTGGAGCCAAGAGGACGACGCGTTCGCGTCGAGCAAGCCGCCGGTACGACCGGCCCCCCCGAGCGGCGGCATCCGCCCGCAGGCGCGCGCCGTGGTTCCCGTCGCCGTCGATACCATCGCCAACAAGACACCAGCCAATGTGCGCCGACCGAGCCCGCCCGGCTTCGTCGCGTCGCCGTCGACGGTGGTGCCGCCCTCGGCGGCCAAAGGCCCCAAGCTCTTCGTGGCTGCCGCCGCTGCGACCCTCGTCATCGCCGCTGCCGCCGTGGCGGCCTGGATCTTCATCCTGCCCAAGCCCTCGGGCACCATCGTCGTCACCGTGACCGGCGCTCCCGCCGCCGTCGTGCGCCTCGACGACCGCACGCCGAGCCGCGCCGAGCCTTCGATCACGCTCGAGACCGTGCCCCACGGGCCGCACGCGCTCATCGTCGAGGAGCCCGGCTATCAGTCGTACTCGAAGACCATCGTCACCAGCGCCGATCAGCCGCTGCTCTCGATCAAGGCGCAGCTCATGCGCTTGCCGGGCAAGCTCGTGGTCGGCTCCGAACCGCCGGGCGCCAGCGTCTTCCTCGACGGCAAGGACACGGGGCTCAAGGCGCCCGCCACCATCGAGGTGGAGGGCGAGACGCTCCACGAGATCGCCTTGCGCCTCGAGGGCTACCGCGAGGTGCGCAAGAGCGACGTCAAGGTGCCGGTGTCGGCAGAGCTGCCGGTGCGCTTGACGCTCACGCCAGAGAAGATCCGCATCCGCGTTACCTCGGTGCCGGAGGGTGCGCTCGTGCGCATCGCCGGCGCCAACCTCGGCAACACGCCGGTGGTGCTCGAGCGCGGGCCCGAAGACGCGCCGCCTGTCGTGGAGCTGTCGGCCAAGGGCTGCAAGACCTACAAGACCAGCATCCCGCTCGAGCTGAAGCTCGAGATGCACTACCCCATCACGCTCGAGTGCCGGTAGGCGTCAGAACGACGTCGCCACGCCAGCGGCGCCGGCTGCCACCACCTCGAAGGGCTCGCCAGCCGCTGGCTCCACCAGCAGCCGCAGGGTGCCGTCCACCAACAGCCGCAGCTCGCCCGCCACGGCACCGGTCTCGTCGACACGCACGGTGATGCCGGGCAGCTCGACGACGGAGGGCGCCGGCAGCACCGCGGGCCGCAGGTGCAAGGCGCCGTCGCTGCCGGGCTCGAGGCCCGTCGAGCGAATCAGCGCGAGCAGCGGCAACGCGTGCTGGTTGGCGTTCATCACCGGCCAGTCGGTCATGGGCGTGGCCGGCGAAGCCCAGGTACCGCCCGTGGGGATGAGTCCGTCGGGCCCAGACCAGACACCAAACCACTGCGCGGGCAGGTGCATCGCGTGGGCCGCCATGGTGTGGTTCTTGAGCGAGCGATACGCGAGATCGGGGCGGCTCCGGTTGTAGCCCCAGGTGAGCAGCGCCGTGATCGCGTGCCACATCTGTCCGCCCTCGACGAGCGTGGCGCCCACGGCCGATGGCTCGTCGAGGCGCGTGAACACGCTGTCGATGAGCACGTCGCGCTGCGCATCGTCGGCGAAGGTGTCGCCGATGAGCGCCCACACCTGACTCTCGAGGTCGATGGCGGCATCGCCGTTGGGTTCGTCGACGTCGAACCAGGCGCGGCGGAACCAGGCGCCCGTCCATTCCTCGGCGAGCTCGGCGCGCAGGAGCGCGGCAAAGGCGTTGAGCTCGTCGGCGAGCGGATCGCCCGCGAAGAGCGCGGCGGCGGCCACGGGCAAGACCCACGTCGCCATCTGCGAGTTTGGCACGCTCTCGCCCACGCTGGTGGCGACGGCGCGATCGCTCGCCCTCATGACGATACCGTCGCTCCAGTCGCCGGTGCCCACGCGCACCAGGCCGTGCGGCCCGGTGCCCACGTCGTCGATCAAGTGGCGCGCCGCGCGTCGCGCGTGCTCGCGCATGCTGGCGGGCGCCGCCGCGTCGGGCGGCCAGTAGGGGTTCTCGTCGTCGAGAAACGCGGTGTCACCGGTGGCCACCACGTACTCCGCCAGCGCCCACAAGAAGAACAGGTCGAGGTCGGAGGGCGCCGAGTGCACGATGGCGTCCTCGGTCATGCCGAAGCCCGCGCTGGCGTAGCTGATCTGCCCGGTGGTCGCGAAGGTCATGCGCGCGATCAGGCGCAGGTTCTCACGCGCCAGATCGGGGCGCAGATACGCGAGCGGCACTGCGAAGAGCGCGTAGTCGCGTGCAGCGCCGTCGAGGCCGTGCAGGTACTGGTAGGTCGATCCCTGCACCGTGTGGTGCACGCCGAAAGAGGCGTCGTAGGCGGTGGCACCGAGGAGCTGGGCCGCATGCCAGGCCATCTCGCGATGCAGACGAGGCGCCGCGTCGACTGCGACGAACGGCATGGCGGCGCGCGCGGCCTGCGCGGTCGCGCCCCGGGCGTCGTCGGGGAGCTCGCCCACGGGCAGCGGCTCGTCGGCGCGCACGGCGCCGAACGCGTAGCGCAGCGTCACCTGCTCGCCGGTGCCGAGGGCCAGCGCGACCGAGTGCCCGAGCATCCCCGGCTCGCCGGCCGCGCTCTGCTCGACCAGCGGCGCGCTCGCGTCGAGGTCGGTGAACACCGCGTCGGGGTGCGCGACGTCGCCGGCGCCGAAAAAGAGCGCACGATCGGTGATGAAGCGCCCCTGTCGCGAACGGTCGTCGAGGGCCACCAGCACGATGTCGAGGGGGTGGTCGTCGAGGGGCTCGGGCCCCGCGGGATCGGACGGCGACCCCTTGGTGGTGGTGTGGCGCAGGCGCATGGCGTCGGCGCCGTCGGGCACGGCCGCCAAGCGGTAGTCGGCGTTGAGCGCGTCGCGCGCGGCGTCGCCGTCGGCGGGCACGCTCGGTGACAAGCCGCCGGATCGCAGCAGCTGCAAGCTGAGCGTATGCCGGTTGACGTCCCACACCTCGACGTGGGTGACGGTGGTGGGCGCGCCCAGGTTCTCGATGGTGATCTCGTCGATCACGAAGGGCAGGTCCCCCGGCGGCGCCGTCACCTGATGGGTGAGCACCAGGTCGCCATCGGCGGCGCGGAGGCGCGCCGCCTGCACGCCGAACACGCGCTCCACCTCCGTGCTGGCGCGCTTGAGCCCGTAGGCGCTGGCCCACGCGTCGCCGTCGGCGGTGATGATCCACGAGTAGCCGCCGCCGCTCCTGCCCTGGAACCGGTCGACGCGGTTCAGGAAGGTCGGCCCGCGGTCTTTCAGGAAGAGCTGCACGAAGCCGTCGGTGTCGACGACGCCGACGACCCGATCGTTGCCGATCTGAAACAGGTGATCGCGTCGCGTGCTGTCATCCGAGAGGGTCCACAGCGCGCGCTCGTCGCTCAGGTTGTCGAGCGAGTAGCGGTAGGCGGGCAGGCCATCGACGTCCACCGTCCAGCGGCCAAAGGCGCCCGATCCCAGGTCGCATGGCGTGAACAGCGCGGGTCGCGCACGGTCAGCGGCGGGACAGCCCACCTCGGCGAGCGACGTGACCGGGCGCGCGCACCCGACGCCTGCAACGACGATCGCGCCGGCAACGGTGACGCTGGTGCGCCCCATGGTGCCGTGGCGCGCTCAGACCACGCCGCGCGCGCGGTCCTCGCGGGTGAGGCCGCGCTTGTCCTCGGTGGGCGCTTGGTAGAAGCGCTCGCGCAGCCACAAGTAGAAGGTGGGCGCCATGAACGCCGACGAGTAGGCGCCGATGGCGCAGCCCACCGTCAAGCACGCGGCGAAGGCGCGCAGCGAGCCGTGGCCGAGCACCCAGATGGCGCCCGAGGTGAACAACACGGTCAGCGTCGTGTTGATGGTGCGGTTCAGCGTGTGATTGACGGCGTCGTTGACCACCTTGCGCACCGTCGCGTTGTCGAGGCCGCCGGGCGGTGACGCGGGCATGGTGGAGCGCACGCGGTCGTAGATGACGATGGTGTGCGAGATCGAATAGCCGACCGTGGTCAGCAGCGCCGCCACGCTCGGCAGGTCGAACTCCATGCGGCCCACGACGTAGACGGCCAGCGCACCCAGCGGATCGTGCAAGAGCGCGATGACGGCGCCGGGGGCGAAGAACATGTCGAAGCGCACCGCCACGTAGATGAGGATGAGCGCGAGCGAGAGAATGAGCGCGATGACCCCGTCGGTCTTGAGCTCTTCGGCCACCGTGGCATCGACGAAGTCGACGCGGCGGACCTCGAGCGTGCCGATCTCTGCGGTCAGGCCCTTGGCCACGCGATCGGCCACGCCCTGGAGCATCACCGTGTAGAGCACGCGACCCTGGTAGGGCTCGTCGCGCACCACCGCGCCCTCGGTGGTGAGCTGCCCGTCGGGTCCGCGCGTCTTGCGCAAGGTGACGTCGGGCACGGTGGTGATGGCGGTGACGATCTTCTGCTGCTGTTCCTGCAGCGCCGCCTGCAACGCGACCACGTCGGCGCCGCTATCGGCGATGGCGGCCGACAAGTGGAAGCGATCGCCCAGGCGCGGGTCGAAGTCGACCTTGCTGTCGGCGCCGAGCGCGGCGCCGAGGGCGGCCTCGATGGCCTTGAGTTGCTCGGGAGTCACCGCGGCCACGCGCTCGACGCGCACCAGCCACTCGTTGTCGGCCTCGCCGCCGTACTGTTGCACCTGGTGCTTCTCGAAGCCCAACCGCTCGAGCGCTGCGCGGATGCGTTGCGGCTCGGCCTTCTGCTCGAGCTTGATCTGCATCTCCATGCCGCCGGCGAAGTCGATGCCCCAGTTGATGCCGAACACCGCCATGCCGATCAGCATCGCGGCGGCCCAGATGACGCCCGCGGCGACGTAGAAGCGCCCGTGCTTTAGCAGGTCGCGCTCGCGCGATTGGTCGTAGAGAGAGAGGAACTTTGCCGCCATGGGGGCGGACCATCGTCGCGCCGCGACACCTTGTCAACGCACCGTTGACACTGGCGGGCGCACCGACGCCGTCATGGCAGCGTCGCCAGGAAGCCCTCGAGCTGCGCCTCGGCGGCGGTACCGACAACGTGGGTGCGCGCCTCCTCGGCGAGCTTGCGCGCGAACGCCCACATGGCGTGGCTGCGCGCGAGGATGGCGCCCGAGATGAGCGCCCCGACGTCGCCCGAGTGCGCGAGCAGCTCGAGCGCCTCCTCGGCGTCGTTTCGACGACCCACGGCGACCGCCACGTGGAACAGCTCGATGCACATCTCGCCGGTGAGCCCGCCACCGGCGTGCACGGCGCCCTTGAGGAGGCCGAGCGCCTCGTCCGAGCGTGGGGGCCGCTCCGCCAGCGCGATGCGCGCCAGCTGGCGGCGCGCGCGCTGGGCCATGGTGGGGTCGGTGATGCCGGCGGCGACCAGGCGCTCGACGATGGCGCGGGCCTCGTCGGGGCGCTCGTTCTCGCCGAGCGCCTCGGCGTGCAAGAGCGAGACCTCTGGATGCCCAGGCACCTTCTCGGCCAAGAGCTGCGCCAGCTGGAGCGCCGCCTCGCGCTCGCCCACGTCGAGCAACACGCGCAGCTGCAGCACGCGCGGCGCCAGCGCCTCGGGGGCCACCTCGCCAAGCTGCGAAATCAAGTTGAGCGCCTCGCCATACTGGCGGCTCTCGACCAGCATTTCGGCGAGCGCCATGGCCGGCGCGGTGAAGGTCGGCTGCAGCAGCCACGCCATCTCGAACAGCGTTCCGGCGCGCGCCGGGTCGCCGCCCGCAAGCAGGAGCTGCCCGAGCTGGTAGCGCGCCACCGCGTGCGTGGGCGAGGCGCGCGCAACGGAGGCCAACGCCCCTTGCGCATGCTCGAGGTCGCCCTCGGCGACCTTGACGAGCGCGAGCAGGTAGTGCTCGGCGAGGCCGCTGGGGCGCCGGAAGAGAGCGTCGGCGACCCGTCGCGCCGCACGGGGAGCGTCGCCCTCGGCGAGCGCGAGCGCGGCGTCGGCCACGGCCAGCGCCTCGTGATCCCGGTCGGCGCCGAGCGCGGCGCGCGCCGCCTCCAGATCCCCCTGCATGAGCGCGGCCCGCGCCTTGATGGCGCGCTGCTCGAGGTCGGCGGCAGCGTCCGCGATGGCCGCCGCTGCCGCCAAGGGGTCGGCGCGACCGAGCGCGAGCTCCGCCTGTCCGAGCGGGCCGTCGGGGAGGTCCAGCACGAGCCCCACGGGTCCCACGTGGCCGTTCTGGAGCGCGTCGACGCCGGGGACCGCGCGCAGCCGCGTGACGTCGACGGGCGGGACCGGCAGCGCCGCGGGTGGTGGCGGCACCCGCATCTCGGTCTTTGGTCGCTTGATCGCCGGAGCCTCTTGGGGCTCGGGCTTGGGCCCGTCGCTCACGCCGCCACCTTGGCACAGGAGCCGATCGAAAGACAGGCCCGTCAATCGAGATCGTCCGCGTCGAGCCACGCGGCGACGTCGTCGTGCTCATCGCGAGCGACGATGCGCGGCACCTCGGGGCCCAGGTGCTTGTCGACGAGCTCGAGCAGGCGGGCGCGCAGCCGATCGCGCTCCGCGGCCAGGCGCGCTAGCTCCTGGTCGAGGTGCAGCAGGGCGACGAAGCTGCCGAAGGCGCGGCGCAGCTCGCCTTGTCGCTCGAGCACCCGCACGGTGGCGTACCCCGAGAGGAGCAAGAGCACCAGCGTGGTGAGCGCGCGCGCCGCCCCGGCGGGCGTGGGGTCGCGCAGCACGATGACGCCCGCCACCGCCAAGTACGCGGCGAGGGTCAGCAGTGTCGCCGCGCACATCTTGATGGTGGCGCGCACGTCGCCGCGCGAGGTGAGCGCCTCGCCCGCCCACACGGCGGTGATCAGCACGGGCAGATGCACCAGCACACCCGGGATGGCCGCCGGCACCAGCACCAGCAGGAATGCCGCGTGCCGTACCAGGCGCTGCATGCGCACCAACAGCGGCGGGTCGCCGCGCAGCTCACGATCGCTGATCCCGAGCGCGCGCAGCTGCAGCAGGTAGGTCCCGACGTCGCCGTAGAAGCGGCGCACCTCGGGGTCGTGCTGCAAGCGCTCCCACGCGTCGATGAGGCGGCGCAAGATCTCGCTCTGCTGCGTCAAGGTCAGGGTCAGGTGCTCGGGCTGATAGAGGCGACGAACGGCCTCGAGCACGCGCAGGGTCTCGAAGTCCGAGGTGTTGATGGTCTGTGCCCGCAGCGCGATGCCGAGGCGCGCCGTCAGCATGCGAGCGGCGTGGTGCGCGTCGGCGCGCCACGAGGCCACCTGCTCCTCGTCGATCTCGAGCGGCGAGCCGAACTGAACGAGCACGCGGCTCCTCATGCGATCACGACGTCGGTAGTGCAGGCCGACGGGGACGATGCGCACCGGGATGCCCTTGGCCGCGGCCTCGAGCGCGAGGCGGGCAGCGCCGGTCTTGAGCGGCGCCAGCTCGGGGCGCGTGTGGCTGATGCCTTCGGGGAAGATGCCGAAGGCCTCGCCCTGCTCGAGCACCTCGAGCAGCGCCGCGAACGCCGCGTTGTTGTCGACGCGCGCGGGCGCGCCGTTTGGCACCGGCGCGTCCTCGCGGGCCCCCTCCACCTGATCTTGGCGTCGTTTGATGGGCACGCTGCCGAGCAACCACAGGAAGGGCCGCAGCACGACGCTGTCGAAGAGCACCTCCTTGGCCGCGAAGCGCACCGGGCGGCCGCAGGTAGTGGTGACCATCACCGGGTCGAGCAGCGAGTTTGGATGGTTGCCGATGAAGATGACCGGCCCAGCGGGGATGCCCTCGGCGCCGCTCACCTCCACCGAGCGGAAGAACACGCGCGTCACCAGGCGCAGGAAGGCGATCAGCAGGGTGCGAAGAAACACGCGCACGCGCCGATGGTACCCCCACCGGCGTGCTCGAATCGACACGAGGTGACGGGGGCCGTGCTCCCGTCGTGACATCCGCTGTAGCGTGAGCACCGATGCGCGTGTTCCTCATCCACGGCATGGGCAGGACGCAGGTCTCCATGGCGCTCCTGGCGCGGCGGCTGCGCGCCGCCGGCCACCACACCAGCTCGTACTCCTACTACGTGTCGCGCGACCCACTGGCGCGCATCGCCGAGGGCTTGGTCACGCACGTCGAGCGCGCCCTCGACGACGGCCACGACCGCCAATTCGCCGTCATCGGTCACTCCCTCGGCAACATCGTCACGCGCATGGCGCTGCCGCGCCTGCAGGGCCTGCGCCGATTCGTGATGTTGGCGCCCCCCAACCACCCGCCGGTGCTGGCCCGCACGCTGCAGGGGAACCCGCTCTTTCGCGCGCTCGCGCGCGACGCCGGCCAGAAGCTCTCCGACGAGGACTTCTACCGGCGCCTGCCGATCCCCACCGCGCCCACGCTCATCGTCGCGGGCACCCGCGGCCCGCGCGCACCCTGGTTGCCCTTCGCGGGCCGGGCCTCCGACGGCGTCGTTGGTGTCGACGAGACGCGCCTGCCGGGCGTGGAGCACGTGGAGGTACCGGCCATCCACACCTTCATCATGAACGACGCCGAGGTGGCGCGGCTCACGCTGCGCTTCCTCGAGGCCGGGACACTGGTTGAATCGACCAGCGCGCGAGAGTAACGCGACGCTTCGATGCGACTCTCGCTCCTGTTCCCGGCCCTGCTCGCGGCGCTCTTCGGCGCCTGCCAGGATCCGTGCATCGCCTTGGCCGAGCGCATCTGCGCCTGCGAGCCCACCGAGAGCGATCGGCGCTCGTGCCGCAACGCGCGCATCGTCGACCAGCAGAGCCGCGTCACCATCGACGACGCCGACCGCGAGCTGTGCGCGGCCAAGCTCGACACCTGCAGCTGCGGCGCGCTCGACGAGAACGACCTCGACGCCTGCGGCTTCGTGGTGGCGTCGGAGGGCGAGTGAGCGACGACGACGACGAGGGCTCGCGCCCCCGCCGGCGACTGTTCCGGCGCCGCGCGCGCGCCGCGGGCGTGCCGCGCTTCGACCTGCGCAAGGCGCTGTTCATCCTGCCGAACGCCTTCACGGTCTCGTCGATCTTCTGCGGCTTCTACGCCGTGCTGCGCGCCACCTCGGGCGAGGGCCCCCAGAGCTTCCAGCAGGCGGGCCTCGCCTTGTTCTTCGCGTGCTTCTTCGACGTGTTCGATGGTCGCGTCGCGCGCATGACGCGCACCCAGAGCGACTTCGGCGTGCAGATCGACTCGCTGGCCGACGTCATCTCCTTCGGCGTGGCGCCGGCGATCCTGGTGTACCACTGGGCGCTCAAGGGCCTGCACCCCATCGTGGGCCTCGCCATCGCCTTCGCGTACTGCGCGTGCGGCGCCATCCGCCTCGCGCGCTTCAACGTGCTAGCGGCGCGCGGCCATGGGTCGCTCAAATACTTCATCGGCCTGCCCATCCCGGGCGCGGCCATGATGATCGTGGCGCTGGTGGTGGCGCAGAGCGTGTGGATCCACGAGTCGGTCGAGGCTAAGGCGAGCATCGCCGCGCTCGTCGTGGTGCTGAGCTACCTGATGGTGAGCCGGGTGCGCTTCCGCACCTTCAAGGACTTCCGCCCCAGCGTGCGCACCACGCCCATCCTCGTTGCGGTGCTGGCCGCGCTCGGGCTCGCGGTCGTGGTCCTCAAGGCCAGCGTCACCTTGGTGCTCGCGGTCGGCAGCTACATCCTGCTCGGGCTCGTCGAAGAGGTGGTGTTCTTCCGACGGCGTCGCCGCGAGGCAACGGCATTGGCGGCCGCCGCGCCCCCGGCCCCCCCGCACGAGCACGCGCCGGCGCCCCACTGAGGGGCCGCGGACGCGCCGCGACCGACGGGCGTTCAACCCTTGAACAGGCCGCCGAAGCTCGTGAAGAAGCCGTTCTCCTTGCCGGCCAGCTTCTCGAGCTCGCCGTCGTCGAGCACGATGGCGCCGCAGCGGAAGCATTTCTCCACGTCGACGTTGCGCCAGCGGATGGTCTGCAGGTCGTAGCCGCACTTGCCGCACTTCATCCAGTGCGCCTGTTTTTGGCTCTCGACCTCCTGCTCCTTGAGCCCCTTGAGCTTCTCTTGGTGGAGCTTGTAGAGCTTCTCCGCCTCCTCCCGGGCGAAGAACTCCTCCTCGGTGTTGGTCGGCTTGGTCACGGTGGCCTCCGAACCAGGGCGTTAGCCAGGTCGGCCCCCGGCCGCAAGCGCCCGTCGCCACTGGGGTTCGCGGGATGGGACGCGAGGGGTCGGGCCTTTGACGCCGCGGCCCCACGCAAACTAGTGTGGCCGCGATCCCCCAGGCGGGGTCTTGCAGGAGAACGTGTGGGCGGGATCCTCCTCATCGACGCGGAACAGCCCTTCGCCGACAACCTGGTCGGTTCGCTCAAGGGGCGTGGCTTCCACGTGAAGCTGCTTGACGACGGCAAGGACGGGCTCGACTTCGCGAAAGACAGCCGGCCAGACCTCATCGTGCTCTGCGTCGAGCTGCCGAAGATGAGCGGCTACTCGATCTGCAACAAGCTCAAGAAAGACAACGATCTCAAGAACATCCCGCTCATCATCACCTCCAAAGAGGCGACGCCCGAGACCTTCGCGCAGCACAAGAAGCTGAAGACCAGGGCAGAGGACTACCTCATCAAGCCCTTCTCCGACGGCGAGCTCGTCGACAAGATCGGCGCGCTCATCCCGCTGCCGACGGCTGGCGCCACGGCTGCGCCGCCGCCGCCCCCAGACGACAGCGCGCTCGACGCGCTCGAGTCGTTGGGCGCCGATCTCGACCTCGGTCCCTCCGCTGGTGGCGGCGAGAGCGAGGTGCAGCTCAAAGACGACGATCTGGCCAGCTTCGACGTCGGCGACGCCCCGGCCGCGCTCGGCCTCACCCCCGACGACGACGCACTGCTCAACAGCCTCGACGAGTTCGGCAAGAGCGACAGCAGCAGTAGCGCCGCCAGCGCCGGCCTCGACGATCTCGAGCTGCCTTCGGTGAAGGACGACGGGTTCGACGACGCGTTCGACGCCATCGCGCCAGCCGAGGAGGCCCCAAAGCCGGCACCCGCACCGATGCCGGTCGTGCCGCGCACGCCGGCGCCGACCAAGCCGCCGCCGCGGCCCACCGCCGAGGCGCCACGCCCCGCCGCCGCGCCTGCGTCGAGCTCCAGCGCCGACCTGCAACAGCTCTCGCAGCTGCGACGCGAGAGCTCCGACCTGAAGGCCAAGGTCGCCGAGCTCGAGGCCAAGCTGCGCTCAGCCGACGACAACCTCAAGGTGGCGCGCGAGAGCCACGCGCCGGCCGCTGCCGGCGGGTCCTCGGCGCGCGAGGTGCTCGCGCTCAAAGAGCAGTTGCGCGCCAAAGACAAAGAGATGGACGCCCTGCGCGACGGCGAGCTCGAGAAAGACAAGGCCATCGTGGAGCTGCAAGAGCAGCTCGAGCGCACCCAGGCCGAGGCGCAGACCAAGTCCGACGCCGCCGCCAAGAAGGACGCCGAGCTCTCGGGGATCAGGGCCAAGGTCGACGCGCTCACCGAGGAGCGTGACCAGCTCGAGGAGCAGGTGAACACGCGCCTGGCCAACGCCGAGAACGAGCGCGAGGAGCTGCGCGCGCAGCTCGAGACCGCGCGCGCCGATGGTCAGAAGCTCAAGAGCGACCTCGATCGCGCCAAGCAGCTCGAAGAGCGCCTCAAGATGGACGTCGACCGCGCCAAGGTCGAGGCCGGCGAGGAGCGCAAGGCCAAGGCGACGCTCGACACCAAGCTCAAAGAGCTCGAAACCGAGGCGCGCAACCAAGAAGAGCGCGCCATGAAGGCCTATCAGCGCCTCAAGACCGAAGAGACGGTGCGCGAGAAGGCCAAGAAGGCCGTGGAGATCGCCTTCACGCTTTTGAACGGTGACGTGGACACCGGCGCGAAGGACGTCGACCTTGACATCGACCAGCTGGACGCGGAATAGCAGCCGAACCGTTTTTTTCGGTTACAGACCGTTTTTTCGATTACAGGAAGAGGACATGAAGAACCTGAAGCTCATCGTCATCGTGGTCGTCACGGCCATCGTCGCCACCGCGTGCTGCTGCCCCCTCGAGCTCTGCCTCGGCGGCGGCGGCCTGCCGACGGGCGCGTTGCCGAACAGCGACACGCAGCTGCGCCCGGCCAAGATTGCGCCCATCGCGGCGGTCGCGCCGGCCACCCAACAGCGCTTCTGAGCCCTCCATGGCTCGAGTTCGGCAAGCCGTCATCCCCGTGGCGGGGCTCGGCACGCGTTTCCTTCCAGCCACCAAGGTGGTGCCGAAGGAGATGCTGCCGATCGTCGATCGCCCCACGCTGCAGTACGTGGTGGAGGAGGCGTTCGCCTCGGGCATCGAGCACGTGGTCCTGATCCAAGGCCGCGGCAAGAGCGCCATCGAGGATCACTTCGACACCAGCTACGAGCTCGAGGACACCCTCGAGAAGCGCGGCAAGAAGGCCGAGGCCGAGCTGGTGCGGGGCATCGCGCGCTTGGGCTCGATCTCGTCGGTGCGCCAGAAGGTGGCGCTGGGGCTTGGCCACGCGGTCTTGTCGGCGCGGCCCGTCATCCGCGACGAGCCCTTCGCCGTGCTGCTCGGTGACGACCTCTATCGCACGGCGCCCGACAAGCGCCCGGGCATTGGCCAGCTCATCGACGCGTTCGAAGCGACAGGGGTGGGGCAGGTCGCGCTCTTGACGGTGCCGCGGAACGAGATCCACAAGTACGGAGCCGCCGAGGGCGAGAGCGAGGGCGAGAACGAGGGCCCGCAGCGCTTTCGCATCAGCGCCCTCGTCGAGAAGCCGCCCAAGGGCACGGAGAAGACCGACAAGGCCGTGGTGGGCCGCTACGTGCTGCCGCCCGAGATCTGGAGCATCCTCGAGGCCACCAAGCCCGGCAAGGGCGGCGAGATCCAGCTCACCGACGCCCTCGACGTGTTGCGCGCGCGCCAGGGCTTGATGGGCGTCATCGTCGACGGCCGGCGCGTCGACGCGGGCGACAAGCTCGGCTTCCTCGAGGCCAACCTGTTGGAGGCGCTCTCGCGCCCCGAGCTCAAGGCCGGCACCCTTGCGCTCCTGCGCCAGTTGCTCGCCGAGGCGGAGCGGGCGTGATCACGCGCTACCTGGTGCCTTGTGCCCTCGGCCTCCTCACCGCGCTCGTCGCGGAACCGGCGGCCGCGTATCGCCCTCCGGCGCGCCTGCTCTTGCAGAAGTCGATGGAGCGCCAGGGCGAGCGCGGCACCAAGACGCTGCAGGTGGAAGCCGAGACCCAGTTGTTCGACGCCGCCGGCGCCGCGCGCGGGCCGGCCTTCGCCGAGCGCCTGCTGTTCCAAGCGCCCGGCAGCATGCGGCGCGAATCCGAGCTGCCCGAGGGCACGCGCGTGGAGCTGCGGGTCGATGACAAGACCTCGCTCCGCCAAGCGGGCCAGGCCGACAAGTCCGGCAAGGCCGCGGTGGACCTGCTGTTCGACCTCGTCACCGCGGCGCCGCCGCTGGACCCCGATCGCGCCGTCGAGCGCATGCTGCGCGACCTCAAGCTCATCGGCGTCAACCCCGAGGTGGTGTCGTTCGCGCGCTTCGACGGGCGCATCGCCTACCTCATCGGCTCGAAGCCTTGGGAGGCCGACAAGCCACAGCTCTGGCTCGACAAGGACACGCTCTTGGTGACCCGTGTGGTGATGGTGCAGAAGGGCGAGGGCGCCGTCGTCAAGCGCACGGACGTGCGCTACCTCGGTTGGGGCTCGCCCATCGGCGGCGTGTGGTTTCCCTCGAGCATCGAGGTGTGGGTCGAGGACAAGCTGGTTCGCCGGACCTCGGTGTCACAGGTCGATCGCAACGTCGCGTTCGACGCCACGCTGTTTCAGATCAAGTAGGGCAGATCAAGTAAGGCAGCGCACGTAAGGCAGCGCACGTAGGGCAGCGCACGTAGGGCAGC
>JADZDP010000089.1 GCA_020850995.1 Deltaproteobacteria bacterium
CGAAAGCCGCAGTTCTCCTGCTTCGGCATTCGCAGCGCGGCGATCAGCGCTGCGAACCCTCGACCGCCGCGGCGCAGCGAAAGCCGCAGTTCTCCTGCTTCGGCATTCGCAGCGCGGCGATCAGCGCTGCGAACCCTCGACCGCCGCCGCGCAGCGAAAGCCGCAGTTCTCCTGCTTCGGCATTCGCAGCGCGGCGATCAGCGCTGCGAACCCTCGACCGCCGCCGCGCAGCGAAAGCCGAAGTGATGAAACACGGGCTTGTTGGCCGGCGCGTGGGGCCGACGGTGATAGGTGGTGGCGTACTTCGCGGGCCAGTACCAGGAGCCGCCGCGCACCACGCGCTCGTCGTGGCCGGGGCAGGGGTCGACGCCGCCGCAGGGGCCCTTCGGGTCGACGCCTGCGCAGGCGGCGCCGCAGGCCGCCCACGAAGGCGAGTACCAGTCGGCCACCCACTCCCACGAGTTGCCCGCCATGTCGAAGAGGCCGAACTGGGTGGCGGGCTTGCTGCCCACGGGCTCGGGGCGCCCGGTGTCGGGGTGGTTCTTGCTCCTCTGCTTGATGCCGCACGAGCGCCCCGCCTCGCTCATGATGACGGCGCGCGCGCAGGTGGCGCTCTCGTCGCCCCAGGGGAAGCGACGCCCGTCGGTGCCGCGGGCCGCCTTCTCCCACTCGGCCTCGGTGGGCAAGCGTTTGCCCTGCGCCTCGCAGAACTTCTTGGCGTGAAACCAGCTCACGCCAGTGATGGGCTGCTTGGGTGCGTTGAAGTCGACGTAGTTGGGCCCGGCCTTGTCGCAGCGGCCCTCCGCCTCGCAGGCCTTGTACTCGGCGTAGGTGACCTCGTAGCGGTCCATGAGGAAGCTCTGCACGAACACGCTGCTCTGCGGCTTGGCGGCCGCGTCGCCGTGGTCGGTGCCGCGCAGAAAGGGCCCGCCGGGGATGCAGGCCATGGCGTCGGGCAGCGAGGCTGGGCACGGCGCCACGGGCGGCGCGGCGCTGACGGCGGCCGGCGCGGGCGCGACCTGCGCGCCCGGCGGCGCCGTCATCTTCGAGTAGCCGGCCTTGCGCGGCGCGGCCTCGAGGACGTCGTTGACGCCGCGGGTGCGCTCGTCGGCCACCCACGACTTCAAGCTCAAGAGGCTCTGCACGTTGTAGTGGTACTGGCCGCCGTCTTTGGCCAGGCCGAACTTGCCGCGCGACAAGGTGCGCAGCGCCAGCGACCTCTCGTCGGCGGGTAGCGCCAGGATGTTCTTGCGGTAGCCCTCGTCGTACGAGAAGTACTGCTCGGCGTTCGACAGGTAGAGCGCGCGCACCACCAGACCCGCGCTGCGCGTGGCGTCGGCGATGGCCTGCATGGTGCGCGCAGCGGTCAGGTCGCCGCGCACCATGAACACGCGCCCCTCGACGAACAGCCGGCGCACCGTTTGATACTGCGCCTCGTCGGTGAGGAAGCTAGGCACCTTGCGCTCCACGAAGCCGGCGGCGAAGCGCTTGTTGTGCGCGTTGACGATGGCGCGCGCGTCACGCAGCACGGCGTGCACCTCGTCGCGCTCGGGGCCGGCGGCGACGTCCTCGTCGATGGCGGTGGCCAGCGCGCGCTTCTGCTTGTGGCTCCACAGCGCGTTGAACTCGGCGATGGACGCCGCGCGCAGGAACACCGCGCGATAGGCCTTGTGCAGCGCCGGCACCGCGGCGTCGAAGTCCATCAGCACCAGCACCTCGGGCTTCATCCAGCCTGCGTAGAGGAAGTTCTGGTCGGTGCCGACGCCCACCAGCACGCCGCCAGGCCCGAGAGCCTCGAGCTCGGCCTTGAAGAGCTCGGGGCGCTCCTCATTCGACACCCAGTAGTGCAAGCCGCGCACGATCTCGTCGGGCGCGGGGTCTGCGGGCAGCGACGCGAAGGGCGCGAGGGGCGCGGGTGGGGTCGGGACGGCGAAGGGGAGCGCGAGTGTGGCGAGGAGGGCGAGCACGGGCGGACTGTAGCGCGGCCGTGCTCATGGCGCGCCGTCGATGGACGGGCAGTGGCGAGCATCGGTTCGCTTCTGCGCCGTGCCGGTCCGGACCATTGGCATGGGGGCGATTCGCGCCGCCGCGGGTCGCTGGGTTGGTGGCGAGGGGGGCGGCGTGGCGTCCTTCGGCGCATGGGCGCGTGGGCGAACCCATCCTCGCCCCCGGCCCTACGTGCGACATTCACTGGTGTTTGGATGGACCGACGCTGCAAACGGCAGAGAAGTCGTTCGCCAGGATCATGGCTCCATGATCCGGCGAATTCGCCAGGGTCATGGGGCCACCCATTCGCCAGGTATGGGAACGAGCGCGATGAAGCGCGGGTCGGCGAGTGTGTAGAGGGCGGGCCGCGGCGGGAAACGGGCGAACAGGTTCGCCTGCGCTGAGGCTCGGGTGCCGTTGCAGCTGTCGGGCGCAGCTCCACCTCGCGTGCGCCCTCAGTGTGCTGTGCAGGCTCCGATACCCAATCTCCCCCGAGTGCATCGCGAGCCCCCGCGCGCTAATGCATGTACATGCGCCTCGTTGTGGCCGTCGCCGCTGCCTCCATGTGCTGCGCCTGCATGTACGAGTTCTTGCGCTCTCAGGGTCACGACCCCGGCGATGTCGCGGGGCGGGCCGTGCGCGGCGACGTCGGTGCGCCGGGCGCATATACGAAGATCGTGGTGCTGAGCACGACCCGCGTGCATCGCGCCGGAGCCTCCGGCGCCTTCACGATCGGCGGCATCCCCACGGGCCGCGTCACGCTGCGGCTGGAGGACGACGCCGATGGTGACGGCTGGCCCGAGTACGGTGGCTACGCGGCCGCGACCATGCCGCAATCCACCGACGGTTCGGTTGGCTTCGTGCTGCTGGGCGACATCCCGATGGCGGGCGCGATGACCGTTCGCGGCACCGTGCTGGTCGACGGCGCGCCGGCAGCCGCCGCGGGCCTGGTTTCGCGCGTGTATGCAATGCGTGGGCAGTGCTTTCCAAGCGGCGCGGGGCAGTTCCCGGGCCAGGCCGATTGCGACCCGAGCGATCCGACCGAGCTCGAGCACCGGGTGGAGACGAGCGTGGAGGCAGAGGCCTCCGTCGACGCAAACGGCGCCTACCAGCTCACCGGGGTGCTCTCGGGCGGCGTCGAGCTCGCGTTCTTCTTGTACGCGCCCGCTGGCGACGCACTCGGCATCGTCGTCGACGCCGTCGGACCGATCGCCACGTCGGGCGCCGCAGGCCAGGTGATTGAGGTCGGGACGATCGACTTCCCTGCTGTCCGCCCAACGCTCGACGCGCGCGACGTCGATCTTGCGATCACGCCGCCGGTCCCCGGCGGTGGTGTGTACCTTTCCCGGCACGGCACGCTCGCCACCTGCACGAACACGGCGGGCGGCACTCCGGTCAGCGTTGCGCTCACCGAGGCAGCCGTCCACCGCGTGCAGGTGCCGGTCGGCGCATGGAACGTGACCGTGTGCGGCAGCGGCATCGGCGGATCCGCAGGTACGTTCCTCGCGCTGCCGCCGCTCGACTTCCAGGAGCGCGTGCCCGTGTGGCAGGTCAAGGTCACCGAGAGCGCGGACCGCGACCCGTGCATCAACGACCAGGGCGACATCGACTGCGACGACGACACGCTCGCCGCCATCCCGCTCCTGGCTGATGCAACGCGCACGATCTGGGTCGGGTGCGCGGCACAGTGCGTTGCTGATGCGTCGGGCATCGTCGCGGCTTCGCAAGCGAGCTGCGAGGTCGCCGGCGAGGTCTTTGACTGCGACGACGACGGCGATGGCCAGCCTGACGTCACCGAGCCCAACGCCTGCCTGGGTCCGCTGCGCGGCACCGACCTCGATGGAGACTTCCTCTGCTCGCCCAGCGACGCCTTTCCCCACTGCACCGCGAACGAGCCCGTCGCGTGCGTCGCCGGCACCAACGATGTGACTCCAGGAAACCCGCTCGATGCGCCGGGCGTTGTCGATGGTGCATGGACCGAGGTCGCGCCGCAGCCCGTCGCGCTCCGCGAACCGCGCAGCTGCGTGGTCGCCCCGGGCACTGCGAGCGAGCGTGTCTTCGTGCTCGGGGGCCGGGGCGACGACGGTGCCATCGATGCGGACGCCGAGTATCTCTACGATCCCGTTGTCGACACCTGGACCGCGCTCGACGACACGGCGCCCGACGCGAGTCACGTCGCGTTCGACGGGCGTGAGGGCCACACGCTCACCTTCGAGTCCTTCGATCCAGCAAGCGGCGTGGGTGTGGCGTACGTCGTCAGCGGCGCCGACCGGTGGCTGGTCGGCCAGGCCGACGTCCTGAGCGTGCGGATCGATCTCGCCGCGGGAACGTCGACCTTTCTGCCGTTTCCTCACTCGCCGCGCGCGCACCACACGTCGACGCTGCTGCCGCTGCCGAGCGGAACCTTCCTGTTCTCCGTTGGCGGTCTCGCCGATTTCGACACGCCGACCGCGAGCGGCGAGGTCGCGTTCGTGGCGGGCGCAACCTTCAACAATGCGCTGGTCACCGCTCGCTATGATCACAGCGCTGTCAACATCGGTTCGACGCTTTGGATCATCGGCGGCGACACCGGAGATTCCACCGCCACCGCGTCCGTCGAGACCATCGTGGTAACGGAGGTGGCCATGGTCTTCACCGTCGAGCCAGGCCCGTTCTCCTACGTGCTCCCCACCCCGGTGACGCAAGCGGCCGCGATCTTCGCAGACGCGCCCGACGGCCCGCGAATCCTGGTCACCGGTGGCTGCAACGGGGGGGAAGGCCCAGCGGTCGCGGATATCACCTTGCTCGACGCGACGAGCAGCGCCAGCGCAGACGCCGGCGCGCTCCTGGAGCCGCGTTGCGGTCACTCCATCGTGTTGCTCGACGACGGCCGTTTCCTCGTCGCTGGCGGCTTGAATGATGGCTCCGGGTCTCCGCTTGCGAGCGCCGAGATCATCGAGGTGCTGACGGGTGACACGGTGCGGGTGAGCCGCACTGGCGAGCTGGCGCACGCGCGCGCGCTTCATCAAGCGCACGGTGTTGGCGGCGGCGCCATCGTGGTCGGTGGCACAGACAGGCAGAGCGGCGCTGGCGCCATCGCCGTGGTCGAGCGTTTCACCTACGAAGAGAACATGAGCGGGCAGGTTGCTCCTTGAGGACACCGGCTCTTCGCAACAGACCAACCACCGAACCTCCCGCAGGGGGACGCCGACGGGTTCGATCAGGGGATCGACCAGAGGGAGCGACAGGCTCCGTCTCGCACGGTCGTGGGTTTCAGCGATGGCTTGTGGCGGTTGCGCAGGTGGGTGATGTGCGTCGGTGAGCTTGGGATGGTTGGCGACGCTGTGGACGAGTATGAGCTCGCGCAGGTCCTACACAGAGATGCACTGATCGCCGATCATCGGCGTCCTCGTTGATGTGCGGCGCCGCGCCAGCTCGTGACGCCTGCCCCCTCCTTCGGAGACAACCTCACGGAAGCGCGGCGAAACGGTCGCGGTCAGCGCGTCAGTTTCGCGACGCACGAGGATCAACCGTCGTCGACGTCATCCTCGTCGGCGCCGTGACCCTGCTCTTGGCGTGGGGGTCTGTGTGCTTTGCTGAAGAGCGCATCGTAGGACTCCTGGTCGTGGGACGAGATGTCGATGGCGGCGGCCTTGGCGTTGCCGGTGACGATGGGCTCCGGCGGCTCGGCGGAGCCGTGGGCCTCGCGCGCCTGATCCATCAGCGCGCGCGACAAGGGCGTGCGCCGTGCCGGTGCCCCGATCGTCGTCGCCGTGGCGTTCGTTTCATAACCCCTCCCGTCGCGTGCATCGCGCCCGCTCGGTCCGGGGTGATGAAACGAACGCCAAACAGAGACGCATTGATCGGCGATCATCGGCGTCCTCGACGAAGGGCGTCACGTGCCGGCGAGGCCCGCTCTTCTGGCGGCGCCTCAACGTGATCCTGTTTGACGCCCGGGCAATGCCTGGCTGCGATCCACGCTGCGGGAGAGAACTTGGTGGGCTGGGAAAGGTCCGAAGGGGTGGACCGCTGTTCGTTGAACGCCTGACGCTTCGACCTCGAGCGGCGTGGCGCGCCCGGGGCGGCGAAGGCCGCGAGGGGCGCGTGCAGGAGTGGGACGGCGACGTGGTGCGCGAGCGCGGCGAGCACGGCGAGCACGGGCGCTGGCTGACTCAATAGGGATGCCCCGGCGCCGAGTACGCCGCTAGCCGACCAGGCTCGAGCGGCGACATGGCGAGGTCGAGGCGCATGACGAAGGTGTGGTTCCACTCCACGCGCAGGCCGGTGCCGAGGCCCAGCACCAAGGCGGCCTCGCGATCGAAGCGCCACAAGGCCACGCCCGCGTCGACGAAGCCCACGGCCACCAGCGCCAGCTCTTTGCCGAGCACGTCGATCTGCGCGAGGTCGCTGCGCAGCTCGTGCTGCGTGACGATCTTGAGCGGCGTGGCGAAGCGCGCCAGGCGCACGCCGCGCCCGAGCTCTTGCCCCCCGAGCGCGGGCAGCTCCACCAGGCCGCCCACGCGCTGCCGCTCGCGCGTGGGGGCATCGCCCGCCACCACGTCGACGATCAGGCGCTCGGCCAGCACCACGCCGCGGCTTGGCAGCAACGGCGTGTAGCTGCGCGCCGTCAGCGTGGCGCCGACAAAGGAGAAGGCGCTGCCCCACCACGGCGAGGCGCCGCGCACGGCGGCGTCGACGTGCAGGCCCGCGTGGGGCGCGGGCTCGTGGTCGCGCGTGTCGTAGGCGACGCCCACCGAGAGCACGTGTGCCAGGCCCGGCTCGCCCTGCGGGTAGCGCGCGGCGTAGCGCGTGTCGGGGGTGGGCACGAGGTCCGGCGCGCCGTCGCCATCGTCGTCGAGGAGCGTGCCCGGCACGTACCAAGTGGCGCGGGTGCCGGCGAACAGCTCGAGCTTGTGGGGCGCGTCGACGACGCGCCAGCGCGCCAGCGCCGCCGCCGCGGGCTCGATGGAGCGCAGCGTGTGCGCGCGGTCGTCGGCGCAGGGCGCCATGGGGTCGTCGTCGCAGAAGGGCTGCGCGATGGCGCTGTAGAGCTGCACGTCGGCCTCGACGCGCAGGGGCAGGTTGAAGGCGTCGATGGCGTCGAGGTGCAGGTAGTGGTGCTGCACCAGGCGCGTGGTGGCCCACGCTTGCGCCGAGAGCGCGGTCTTGTAGGGCTTCTGCCCGAAGCGGTTCCAGTAGGCGACGCCGCGCGCGCCCAGGCCTACGCCGTCGTCGGTGGACAAGGTCAGGCGCGGGACCGCGGCGAAGTCCCAGCTCCCCTCCTCGGGCGGCGCCACCACCGGCAGCGGTGCCGGCGTCGGCGGCTGCGCGACGAGCGTGAGCGCGGTCGTGAGCACGGTGGCGAGCACGGGCGCAGATTACTCGGAGCGGTCCGCGCCGGGGATCAGCGCCGCCGTCGGAACAACAAGAGCGCCAGCGCGCCGATGGCGAGGGGCCCAATGGGCGCGCTCGCGCAACCGCGCGGCGGCAACAGCACCACCAGGCGCGGCTGCGCCGGCCCTTCACCTTCGCCTTCGCCTTCACCTTCTCCTTCGCCTTCGCCTTCGCCCTCGCCCTCGCCCTCGCCCTCGCCCTCGCCCGGCGCTTGGCAGGTGAAGCTGAGCGGCGCGCCCTGCAGGAGCGGGTTGTGCCCGCCTTCGCTGTCGAGGCCATAGGCGTACACCGTGTGCTCGACGCCGTCCTTGAGCTCGTCGGGCACCGGCCACACGAAGCCGTGCGCGCACGAGCCGATGGCGTCGCACAGGTCGTCGCGATGCACGTCGGCGGTGACGGCGTGGCCCTGGCTGCCCGAGCCGGCCTCGCCGTCGACGTAGAGGTGCACGGCGATGGCGTCGTCGGGCGCGTCTTGATCCTGCGCCCAGCCCACGGCGCCCTCGTCGCACGCCACCGAGTCGAGCCAGCCGCGGGGCGCGCGGTTGTGCTCGGCGAAGTTGCGCAGGTCGTCGAGCGAGCCGTTGAAGCGGTTCTCGTCGACGTTGCCGGCAATACCCGCCACGCTGCCGGTCGACGAGAACTGCCAGAAGTGCCAGTCGGGCCACTGGTTGGCCACCGTCGAGGGGCAGGTGCCGCCGGTGTAGCCCGCGTGCCACAGCGGGTAGTCGGAGAAGTCGGCGCCCACGTTGTCCTGCCAGAAGTAGCCGCCGGTGTAGATCATGGGCTTGCGGCCCACGGCGGCCTCGACGTGATCGAGCCACTGCTGCAGGCGGTTGGCGCGCGTGGCGTTGCTGACACCGTCGGTGCTCTCGACGTCGGCCACGGGGGGCAGATCGCCGGGCTCGAGCGCGCCCATGCGATCGATCAGGATGTTGGCCTGCTCGATGGGGTCGTCGTCGGAGCGGAAGAACTGGTACACGCCGCGGATCAGGCCGTTGTCCTGCGCGCCCTGCCAGTTCTGCTCGAACTTCTCGTCGATGTAGCCGGTGCCGTCGCTGACGCGGACGATGGCGAACTGCACGCCGTCGCCCGCCACCTGTGCCCAGTTGATGTTGCCCTGCCACTTGCTGACGTCGATGCCGTACACCGTGTCGCCGTTGGGGCACACCTCGTGGATCGCTTGGGTCGCGCCGCGCGGCTCGAAGGCAACGAACGCGCCGGCGCTCAAGTCGCCGTCGGGGGCGCAGGCGGCCAGGGCGAGCAGCACGGCGATCGGAGAGAGGCGCATGGGCACCACCAGAGCGCGCCCGCCGGACGCGCGCATCCGTAGTGGGGTCGACGGACAACAGGAGGATGCCACCATCCGCGTCAGCCCTGCTCCGGCGCCTTCGGCGGCGGCACCACCTTGGTCGTCGACGGCACTGCCGCCGAGGTGGGCGCGCCCGGCACCTCGCCGGCTCTGGCTGCCGCGGGCGCCGCCGCGTGGCGCGGCGGCGGGAGGGGCACGGCGCGCCACAGCCCGCCGGTGGAGAAGGCCGCGAAGCCGCGCTTGAGCCACGAGAGCAAGGAGAGCGCGAGCCACAAGGACCACGCCAGCATGGCCACGCGATAGGCCATCATGGGCACCGACAGGATCGAGGCCTGCGGCAGCGCGCTGTGCGCGTGGTCGTCGAACCAGCGCAAGAGCGTGGCCGAGGAGCCGTTGCCCTCGATCTGCATGTCGGGGGCGCCGAGCAGGCCCTCGTGGATGGACGCGAGCAGGCCGATGAGCGCCACCAGCGTCCAGCCCGCGAGCAAGAGCTGGCGCAGGTTGAACCAGACGGGCGCGAGCTCGGGCTGCTTCTGGCGCCAGCCGAGCGCCAACAGCCAGCCCGCCACCAGCGCGGCCACCACGATGGGCACCTGCGTGAGGCCGAGCGACAAGAGCACCCAGTGGTGCGCCTTGAGCGGCGAGCCGGGCACGCGCGCCAGCGCGGCGGCGGCCACCACGATGACGAGGAGGAAGCTCCAGAACAGCACCGCCGGCCCCGCGCGCGGGCCCGAGGCGAACAGCACCCAGCGATCGTGCGGCAGCTCCACGCGGATCTCGGCGTTGACGCTGGCAGCACCGAGGTCGAAGCGCGGGGTGTGCGCGACGGTGCTGATGCCCTCGGGGACGCGCACCTCGAGCACCAGGGTCTGCGCGCCGGGCAGCACGGGGACCAGCACCTTGCCCTGATCGGCGCGCAGCGGTTGGCGCGCGCCGTTGACGGTGGCGGACAAGAGCTCGGCGCCTGGCGGCAGCGTGATCGCATGCTGACCGCCGCGGCTGGCGCGCATCGACACGGTCAGCTCCACGTCGGTGGAGCGCAGGCCGGGGCGCACGCGCTGCGCGGTGCGATCGAAGGTGAGCGTCTGCCCAGGCACGCCCTGCGGGCGCGCGATGGCGAGCGACAGCTCGTCGCCCGGCCAGGGCCGCCAGGTGCGCGCGCCCTCTTTGCGCGTGGGATCCTCCTCGTGTTGGGGCGGGATGCCGCTCTCCTCCACGTGCCACACCGGGCTCACCTCGAGGCTCCAGCGCTCGACCCAGGGCACGCCGGTGGGGGCCTTGAGCGCGAGCTTGTCGCTGGCCGGCAGCGCGCCCGAGAAGCTCCGCTCGCGCTCGTTTGGTCCCAGGTTCACCTGCGCCTTGCCGCCGTCGACGCGCACGCCCTCGGTGGTGACGCTCTCGCCGGGCAAGAGCGGGATCTCGACCACCACGGGCACGCCGATGGGCGAGAGCCGCGAGATGCGCGTCTCGCTCTCGAAGGACAGGCCCAAGCTCAAGGTGCGCTCGACGAGCAGGAAGGGCGGCAGCACGGCGGCCTCGGCGGCGCTCTCGGTGGCGGCGTCCTTGGCGGTGCGCGAGAGCTGCAGGTTGGCGTCGGGCACGCCGTTGTCGCCGAGACCGTCAAGGGCCCACGCCGTCGAGGAGAAGGTGGCGCGCCGCGGCACCAGCGGCAGGGCGAGCTGCACGGCGTCGCGTCGGGGCAGCGGGCCCTCGAGCACCACGTCGTGGCGGCCGGCGGGCACCGCGATCCACAGCGCACCGCCGTCGGCCAAGGCCGCCGACGCCGCGCGCCCGTCGACGGTGATGGTGCGCGCCGTCCACTGCGGGTCGGCGCCCGGCAAGGGCACCGCGGTGGGCGCCAGGGCGTGCACCTCGGCGCGCACGCGCAGCGCGGCGTCGGTGGCGTCGAGCGCGAGCAGCGGGATCTGCGCGCACTCCTGCCCGCAGGGCGGCGGCGCCAGCAGGCGCGCGCGCAGCTCGTCGAGGATGCTCGTTGGGGGCGCCGGCGGCGTGGGCGGCTCGTTCTCCTCGGCCCGCGTTGGCGACGCGAACGCGAGCAGCACCAGGGCGCCGCCCGAAAACAGCGCGCCGCGGCCGCGGAAGGCGCGGAGCAGCGCTGTGGGCCACGAGCGCCCGGGCAAGCCGAAGGCGATGAGCACGAGCGCGGCCACGAAGAGCACGCGCAAGAGCGCCAGCGCGAAATTCGCCTTGGGGCCGATGAGCACCAGGCCGATCTCCTGATCGCGCTTGACGGGCCCCGAGAAGGAGAGCTGCACCGTCGAGAAGCCCCATTGCGGCAGGCCCGGGCCGGTCTGCACCACGGCGTTCGGGTCTACCTGCGCGAGCTTCTTCTTCTGCAGCGCGCGCTTGCCGGAGAGGGCGTAGGACCCGCCCTTGCTCCGATCGTTCCAGCCCTCCTCGCCGAGCTTGTCCTCGAGCTGGTTCACCAGGCCCGAATCCACGTTCAGCTCGAGCTGCTGCTGCACGGGGATGTTCTGCGCCTCGTCGGCGGCAGCGCCGGCGGGCCCCGGCGACATGGGCGGGGGTGGTGGAGGCGGCGGCGCCATCTTCGGCGCGGCGAGCAGGAAGCCGCCGCCGCCGTGGCCATCGCTGTACTGATCGGTCCCCGACACGTCGCCATCGCCGACGGTGCGCCAGGGTTGCGCCAACACCGGGTACATGCCCGCGCGCACCTGCGCGACGGCGAACACGAGCGCGAGCAGGGCCACCACCACGGCCACCGAGAAGCGCAGCCAGCGCAAGGTGAGCGCCGGCCATGTGCCCTCGAGGGACACGGGCAGCACGCGCGCCACGGCGGCGAGCACGGCCACCGTGACCCACGACCAGCGCGGCGCGTCGGCCTCTTGGAAGGTGAGCAGGCAGCCGCACAGCGCCACCGCGCCGGCCACGGGGCCCCACAAGCGCCAGAAGGCGAGGGTCAGCACCACGACGAGGAAGATCTCGAAGAGCGTCCAGCTCTTGAGCCAGGTGGTGTGCACCTCGTCGACGCCGCTGGCATGGACGAGCTCGTAGCCCGGCGGCAGGTGCAGCGTGGCCGACACCTGGATGAAGTCGTGATCCCAGCTCACCGCGGGGATCGACGCCACCGCGCCCTCGATGCGCGACTCGGCGCGCACGCGCAGCTCGGGGTTGCGTACCTCCACGCCGATGCGCCCGCCGCCCACCTGCGTGATGAAGGCGTCGCCGCTGCCGTCGCCCGTCGACACGCGGCCGAGCGTGGTGCCCGGCCCCATGGTGAGGCGGTCACCGTCGAAGTGCCCCCACACCTGGTCTTGCAGCGTCATGCCCTCGCCGTCGAAGTCGAGCCACAGCGTGCGCTGCAAGGAGAGCTGGGAGGGCGCCGGGCTCTCGTCGCCGCGGCGCTTCTGATCGAGGGTGAAGGTCTCGCCGGGCTGCACGCGATACGCCGGCAGGCCGCGCCACTCCGTGGGCAGGCGCGTCTGCTCGGCCACGATGGCGACCACGCCCTCGACGGTAGCCACGCGCACGGCGGTGTCGGCCTGGTAGACCCAGATCTCCTCGCTCTCCTCGCCGCCCATGGCCACCGTGGGGGCCACCAAGGCGCGCTCGTCCTTGTCGCGCCGCTGCATCAGCGTGATCGAGTGGCGGCCCGGGCGCACCTGCACCTTGAGGGCGCCGCCGTCGAGGCGCGCGGGCAGCGTGCCGTCGAGCGAGAGGGGTACAAAGCCCTCGAGCACGGCGCCCGGCAGCGTGGCCTCGCGCCCCTTGCCCGCGATCTCGAGCAGCACGCGCGTCTCGACCAAGAGGGGCACGCCGTCGATCACCTTGCGGAACACCGCCACGTCGAGGCGGTCCTCTTCACGCTCGCCGGCCTCGGAGCCGCGCTTGAGCCACAAGACCGGCCCCTCGCGGTCGACGAAGCTGACGGGCTTGCCGCCGAGGCTGAGCGCCACCACGGCCGTGGGCGCGGGCACCGCCAAGGACTCGGGCAGCGCGTCCCAGGCGAAGCGCCCGGCCACCAGGTGCTCGCCGACGTCGACGGCCAAGACCGGCAGCCCGCCCTGGGCGATGACGGCGGCGGCCTTGCCGTCGAGGGTGACGTCTTGGGGCCAGGCCTTGTCGTTGCCCGGCAGCGCCAAGAAGCCGGGCGCGAAGGCCTGCGCGCTCACGCGGAAGCTGGCGCCCGCCTCGGTGGCGACCACCTCGAGGCGGCCGTGCCACAGGCAGTCGCGGGCGCCAGTGCCGAGGCGCGTGGGGCAGCGCTCGGCCTCGTGGCCAGAGAGCACCCAGGGGATCCAGGGGCGCAGTGGTGCTGGCACCTCGTCGTCGGCGATGGCGGCGGCGGGCAGGGCCGCGAGCGCGAGGGCGCATGATGCGAGGGCGGCGGCGAGCGTGACGCGATGGGACGATGCGTGGTGCATGGAGATCTCCCCGGCGGCGCACTCTAGCGCCAGTGCCCGCGCGGCTGCGCGCGGCAGGCCTATCGACGACGATCCCCCTGCAAACGCGCGGTCGATTGCCGGCCTTCCCCCGCGCATTCGATCGTGCGATGCGGCCTTCGTGAGCTACCAGGTCCTGGCGCGCAAATACCGCCCGCAGAGCTTCGCCGACGTCGCCGGCCAAGAGGCGGTGGTGGGCACGCTCATGCGCGCGCTCGACGGCGGCCGCGTGGCGCACGCCTTCCTGTTCACGGGCAGCCGCGGCGTGGGCAAGACCACCTTGGCGCGCATCCTGGCCAAGTGCCTGGTGTGCGCGCAGGGCGTCACGTCCAAGCCCTGCGGCACGTGCACCCTGTGCACCGGCGTGGCCCAGGGCTCGCTCGTCGACGTGGTGGAGATCGACGGCGCCTCCAACAACTCGGTGGAGCAGGTGCGCGACCTGCAAGAGGTGGCGCGCTTCCAGCCGCAGCTGGCGCGCTTTCGCATCTTCATCATCGATGAAGTGCACATGCTCTCGACCAGCGCCTTCAACGCGCTGCTCAAGATCCTGGAAGAGCCACCGCCCCACGTGAAGTTCGTCTTCGCCACCACGGAGCCGCACAAGATCCCGGTCACCATCTTGTCGCGCTGCCAGCGCTACGACTTCAAGCGCCTGCCGCAGAAGGTGATCGTGGCGCGCCTCAAGCAGGTGCTGGCGCTCGAGGCTGTCAGCATCAGCGACGGCGGCCTCGAGGTCATCGCGCGCGCCGCCGAGGGCGGCATGCGTGACGCGCTCTCGCTGGCGGATCAGGTGTTGAGCTTCGCCGGTACCGGCGGCGCCACGCCCGAGCAGGTCACCGAGGCCCTCGGCATCATCGATCGGCGCAGCATCGTGCGCGCGGTGGAGGCGGCCATCGGCGCTGACGCCAAAGAGGCCCTGGCCGTGGTCGACGAGGCGTGGGCGCGCGGCCACGACCTGCGCCAACTGCTGGCGTCCGTCGCCGAGGAGCTGCGCCATTTGTGCGTGGCCAGCGCCACCGGCAGCGTCAAGGGCTTCGCCGATCTCACCGACGAGGAGCTCGGGCGCATCGACGCGCGCGCCCACGAGCTCGACGGCAAAGACCTGACGCGCCTGTTTGGCATCGCCCTCGACGGCATCGACCCCACGGCGCGCGCCGAGGACCCGCGCCTGGCCGTCGAGCTGGTGCTCTTGCGCATGTGCGGCCGGCCCCCCTTGGCCGAGGCGCTGGCCGTCAGCGAAGCCATCTTGCGCCTCGAGGCGCTGGCCAAGGGCAAGCAGGTGCCGCCCTTGTCGGTCACGGAGATCGCGCGCGCCGCCACCCTGGCGCGCGCACCGACGGCCACCCCGCGCGCGGACGCCGCCTCGCTCGCGCAGGCGCCGGTGGCCCCCTCCCGCGTGGACGCGGCCCCCTCTCGCGCGGACGCGCCGGTGGCCCCCTCTCGCGCGAACGCGCCCGTCCACTTTTCCCTTCCCCCGAAGCCGGGGGAGGCCTCGGGAGCTCCCTCGGTTTCGGGGGAGCGCGGTGGCGATCGCGCCGTCGCTGGTGGAGGGGGCGTCATCACCTCGCCGCCCACCCTCTTCGACGGCGAGGACCCCCCGGCCATCGCCGAGGTCGCGCCCAGCAGCGCAGCGCAAAGCGCCAGCACCGACGAGAGCGACGAGCGCGACGACGACGCGGCGCCGGTCTTGGCCGACGCGCGCCCAGCGGCGCCCGTGGCCGCCGTCGAGGAGGAAGAGGAGGCGCCCGACCCCGCCGCGGGCCTGCCCCTCGAGGGCGTCGACGCGCGCCTGGTGCAGTTCGTCGATCAGGTGGCGCGCACCCATCGGCCCATGGCCATGCACCTCGATCACGCGCGCCTGGTGCGCGTGAGCAACGGCAGCGTGGAGCTGTGCTTCCCCCGCGAGCTGCACGCGCGCGCCTTGGTGGGCGCCGTCGACGCGCCCGTGATCAAGGACGCCCTCGAGGCCGCCTTCGGCAAGGGCGCGCGCCTGTGCATCGTGGCGCCGCCGGCAGACGCGGCGTTGGCGCAGGTGTCCCTGGCCGAGGCCCGCGAGCGGGCGCTGGCCGAGGCGCAGCGCGCGCTCGAGCAGCATGCCAAGAGCCACCCCGTCGTCGAGAAGGCGGTGGCGCTCTTTGGTGGCGAGGTGCGGCAGGTCAAGCGCCGGTAGTGTAGGCTGCGGCGGCCCGGGCGCCGATCGCAAGCGCGCGCCCACGCACCCGAGGACACCTTCGTATGAGGACGCCGCCGCCCCGCTTGTTGCTCGCCTTGCTCGTCGGCTTCGCCGCGCTCACCTTCGTGGCGGCGGACTGCGACGAGCCGCCGGAGCTGTGCGACAACGACGAGGACGACGACGCCGACGGCGACACCGACTGCGCCGACCCGGACTGCGCCGCGGAGTGCGCGGTCGGCGAGGGAGAAGGCGAAGGCGAGGGAGAAGGCGAGGGAGAAGGCGAGGGAGAAGGCGAGGGCGAGGGTGAAGGCGAGGGCGAGGGTGAAGGCGAGGGCGAGGGCGAGGGTGAAGGCGAAGGCGAGGGTGAAGGCGAGGGTGAAGGCGAGGGCGAGGGTGAAGGCGAAGGCGAGGGCGAGGGCGAGGGTGAAGGCGAGGGCGAGGGCGAGGGTGAAGGCGAAGGCGAGGGCGAGGGTGAAGGCGAGGGCGAGGGTGAAGGCGAGGGCGAATAGGCCCTCTGCCATGTCTCACCTCGTGCGAGCCCGGGCAGGGTTTGGGATAGCTTCGTGCCAGGCGTGATCGCGATCGGAAGGATCAGGACATGAGCGAGAAGGTGACCATCAGCTATGGCGGCAAGACCATCGAGCTGCCCGTCGTCAAGGGCAGCGAGGGCGAGCTGGCCCTCGACATCGCCAAGCTGCGCGCCGCCACCGGCCTCATCACGCTCGACCCGGGCTTCATGAACTCCGGCTCCTGCCAGAGCTCGGTCACCTTCATCGACGGTGACCAGGGCATCCTGCGCTACCGCGGCTACTCCATCGAGGAGCTGGCCGAGAAGTCCACCTTCCTCGAGGTGAGCTTCCTGCTCCTGCACGGCGAGCTGCCCACCAAGGCGCAGCTCGAAGAGTTCACGCGCCACGTCACGCGGCACACCATGCTGCAAGAGGAGATCAAGCGCTTCTACTCGGGCTTCCCGAGAGACGCGCACCCCATGGCCATCTGCGCCGCGGTCACCGGCGCGCTCTCCACCTTCTACAAGGACAGCGTCAACCCGCACGACCCGCGCCACGTGGAGATCTCCACGTACCGCCTGCTGGCCAAGTTCCCCACCATCGCGGCCTACTGCTACAAGCACTCGATGGGCCAGCCGTTCATGTACCCACAGAACGGCCTCGACTACTGCTCGAACTTCTTGCAGATGATGTTCGCCACGCCGTGCGAGATGTACCACGTCGATCCCGTGGTCTCTCGCGCCCTCGACCTGCTTTTGATCTTGCACGCCGACCACGAGCAGAACTGCTCCACGTCGACGGTGCGCATGGTGGGCAGCTCGAACGCCAACTTGTTCGCATCGATCTCGGCGGGCGTGAACGCGCTGTGGGGCCCCTTGCATGGCGGCGCCAACCAGGCCGTCATCGAGATGCTCGAGCGCATCGAGGCCGAGGGCCTCGACGGCAAGTCGTTCTTGAACCGCGCCAAGGATAAGGGTGACACCACGCGGCTCATGGGCTTTGGCCATCGCGTGTACAAGAACTTCGATCCGCGCGCCAAGCTCATCAAGAAGGCCTGCGACGACGTGCTCAACAAGCTCGGCGTCAAGAGCAAGCGCCTGGAGATCGCCAAGCAGCTCGAGGAGCAGGCCCTCAAAGACGACTACTTCGTCTCGCGCAAGCTCTACCCGAACGTCGACTTCTACTCGGGCATCATCTACGAGGCGCTGGGTATCCCCGTGGGCATGTTCACGGTGCTCTTCGCCATGGGTCGCTTGCCTGGGTGGATCTCGCACTGGCGCGAGATGCACAAAGATCCGGCCACCAAGATCGGCCGGCCGCGGCAGGTCTACCAGGGCTCGACGCTGCGCGCGTACCAGGCGATCGATCAGCGCGGGTAGGCGGATCTCGTCGCGGGGACGACGCAGCAGCAGCTGCTGCTGCAGAAGAAGAAGAAGAAGAAGAAGAAGAAGAAGAAGAAGAAGAAGAAGAAGAAGAAGGTGGGGCTTGTTGTCCCCCCTTCGTTGACGGTCGCTGCTCTCGCGAGAGCAGCGACCGCCTCACCACGCAGCGACGTCGAGCCCCTGCATCCGAACATCCGAAGCTCGCGTGCCCCGGCCGGCTGGCCAACCGGGGAGCAAATGCCAGGGGACCTTTGTCCCATCGCGGTCCAACAACGGATGCCGCGCCTGGCGCGGCCCGCCTAGCAAGCGTGCAGGTCCATGGAGGCCGCGCACGTGCAACAGGTCCCAGATGCTCTCTCGCTGGTCGCTGGCGCTCATGGAGCAGTGGCGCGTTGCCGCCGGCGCCCACATCGCGGCCGCACCGATGCGCCGAGCACGTCGCGCGCAAGGCGCCCATCACGGGTGCGCGCTCCCCTGAGCTCGCCGGCATGCTTGCAGCACGCCCAGCTCGTCGTCGCGCTCGTGGCGCTCGCGCGCCCGGCGTCCGCCCAAGCGCAGCCCTGGCCCTTCGAGCTCGACCCCAGCGTCGCCACCGATCCCGCAGGCGTGCAGGCGCGCCTGAGCGAGCTCGGTGAGGGCGTGCCGCCGATCCCCGACGGCGAGCTCGAGGCCACTGCGGTGGCGCCGCTCACGCTCTACTTCCATCACGCCATGCTCGAACAGCTCGAGCTCGCCTTCGCCTCGGGCCCCGGCACCGACGAGCCCTTCGCACAGGACCCCAGCACCTGCGCGGCGCACGCGGCGTTCAGCTTCGAGGACCCGGTGCTGCCCGGCGCGTCGGCGTCGTGCCAGCAAAGGGCCGCCACCCTGCGCGCCGCCGTCGACGACGAGGGCGAGAGCTGCCTGCGCATCGAATTTCCCGAGCGCTACGTCCTTGACCAGCCCCCGGGCGAGGCGGCCACCGAAGACCTGCAGACCGTAGAGGGCCTCATCAGCATCGCCGGCGAGGTGTTCACGCACATCCCGTGGCCTGCGGGCCTGCTCCCCGCCGGCTTCGTCGAGGACGCGCGGCGCATCATCGCCAAGCTGCGCTACCAACACCTGCACGACGGGGCCTCGGCGCGCCTCGAGCGCTACCGCGCCGCCGCGGCGCTGCTCGAGTCCGACGACGGCTGCTTCCATCAGGCGCGCGGGGCCGCGCTGGCGGCGGCGCTCCGCGCGCTCGAGGCCGAGCTGGTCGACGCGCAAGCGCAGCTCGACGCGCTCTACGCGGCGGGCCTCGAGCAAGCGGCGCAGGAGCGCCAGGCGCTCCTCGCCATGGGGCGCCAGCGCGGCGAGCTCCCGCACCCCGCGCTCAGCGATCGCGAGCGCGAGCAGCTCGCGCTCTACCTCGGCGGCATCTACTGGCGCATGCGCGGCGAGGCGCTGCTCGGGTACCCCGAGAGCGGGCTCTTGCGGCGCCTGCTCTACACGCAGCACCCCTTCCAGGTCATCGCCGAGCTCACCGGCGGCAGCGACGGCGCCGAGCTCGGGCGCGACATCTTCATCCACGAGAACTGGGGCTACTACGAGTGGATGGACATCGGCAGAAACCCGGGCAACGACAAGTTCAGCGACCTGGTGGACATGGCCAAGCGCGGCAAGCGCACCATCACGCTGGCAGCACCCCACCTGCAGGAGCGCGGCTACGACGTGGCGCCGCTCTACGCGGGCGCGCTGCAGATGGGGCCCTGCTACTTCTACGCGTGGGAGCGGCTCTGGGAGCCGGCGCGCTTCTTCCAGGTCGGCGAGGACCTGCGCGATCCCTACGTGTGGTTCTTGGAGTCGCCCACGGCGCACGGTGAATTCTGCACGGGCGGCGCGCTCGGCGTGGGGCTCGCGCGCGCGCTCTTGCGCGGCACCGAGGGCAGCGCCGCGGACGCGGGCAGCCCCGACGCGGGCGAGCTCGACGCCGGCGTCGAGGTCGAGCGCGACGCGGGGGCGGGCGGCGCGCTCGACGGTGGGAGCGGGCCGGGTGAGGGCGGCAGCCCGCCTACGGGCGACGACGTCGACGGCGGCCACGACGAGCCACGCGCGGGGCTGGCGGACCAGGAGCGGGAGGGCCGTGCCCTTCGCTGCGCATGCCAAGGCGGGCCTCGCGGGTTGCCCTGGCTCTCGCTTGGGCTCCTCGTGGTGGTGGTGCCCGCGGCACGGCGTCGCGCGCCACGCCAACACGCTCGACCCGACGCATGAGCTCAGCGCGGCGCCGCCGTGGGCGTGCTCGGCCCGCCCGCGCCCCCCGCGTGCTCGCGCCGCGCGCGCGCGACGCTCAGCACCTCCATGAGCTGGGCGCGCAGCTCGCGCACGAGCTCCTCCTGTGGCAGCTCCTGCGCGCGCGTGCGCTCCAGGCGCTCGTGCACGGGGTACCACGCGATGTCGTCGCTACTGACGAGCACGAGCGCGGGCACGCCCATGCCGCGGGGCTTGAGCAGCCAGAGCGCGCGCGCCTCGGGGCGCTCATGATCGCGCGGGCAGGGCTCGACCCCCGCGGGCAGCGCCGGCAGCACACTCTCTTGCACCAGCGCCTCCCAGCGCCCGCGGTGGCGCCAGAGGAAGAGCGCGCGCCCCGCGAAGGCGCGGCGCACGGCGCGCTCGCGTGCGCTGCGCGTGAGCTGGTTGACCACGCGAGCGAAGCCCACGAGGAGCGCGGGCAGGGCGAGGCCGAGGAGCAGGATGAGGAGCAGGCGCATGGTGCACCCTTCGCGGGGGCACCATGCGTCATCGCGCCCGTGGGCGCCAGAGGCGCAGCCGAGCTGCGCTCCTCCTGCTCAGAGCCCGCGCATGCGGAGATAGTAGAGCTGCGGCGGGTCTGAGCCCGCGGTGTCCAAGCGCGAGTACAAGAGCAGGGTCTCGAGCGCTCCCCCGCCGACGGGGCGCACCTTCAAGGCTTGTGGATCAAAAATGTATGGCGCGGCGGGAACGAAGGTGCTCAGGAGGGTGCCGTCGCTGGCGACGGACCCAATGACGAAGAACCCCCCGTAGTCATCGAACTCGTATGGCTGGAAGGCCACCAGCGGGCCCGCTGCGCCCAGCGCCATAGCGCCGTACACGTAGCCGTTCACCACGATCGGGTCGTCGGAGGTGACGGCAAGGGGATCGGGGTCGAGGTGGAGCATGCGCGGGCCGCCACTGGTCGTCCTCGCCAACATGACGAGCTCGCCGTCGGGCTCGACCGCAAGCGCGCTCCCGCCAACCACCTGGGTGTCATCGAGCGCCAGCGGGCCCGCCACGTCGGCGCCGTCGGCGCCGAGGCGATAGACGCGCGTCTGATACGTGACGCCCTCGCCGGCGGTCGCGGCGAGGAAGAGGTTCGTACCGTCGCTGGCGAGGCTGACCTTGCTTCCCCACAGGCAGGTGCTCGGCCGCTCGATGTCATGGACCGAGCCCAGGGTACCGTTGGCAGCGATGGCACGCGCGACCAGCGCCGTGCCGGTTGTGGAAGGCTGACGGCCACGGCACCACGCCACCACATAGCCGCCGCCTGGGGCAGCCACGATCGCGTGGGAGACGTCGAAGTATTGGTTGCTGTCGCCGCTGCTCAAGATGATCGGCGTGCCCACGACCCCGCCCTCCACGCTCACGAAGTGGAGGTTTGGCTGTTCGTCCATGAAGACGACGCCGAAGCCGCTCGACGTGCTCGCCATGGCCGGCCAGGCGAGGTCGCCATAGATGTCGGTGGTGCTCGGGACCTCCTCTGGGCTCGTGAGCGCTCCGTCGTCGCCGACGACGGCGAAGTACCCGACTCCCGCCGCGGTCCAGGAGAGACCGAAGCCGTTCGCGCCGGCAGCGGCGTCGGATTGGCCATTGTAGGGGGTCCAGGCGAGGGCTGCATCGCCTTGCTGCTCGCCCTCGCCCTCACCCTCGCCTTCACCCTCGCCCTCGCCTTCACCCTCGCCTTCACCTTCGCCCTCGCCTTCGCCCTCGCCTTCACCCTCACCCTCACCTTCGCCCTCGCCTTCACCCTCACCCTCACCCTCACCCTCACCCTCGCCCTCCCCTTCACCTTCACCTTCACCTTCACCCTCACCCTCGCCCTCGCCCTCGCCTTCACACCCAGGGCACGCTGCGCTCCCACCAAGCGCGAGCGCGGCAAACAGGAACAACGACACGACGAGCGGGCGGTGAAGCATCGGGACCCCTCCAGGGACGCGGAGACTCAACCACGGGCGCGGGCTCGGCAATAGCCGATCGCGTGATCACGCCCTGCACAGCCCGTGGGAAGGCGCCGCGAGCTCGAGGACATCGACGGCCACCCGCCGGCGTGCACCACGTGCGCCTTGCCGTCGAGCAGGAACGGCCGCGGGACAACGACGCCACGGGTGGCCATCAGGGCCCCGCGGGCGCCTCGGCCGGCGTGGCCATGGGGCGGCCGCTCTCGTCGTAGTAGCCGGCGCAGCGATCCTGCTCGCCGTCGACGATGGCGAAGCGGATGGGTCCGCTGGGTTTCTGCGCCGTCACGTAGGCGGCCGCCATGGCGTCGCAGCTGCGATCGGCAGGAGGCGCAAAGCAGCTCACCATGGCGGTGGCCAGGTCGGCGATCACCGGGCCCGCGTCGGCGCGCGCCGCGATCTCGTTGAGCGCGGCCACCGGCAACACGCCCACGCTCTGACAGCCGTACGTTCGCAAGGCGTCGGCGCCAGGGCCCTTCTGCGCCGCCACCGAGGTCTGCATCAGCTCCACCACCGCGGAGCCCTCGGGGGTACGCAGCACCAGCACCACCATCGTGACGACGCCGATGACCGCGAGCAGCCCGAGCCCGCCGACGATGATGAGCGCCAGCATGCAGCCGGACATCTTCTTGGTTGCGACCACGGGCGGAGGAGAGGGCGAGCTCGACATGGACGGAGCGTAGCGCGGGCGGCGCTCGAGATGGCTGGGCCCTACAGCGGTTCCAGCATTCGTTGATCGGAGGATCGCGATGGGGCTTGCCACGAGGGCAAGGAGCAGCGGAGGCGCGTGCCCGTCGGCAGGTGCCGAGCACACGACGCAGCCATCGGGGCCAGGACCGAGCGAGGAACGAAACAACGGATACTGGAACCGCTGTACGGCGAGCCCCGTCAACGCACATCGACCTGACCGTTCGGGGCGCGGCCTTGTGTGGCCCCCGTGGATCAGTAGTGTCGCCGCATGGTGAGCACCCGCGTTCTTCTCGTCAGCTCTTGTGCAGCGCTGATCCTCGGCGGCACCGCGTCCTGCGCGACGCCTCGCGCGCCAAGCGGCCCGAGCCTCTCCGAGCAAGCGGTCCGCAAACGGGCGGCATTCGACCTCGCTTGTGCGTCGCAGGAGATCACAATCGTTCAGCTCTCCGACCCCGAGCGAATTCCCAGCAAGGGCAAGCGCATGAGCCGCGGCAGCTGGGGCGCCACCGGCTGTGGGCAGCGCGCGAGCTACCTCGCCGAGTGCACCACGCCGCTCGGCGCACCCTCGGCCTGCACGGCGGTCTTGAACTCGCCGATCCAAGGTTCGTAGCAGCACGCTTCGCGACCACCGCGAGCTCGCGCTCGCCGGCGCCTGCGACTTGCACGAGGTCATGGGCGGCGCCGATGCCGGCGCCGCAAAGCTCACCCCGGCGGCGCCGACGTGGCCAGCAGGCGCGGCAGCACGCGCAGGATGATGGCCCACGCCACCACCGCCAGCGCCAAGAGCCCCATCCCGATGAGCGACTCGGCGAGCACCAGCTTGCCCAAGCCAAAGAGCGCCGCGTACACGAGCACCACACCGAGCGCGAAGCCTGCGAGCACCGAGCCACCGCGCGGCGGCGGCGCCGTGAGCCCGAGGCGCTGATAGACGGAGCGCCAGCCCGGGCCCTCGGGGCGCACGCGCTCGACGAAGCGGCCGAGCACCTGGTCGTCCTCGGGGCGCGTGACCAGGGTGGCGACGAGCCAGATCACGGTGGACACGACGACGACGAAGAGCATCACCTTGGCCTGGGCCTCGAGCTCGCCGGGCCCGCCGCCCTCGGGCGACGGGAAGAGGCGCCACCCGACGAGCGAGCTCACCACCGACGCGAGCATGGCCGCGATCTCGCTCACCGCGTTGATGCGCCACCATACGAAGCGCAAGATGAGCACGAGCCCCGTGCCGGCGCCGAGCGCGAGCAAGAGCTTCCACGCGCCGGCGATGGAGTCCATTTGGCTGGTGGCCGCGATGGAGAGCAAGAAGATGCCCACCGTGCACAGCCGCGACACGCGCACCAGGCGACGCTCGTCGGCGCTCGGCACCAAGAAGCGCTTGTACAGGTCGTTCACCAGATACGAGGCGCCCCAATTGAGGTGCGTCGACACCGTCGACATGTACGCGGCCAAGAAGCCCGCCAGCAAGAAGCCCTTGAGCCCCATGGGCAGCACGTCGACGATGGCCTGCACGTAGGCGGCCTCCACGTCTTGCTTGCCATCGAGCGTGATACCGCCGGGGTACAGAAGCACCGTGCACAGCCCGGTCACGATCCACGGCCACGGGCGCAGCGCGTAGTGGCCCACCTGGAAGAAGAGCACCGCCAAGACGCCGTCCTTCTCGCTCTTGGTCGAGAAGATGCGCTGCGCCACGTAGCCGCCGCCGCCGGGCTCGGCGCCCGGGTACCAGGCCGCCCACCACTGCACCGCGAGGAAGGTGAAGAGCGCGAGCGGCGGTAGCCACGCGGCGCTGGCCTCGCCCACGGGCAGAAAGCCGATGGCGGCCTCGCGGGAGCCGAAGCTCCTCGTCACGCCCTCGATGAGGGCGCCGGTGCCGCCCACCTCGTCGACGCAAAAGAAGGCCAGCGTGACGACGGCGATCATCATCAAGACGAGCTGCACCAGGTCGACCCAGAGCGCGGCGTGCAGGCCGCCCGCCGTGGAGTAGGCCACCGTGACGGCGAAGCAGGCGAGCATGGCCATCCACGCGTCGATGCCGAGCATGACGCGCAGCACCTTCACCATGGCGAGGTTGACCCAGCCGAGGATGATCAGGTTGATGGGCAGCGCAAGGAAGAGCGCGCGGAAGCCGCGCAAGAAGCGCGCGGCCGCGCCGCCGTAGCGCAGCTCGACCAGCTCCACGTCGGAGAGCACGCCGGCGCGGTGCCACAGGCGCGCGGTGAGGAACACCGTGAGCACGCCGCTCATCACCATGCACCACCACAGCCAGTTGCCCGAGACGCCGTGCGCGGCAACCAGCCCGGTGACGACGAGGGGCGTGTCGGCGGCGAAGGTGGTGGCGATCATGCCCGCACCTGCCAGCCACCAGGGCGCGCTGCGCCCCGCCGCAAAGTACTCCTCCAGCGAACGGCCGGCGCGCTTGGCGAAGCGCGCGCCCACGCCGGCGACGACGAGGAAGTAGAGCGCGACGATGCCCCAGTCGAGCGCGGCCATGGCGGCGCACGCTAGCGTGGGGCCCTCGCGTTGGCGAGCGCGCGTGCGTGGAGTAGCGTGGCCCCCATGCAATCCGTCGCGCTCCTGGTCGCGCTCGCCTTGGCCACGCCCGTCGACGGTGCGCCCGCCCTCGACACCGAGCCCGCCACCGACGCGCCCGCTGCGCAAGCGCCGCCGCCGAGCGCGCGGCGGGTGTGGGGCGTGGCGCTC
>JADZDP010000090.1 GCA_020850995.1 Deltaproteobacteria bacterium
ATTACTTCAGCGTGACCTTGGCGCCCTCGGCCTCGAGCTTCTTCTGCATGCCCTCGGCGTCGGCCTTGGACACGCCGTCCTTCACGACCTTGGGGGCGCCGTCGACGAGCTCCTTGGCCTCCTTGAGGCCGAGGCCGGTCAGCTCGCGCACGACCTTGATGACCTGAATCTTCTTCTCACCGGCGGCGGTCAGCTCGACGGTGAACTCGGTCTTCTCGGCCGCGGGAGCCGCGCCGCCGGCGGCGCCGCCCATCGGCATCGCCATCATCATGCCGCCGCCCGACGCGGCCTTGACGCCCCAAGCCTCCTCGAGGTCCTTCACGAGCTGCGAGGCCTCCATGAGGGTGAGCTTGGAGAGCTGGTCCTTGAGTGCTGCGAGATCTGCCATGTCTTCTTCTCCTGGTTGGTGCGATGCGAAGATCGCGGATGCTGGAACGAACGGGAAAGCGATGGGGGACGAGGGCGCTCAGGCCGCCTTTTCGTCCTTGTCCTTCTTGGCCTGGATGACGCCGACGACGTGCTGCGCCGGCGCGTTGAGCTGCGCGAGCAGCTTGGCGGGCACGGCGTTGATGGTGCCGAGCAGCTGGGCGCGCAGCTCATCCATCGTCGGCAGCTTCGAGAGGGCCTCGATACCGTTGGCGTCGAGCCGCAGCCCGCCCTGGAAGCCCGCCTTGATGACGAACTTCTCGAGCCCCTTCTTGAACGCGGTCAGCACCTTGGCGGGGCCCACCGGGTCCGAGTCGTGCCAGGCCACGGCGGTCACCTGCTTGAAGTCATCGGTGATGACCTCGAGCGGCGTGCCCTTGATGGCCTTCTTGGCGAGGGTGTTCTTGACCACGCGGAACTTGACGCCCGCGTCGTGCAGCTTGCGGCGCAGCTCGCTGACCTCGGCGACGGTGAGGCCTTGCACGCTGGCGAGGATGGCCACCTCGACCTTCTTGAAGGCGTCCTTGAGGAAGCCGAGCTCATCGACCTTCTCTTGCGGGTACGAGGTGCGCTGTTCTGTGGGCTGCATGATGACTCCGACGATGAAAGACCGACAAGACTGCGAAACGACACGAAACGAAGCGACCTGCCGTGGGCGCAGGTGTCGAGGAGGACAGCGAGAAGAGGGGAGCGGCGCTCCGATGGAGCACTCGCGACATCCCTCGCCTCGGCCGGCATCGCGGGGCTGGGCCCTGCGAACATTGAGCGCGGGCTCTCGAGGAGGGCGCGCCGGCTGTCTTCGACGGGTGGCCCCGAGGGGCCGCGCACCTCGTTACACGCGCGAACCGGCCTGGCAAGCCCCCTTGGGCCTCATGGGAGGTAGGGACGCAGCTCGTTGGCGCTGACCGCCTTCATCCAGTCCCAGAGCGCCCGCACCTCGTCGATGGTGGCGTCGGGCTGCGGGGGCATCAGCAGGCCCTGTTCGGCGCCGGTGAGCTTGCGGAATTTCACGTGGTACAGGAGCGACTCCGCGTCCCTCCAGGTGTGCACCGGGATGGGCTTGACGAAGTCCCAGCCAAACGAGGCGCCGGCGCCGCGCACGCCGTGGCAGAACTGGCAGCGCTGCTCGAAGGCGCCAAGGCCCTGCAAGACGCGCGGGTCCTCGCTGATGCGCAGCGTGCGGCGCCACGCCGCGCCGTTCACCAGCTCGATGCCCGTGAGGGTGTCGACGTGGGCCCACGGCGTGAACTTGGTGGTGGTGGCGCCAAGGGCCGGGTGGAAGGGGTCCTTGGCCACCAGCTTGTTGGTGCCGAAGGTGATGGCGCGCTGCTCCATCCACGGTGAGCGCTCGTGCACGACGTTGTCGAAGCGCTCTGCCAGCTTGCCGGTGCTGTCCTTGACGGCGCGCGCGACGAAGAGGTCGAGGCGGGCGAGCATGGCGTCGTCGAGCGGAACGGGCACTTGCATGCCGTTCTTGAAATGCAGCAGCGCCGTGTCCTCTGCGGGGGTGCGCTGCGCGGCCGCGCCGAGGATGGTCTTCAGGGACACGCCGCGAAAGCTGCGCTCGCCGCCGAGCTGCACGTCGACGCTGGTGCGCTCCTCGAGCTTCAGGCTCGACCACGCGACGATGACGGGCGCGGCCTTGGCGCCCGCGACGGGTCGGCGCCAGACCGCGATGCCGTCGGCGGGAGCGGGCGGCGCGCTGGCGGCAACCAAGAGGAGCAGGGCGGGGACGAGGTGTGCCATGCCCGCGGTTTCGGCAATCGCCGACGGGCGCGCAATCGGGTGATGTCGCGCCAAACGCGGCGCGCGCCGCACCGGGTGATTTCACCCAGCGCGGCGCGCGTCGACGCGATGCTCAGCTCACTCGGTGGCTGCGGAGACCATGGAGATGGCGTCGGCGATGTCGACCTTGACGCCCGGGCCCATCGTCGAGGACACGACGACGTTCTTCACGTAGATGCCCTTCGCGCTCGCGGGCTTCTGGCGCATGATGTTCTCGAACAGCGCCTTGAAGTTGTCGGCGAGCTTGTCGCTCTCCATCGAGACCTTGCCGAGCGAGGCGTGCACGATGCCCGCCTTCTCGACCTTGTACTCGACCTTGCCGGCCTTGGACTCGCGCACGGCCTTGGCGACATCCATGGTCACCGTGCCGACCTTGGGATTCGGCATCAGGCCGCGCGGGCCGAGGACGCGGCCGAGCTTGCCGACCACGCCCATCATGTCGGGGGTCGCGATGACCTGGTCGAAGTCCATGAAGCCGCCCGCGATCTTGTCGTGCAGATCGTCGGCGCCCACGATGTCGGCGCCGGCGTCTTGCGCTTCCTTGACCTTCGGGCCCTTGGCGAACACCGCGACGCGGATGCTCTTGCCGGTGCCGTGCGGCATCAGGACAGCGCCGCGCACCATCTGGTCCGCGTGGCGCGGATCGACGGAGAGGTTGATGGCGACGTCGACGGACTCGTCGAACTTGGAGGTCTTGCAGCCCTTCACGAGCTTCATGGCCTCACCGATCTTGTAACGCTGTGTGCGATCGACGCGCTTGAACGCGGCGGTGCGCTTCTTGCCGAGCTTGCTGGTCATGATGGAATCCTGTGGTGAGAAGGTGGTGGTCCTTAGCCGACGACGTCGATGCCCATGGAACGCGCGGTACCGGCGACAGAGCGGGCGGCCGCCTCCACGTCGTAGGCGTTCGTGTCCTTGAGCTTGGTCTTGGCGATGTCGCGCACCTGCGCCATCGTGACCTTGCCGACCTTCTCCTTGCCGGGATTCTTGGCGCCGCCACCGGGCTTCTTGTCGAGCTTGAGGCCCGCCGCCTTCTTCAACAGGATCGACGCCGGGGGCGTCTTGGTGATGAAGGTGAAGGACTTGTCCGAGTACACGGTGATCACGACGGGGATCATGAGACCCGCCTGATCCTGCGTGCGCGCGTTGAACTCCTTGCAGAACCCCATGATGTTGACGCCGTGCTGACCGAGCGCGGGACCGACGGGCGGGGCGGGGTTCGCCTTGCCAGCGGGGCACTGCAGCTTCACGTACGCCTGGACCTTCTTGGCCATGGCAATGCTCCTTCGTGGTCAAACGGCCGCGAGCGCGGCCTCCCACGAGTGAAAGACCAAACAACCAGTGCAAACCGGTAATTGGTGTCGGCCCGACGTGGGCCGGCGGCGGGAGCCTGCCCGAGGGGGCAGGGAAGTCAAGGCGGTGGTGCGCCCCGGCGCCGGCGTCGTCGCGCCGACGGGGACGGGGCTGTCACTACGCCTTGGTGATCTGGTTGAAGTCGAGCTCCACCGGCGTGGAGCGCCCGAAGATGGTCACGTGCACGCGCACCTTCTGCTTGGCGTGGTTGACCTCTTCCACGTTGCCCGAGAAGTTGGCGAAGGGCCCCTCGACGACGCGCACGGAGTCACCAGCCTCGAAGTCGATCTTGGGCGCCGGCTTGACCGCGGTCTCCGTGAGCTGCTGGGTCATGGCCATGACCTGCTTCTCGGGGACGGCGGGGATCTTGGCGAGATCGCTCTCGGCCGAGGCGCTCTTCATGTTGGGCGCGCCGATGAAGCCCGTGACCTTGGGCGTGGCCTTGACGAGCTGCCAGGTCTCGGCGCGCATCTCCATGTGCACGAAGATGTAGCCCGGCGCGAACTTGCGCTTGGTGGTCTTCTTCTGGCCGTTCCTCTGCTCCTCCACGGTCTCCATGGGGATCAGGATCTCGCCGAAGTACGTGTCGAGGCTGCCCTGCTTGATCTTCTCCTCGAGCGCCTTCTTGGCGCGGTTCTCGAAGCCCGAGTACGTATGGACGACGTACCACTTGAGCTTCTCGCTCTTGGGTGTGGGGGCGGCAGCGGTTGCGGTCTGGTTGGTCATGGTCGTTGTGGCCGTGGGACGAGGGCGTGAGCGAAGGGATGGGTGCGCGGTCGTCGGCGCGCGCGCTGCGCGTGCGCCTAGAGGTGCTCGCCGAGCCAGGTCGAGGCCCAGCCGAAGCTGATGTCGAACGCGCCGAGAATGATGGCCGAGATCACCGAGGTGACGATGACGACCGCGGTGTTGACCTTGGTCTCGCCCCAGGTGGGCCAGTTCACCTTGTAGAGCTCGTCGATGACGTGGTCGACGAAGCTGCGGCTCTTCGGCCACATGGCGCAGCCCACCGTGATGAGCGCGCCCACCACCATGGCCAGCAGCACGGTCATGGTGATGCGCTCGCCGACGATCTCGGTGTCGGTGACGCGCAGGGCCGCGAACAGCGACTTGAGCGCCAAGCTGAGCACGAAGGCCACGATCAGGCCCGCGGTGATGAAGAAGAGTCCAACCCAAGTCTTCTGGCGCATGTCTGCCCTATTCAATCAGCCTTTCGGCTGGGGAATGGCAGGCCGTGCAGGACTCGAACCTGCAACCCCCGGTTTTGGAGACCGGTGCTCTACCAATTGAGCTAACGACCTGCGGCCTCGATGGCGCCCTTTCGGCCCGTCGTCAATGGGGCCGCAGGTGCGGCTGGTTGCCAGTTCGCTCGGCGTCGGCGCGGTTCACCCCGGAACGAGCGGAACGAGTGGCCCCAGGTCGGAAACGCGCCACGCGCCAGACCGCGGGGCGAGCGTGGCACGAGGGCTGCGAGGCGGGGTGCCCTGGAGGTCCCATGCCCTTGTTGCTCGCTTGCTTCGTTGCTGCTCTGCCGCTCGCCGCTTGGTCCGCGCCACCTCGGCGGGTGGAGCTCCCCGACCACAAACGCGGCCCCGCCGATACCGAGCCGGAGATCGTGGCCGGCGAGCTGCTGCTCAAGCTGCGCGCCACGGCCGACGCGGGTACCGCGCCGTCGACGGTGCGCGTGCTCGCGCGGCGCACCGGGCTGGCGCTCGAGTACCAGCGGCCGAGCGTGGCCGGGTGGCACCTGGTGCGCCTGCCCGCTGCTGACGTCGACGACACCGAGCGCGCCGCTCTGCGGCTCGCCCGGGAGCGCGAGGTCGAGGGCGCAGTGCCGAACGCCACGCGCGCCATGTTGCGGGTGCCCGACGATGTGTACCTCGACGAGCTGTGGGGCTTCTCGCTCATCGAGGCCGAGGCCGCGTGGGACCTGAGCGTGGGACGCGCCAGTCAGCGCCTCGGTGTCGTCGACAGCGGTACCACACGCGCGCATCGCGACTTGCAGGGGCGCGTGGCGCGGGGCTGGGACTTCATCAGCGACACGCGCCGCGCGCAAGACGGCGACGGCCGCGACGCCGACGACGCCGACGACTCGGGGCGCGACACGCAGTTCCACGGTACCCACGTCGCCGGCGTGATGCTCGCCCGCGCCGACGACGGCTTCGGCGTGCCGGGGCTCAACTGGCGCGCCAAGCTGGTGAGCGCGCGCGTGCTCGGCCGCGGCGGCCGCGGCTCCTTGGTCGACATCGTCGAAGGTGCTGCGTGGATGGCTGGCATCGACGTCGAAAGCGTGCCGTCCATCGGCGACGATCAAGTGTCGGTGATCAACCTGAGCCTGGGTAGCCCAGGGCGCTGCTCGGCCTACGAGCGCGACGCCTACCAAGAGGTGCTCGCGCGCGGCGTCGCGCTGGTGGCCGCCGCGGGCAACACGGGCAACGACACCGCGGTCGGTGCGCCGGCGAGCTGCCCCGGCGTGATCGCGGTGGCCGCGGTTGGCCCCGACGTCACCTTGGCGTCCTATTCGGCGTTCGGCAGCAGGATCGACGTGGTCGCGCCCGGAGGCGATGACACCGGCGACGTGGCGGATTGGATCCTCTCCGCCGACGGTGGCGACCCCTTCGGGCACCGCTGGCTGTTCGGGACCTCGATGGCGGCCCCGCACGTCGCCGGCGTGGTCTCGCTGATGCAGGCGGTGGCGCCCGACCTCGAGCCCGCCATGATCCGCGACGTGCTGCAGGAGAGCCCCTGGACCTGCGAAGGCTGCGACGACGAGGCGCTCTTGCAGGCGGATCACGCGGTGCTGAGCGCGCGCGACCGGCAAGCAGAGCTCAACGAGGTCGCCGACGACGACGAGGCCGGCACCGACGACACCGGCGCGGACGATCTGGCCGCCGAGGAGAGCGGGGCTATCGCCGAGGAGGTCAGCAGCCCCAACAACAACGAAGGGAGCGGCTGTGACGCCGCTCCCTTCTCGGCCGCGCTCGTGCTCCCGTGCCTGCGAAAAAAGGGACGCAGGCCTCGGAAGGGTGACAGCACGGCGGTCAGGCCGAAGGCCTGACCCCGCTCGTGCAGGCGTGCCTGC